>DATLQI010000020.1:0-37976 GCA_035535295.1 Solirubrobacterales bacterium
CCCCCCCCCCCCCCCCCCCCACACCCCTCCCCCAAAGCGTTTTCAGCGCACGCCATTCAGCGAGACCGCAAAAACCCACCTTGAGGAATGGTTTTTGCGGTCTCGCGAAGAGGCTGCGATCCGGGAGGAGGTGGGGTACCCCTGATCGGTACTCAGCATGGAGCCGAGCCGAGAGCTCTGTGGCGTCAGCAGGGGGCGATCCTCTCGGCGGAGGTGCTCCGAGCAGGGGTACCCCACCTCCTCCCCTGCCGGAACTCAAGAAGAACGGCTCGGTAGCCTCTTTAGGTTCATGGCTGAGCGCGACTACATAGCTGCTACTCGTGAGCGGGTCGTCGTCTTCGACGGCGGCATGGGCGCGACGTTGGAGATGTTCGACCTCACGCAGGAGGACTACGGCGGGCTCGAGGGGAAGTGCCACGAGGCGCTGGTCCTGAACCGGCCCGACGTGATCGAGGGGGTCCACAGCTCGATGCTCGAGGCCGGGGCCGAGGTGGTCGAGACCGACACCTTCCAGGGGTCGCGGCTGAAGCTCGAGGAGTGGGGGCTCGGCGAGCACACGCTCGAGATCAACACGAAAGCGGCGGAAATCGCCCGCAAGGCCGCCGGCGAGGAGCGCTTCGTCGCCGGCTCGATCGGGCCGACCGGGTTCCTCCCGGCCTCGACGGACCCGACGCTGGGCGACATCTCCTTCGGCCGCCTGGTCGAAGTCTTCGCCGAGCAGGCCCGCGGCCTGGTCGAGGGCGGTGCCGACCTGATCATGATCGAGACCGCGCAGGACATCCTCGAGGTCAAGGCGGCGATCTTCGGCGCCCGCGAGGCCTTCGCCGCGACCGGCCGGGCGCTGCCGATCCAGTGCAGCGTCTCGCTGCTGCCGAATGGCGGCAAGATGCTGCTCGGCACCGATATCCGGTCGGTGCTGACGACGCTGACCGCGCTCGAGGTCGACGTGATCGGGCTCAACTGCTCGACCGGGCCCGAGGACATGCGCGACGCGATCCGCTTCCTCGGCGAGACCAGCACGGTCCCTGTCCACTGCATCCCCAACGCCGGGCTGCCGCTGCAGGGCCCCGACGGAGAGACGATCTTCCCGGAAAAGCCCGAGCCCCTGGCGGCGACGCTGGGCGAGTTCGTCGAGCGCTACGGCGTTGGCATCGTCGGCGGCTGCTGCGGCACCACGCCCGAGCACGTCGCCGCGATCCGCGAGCGGGTCGACGGCAAGGTCCCCGGCGAGCGGCCGGGGCCGGGACCGATCGAGGTCTCCTCGATGATGACCTCGACCCCACTGGTGCAGGAGCCGCGCCCGACCCTGGTCGGCGAGCGCGTCAACTCGCAGGGCTCGAAAAAAGCCAAGGAACTGCTGCTGGCCGACGACTACGACGGCCTCGTCCAGGTCGCCGAAGACCAGGTCGAAGGCGGCGCCCACGTGCTCGACACCTGCGTCGCCCTGACCGAGCGCCAGGACGAGGACGAGCAGATGAGCGCCGTCGTCAAGCGGATCTCGCTGACCCAGCCGGCGCCGATCCAGGTCGACTCGACCGAGCCCGAGGTGATCAAGGCCGCCCTGGAGACGATCCCCGGCCGGGCGATCGTCAACTCGATCAACCTCGAGGCCGGCCGCGACAAGGCCGACGTCGTGATCCCGCTGGCGAAGGCGCACGGGGCGGCGCTGATCGCCCTGACGATCGACGAGGTCGGGATGGCGAAGACGGCCCAGCGCAAGGTCGAGATCGCCGAACGGATCCGCGAGATCGCCTGCGAGGAGCACGGCCTCGATCCCGAGGCGCTGATCTTCGACGCCCTCACCTTCACCCTCACCACCGGCGACGAGGAGTGGAAGCCCTCGGCGGTGGAGACGATCGAGGGGATCCGCCGGATCAAGGCCGAGATCCCCGGCGTCAAGACCTCGCTCGGCGTCTCCAACGTCTCCTTCGGCGTCTCGCCCCGCCCCCGCGCGGTGCTGAACAGCGTCTTCCTCCACCACTGCGTCGAGGCCGGCCTCGACCTGGCGATGGTCAACCCCAACCACATCACCCCCTACAGCGAGATCCCGGACGAGGAGCGGGAGCTGACCGACGACCTCGTCTTCAACCGCCGCGAGGACGCACTCGAGCGCTTCATCGCCCACTTCGAGTCGAAGGGCGAGGAGACGGAAGCCGAGACCACCGATCCCACCGCCGGGATGGAGCCCGAGGAGGCCCTGCACTGGCACATCCTCCGCCGCAAGAAGGACGGGGTCGAGGACCAGATCGAGCGCTCGGTCGAGAAGATCGGTGCCGTCCCCACCCTCAACGAGGTGCTGCTGCCGGCAATGAAGGAGGTCGGCGACAAATTCGGCGCCGGCGAACTGATCCTGCCCTTCGTCCTCCAATCGGCGGAAGTGATGAAGCGGGCGGTGGCGCAGTTGGAGAACCACCTCGACCGGATCGAGGGCCACACCAAGGGCAAGGTCGTGATCGCGACCGTCTTCGGCGACGTCCACGACATCGGCAAGTCGCTCGTCAACACGATCCTCACCAACAACGGCTACACCGTGATCGACCTCGGCAAGCAGGTCCCGGTCGACACGATCATCGAGGCCGCCGTGGAGAACGACGCCGACGCGATCGGCCTCTCGGCGCTGCTCGTCTCGACTTCGAAGCAGATGCCGACCTGCATCGCCGAGCTGCACCAGCGCGGCCTCGACTTCCCGGTCCTGATCGGCGGCGCCGCGATCAACCGCGACTTCGGCCGCCGCACGCTCTACCCGAAGGGGAAAGAGTCCGACGAGGTCTACGAGCCCGGCGTCTTCTACTGCAAGGACGCCTTCCAGGGACTCGACACGATGGACGCCCTGGTCGACTCGGACGCCCGCGCCTCCCTGGTCGAGCGAATCAAGGCCGAGGCCAAGCAGCTGCGCGAGAAGCCGGTCGTGGTCGACGACGCGCCGCCGACCACGGACGACAGCGTCCGCTCCGCCGCCCGCACCGACGTGCCAATCCCGCAGCCCCCCTACTGGGGCGTGCGCGAGCTCGAGGTGGATCTCGAAGAGGTCTACCCCTACCTCGACCGCCACGTCCTCTTCAAGCTGCACTGGGGCGGGCGCGGGGTCAAGGGCGAGGCCTGGCGCGAACTGGTCGAGGGGAACGACGAAGACGAAGGCTTCGCGGCGCGGCTGGAGCGGATGTGGCGGGAGCAGGACTACCTGCACCCGCGGGCCCGCCTCGGCTACTTCCCCTGCAACGCCGACGGCAACGAGCTGGTCGTCTTCGACCCCGAGGATCCCGAGCGCGAGCTCGAGCGACTCGTCTTCCCGCGCCAGCCGCGGCACGACCGGATCTGCCTCGCCGACTTCTACCGCCCGCTCGATTCCGGCGAACGCGACGTCGTCGCCCTGCAGGGGGTGACGGTCGGACCGGAGGTGACCGAGCTGATCGAAAAACTCGAGGCCGAAGGCGAGTTCGCCGAGCAGCTCTACGTCCACGGCCTCGGCGTTCAGTCCGCGGAGGGCCTGGCCGAGTGGCTGCACTCCGAGGCGCGCCGTCAGCTCGAGATCGAGCTCGACCAGGGGCGCCGCTACTCCTGGGGCTACCCAGCCTGCCCGGACCAGTCCGAGCACGAGAAGGTCTGGCGCCTGCTCGACCTGGAAAAGATCGGGATGACCCTCTCCGGCGGCTATGCGGTGACGCCCGAGCAATCGACGGTGGCGATCGTCGCCCACCACCCGCAGGCCGTGTACTTCGGGATGAAGTCCGGCTTCATCCCCGAGGACAAGACGCCAGACGAGTTGATCGCCGGCACCGCGCGCGGCGGCGAGCTGCCGCCGGAGTCCGAGCCGGACTCCGGCGACGAGGGCGAGGACGCCGAAGCGTCCCCGGCCCCCGAGCTCAGCCGCTGAAGCGGTGCGGAACTTCCGCTGGATGCAGCGCCGGGCGCTGCCAGTTGCGACCTTCGTAGGCCTCTTCGAAGCCGGCCCGCCGCAGGTTGCGGGTGATCGCCGACCACGAGCCCAGATCGCATTCGCCGACCTCGACGAACATGGTGTGGCATCCCGCCCGATGGGCATCGAGCAGGCGCCGGTGGAGCAGGGCCGCGTTGCAGCCATGCCCGCGGGCATGCTCCAGCGTCGTCCCGGCACCCAACTGGGCCACCCCGTCGACGATCAGCATCGAACCGGTGGCGACGGGCACCTCTTCCGGTCCTAGGGCGGCGGTGTAGCAATGCCAGCCGTTGCGCTGCGGCAGCGAGAAGAACAGGGTTCCCGCCACCAACGGCATCTCCAGGGCTTCCGCCGCGATCGTGCTCAGACCTTCGCCTTCGGCTTCATCCTGCCCAAGGCGGTAGATCGTGATCTCGGGATCGACGTCGAAGTAGGGTGGCGAGCCGTCGCGGACCATTTTCACCCAGCCCGCACCACGCTCGTAACCTCGCTCCCCGAGCCATCCTTCGGCTTCCGGCGCTCCGGGTCGTCCCGCCGCCACCGGAATCCGGTAGTCGACTTCACGCGCCCGCATCCATTCGACCGCCGCGGCCAAATAGCCGCCCTCGATCGCGCCTGGCTCCGCCGCTCCCTGGATCTGCTGCAGCAGATGGACCTCGGGCAGGTCGCCGAAAGCGGTCGCCTGCACCGGTCCGAACCTCTCTACTTCAACCCCCGATTCGGAGATTGCTTCCGGAACTACCGAGTCCCACATGTCGCGCCGGAAGCGCTGCGCGACTCTCTCCAACACTGCCGAGTCGTATCTCACGGCTCACTTTCCCCCAGTTCGCGTGAGTTGTTGGCCGATTGCTCGACTCTATGCACATTACTGTGGACCCGTCAAGGAACCTTGCCGATCCGGCTACGGCTTAATAAAGCGAGAAGGGGGGCCTGACGCCGGTTGGATGGACAGCGCCGGCCCTCGCTCCCTCTCGGTCAGCGATGCCGGCCTGGGAATGGTGGCGGCACGCTTACTTGCGCATTCTAAATCAATACAACAGAGTTTTTTAATGCTTTAGCCAACCTTGGCATCCTAAGCTCGCGGCTGGCTGGGCCGGGCACGCGGCTTCGGGTCGAGTCGGACCGGAGCTGCAGAAACAGCCTGTACCCTCAAGTCGCTCCAGGTCAGGCCCTCGCGGACCAGCGCGGGGAGGCCCAATGCGACTGCGGTGGCAATCTCGACCGCCTGCAGGATCACCCCGTAGGCAAGCGCGTCGGCGGTGCTGATGCTGAAGCCGGTATGGAGGACGCTGATCACCGCCAGCTGGAAGACGCCGATGTTCGAGGGCGTCGCCGGCACCACCGCGGTGACGTTGACAGCAAAGAGAACCGCCGCGGCTGCCCCGATCCCGGCCTGGCCGTCGAGTCCGAGCGCGTAGAGCAGTGCCCAGCAGGCGCCGAGCTGGATCGCCCAGGCGGTGAGCTGCGCGGCAGCGGCGGCGGATCCTTGGCGGGGGTCGCGGAAGACCGCAAGACCTGCCCGAACCTGGATCAGCGCCCGGTGGACGGTCGCGCCTACGCGTGCCAAGCGGCCGTTGCCGTTGCGCCGCATCAACAGCGGCGCCACGAGGACGACGATCAGGACTAGCAGCGGCACCAAGCTGAAGGCGAAGATCTGCTTCGTTCCCGAGTGGAAGAGCGGCGTCGTCGAGACGATGATCACCCCCAGCAGGACCAGGGCAACGAGGTTCAGCATCGTCTGCGAGACCAGCGTCCCCAGCAGGACCGGGAAGGTTTCCCGCATCCGGCCGCTGCGCCTGGCCAGCGTCATCGCCCGGGCGGGCTCCCCCAGGCGAGCCGGCAGGGTCGCCGACATCAGCACCCCGATCATCGTCGCCGAGGTGACGTCGCGGCGGCGGATCGGCCGGTTGGGGAGGGCCGCGCGAGCAATCCAGTACCAGGAGGCGGCGCGGAAGAAGAGCGAGCTGGCCATCAGGGCACAGGCGATCAGAACCCAGGTCAGGTTCGAGCGGACGATGCTTTCGACGACGTTGTCGATCCCGATCTTCTGGGCTGCGAGCAGGGTGAGACCGACCCCCATCACTCCGGCGACGGCAAGCCCGAGGCGCCGGGCGACGGCGCGGCCCTTGTTGCCGACCTGGGCGGGCGCGGGGTCGAGCGAGGGCAGCCGCTCGGCGGGACGCCTGGGGCCACCGTCAGCGGGCCGCAGCCCCGCCCAGTGGGCGAACTTCTCGCTCGCCAGGGCAGGCTTCGGGGCCTCAATCGCGCGCTCGTAGACCGCGGTCACCTGATCCGCAACCCGCGGCCACGCGTACCTTTGCGCGCTGCGGCGCGCTGCTTCGCCCATCGCCTGCAGCCGCTCCGGCTCGAAGTGAACCCGCTGCAGCTCCTCGGCGAGGCGCTGCGGGTCGCCGGGCGGGACGAGGAGGCCGTCGACGCCGTCGGAGACGACGTCGCTGTAGCCAGCGATCGCCGAGGCGATCACGGGCGTCCCCGCTGCGAAGGCCTCGGTCAAGACCATGCCAAAGCTCTCGCCTGAAAGCGAGGGCGCGCAGAGCAGGTCGGCGCGGTGCAACTCCGCCCACAACTCCTCGCGGGAGACGCGGCCGCGAAGGTCCATGAAGCGCAGGAGGTCCGGGTCGGCGACGTAGCGGAGTACATCCTCCCGTTCCGCCCCGATCAGGGTCAGCCGACAGGGAACGTGCTCGACCAGGGCGCTGAAAGCGGTGAGCAGGATCGGCAGACCCTTGCGCTCCTCCGAGCGGCCTACGAAGAGGATCTCCAGGTCCCCCCCGGTCGGCTTCAACCCGCTCGGTGCCGCGTCGACGTCAACGCCGTTGGGGATAATCGTGTACTCGCCGCCGTACCAGCGCCGGCCAGTCCAGGCGGCGGCTTCGGAGACGGCGATCCGGGCCGAGAGGCGATTGAACACGCGGCGGGCACCGAGGCCGGTGGCAATGTAGTTGGGCAGCGCCTTGGTCGAGTAAGCGTGGAAGGTGCCGACGATCGGGTCGCGGGCGCCGAGCGTCGCGTTCCAGCCGACTAGCGGCACCATCGGCTCGTGCACATGGATGACGTCGAAATCGCCGCTTCGCACCAGCCGCCGCGGCGCGACCACCCCACCGGCCGGGAACGGCGCCAGGTTCGAGACCGAGCCGTTGGCGCCGAAGCCCATCGTGCGGCCGAGCGGCACCAGGTAGTCGGGCAGCTGCCGCAATTCGGCCTGCGCCCGGTGCAGGGCGCGGCTGACCCTCCCGGGAGGGTCGACGGGAGCGAGGACACGGACATCGTGGCCTCGCCGCAGGAACTCCTCGGCGAGAGCCTCAACGTGCCGGTTCACGCCCCCCTGGTAGGACCAGGAATATGGCGAGACGAGACCTATGCGCACGGGTGGTTAAGGGTAGATCATCGATTTGCGGCACTCTGCGCCCAGGCAAAACCGGTAAAGACCAAGAGGTAGGCGGCGCCAATCTCCAGCACCAGCGCTCCAGAATCGTTGGCGAGGGTGCCGATTGCCGTCGCGGCGAGGGCCCCGGCAAGACCGGCGCGCACTGACGGCACGTCCCGCAACCAAGCCCGCAGCCGGTCTCGGCGCAGGTATGCCAGAACCGCTGCTCCCAGCACCAGTGGCAGGAAGGCGAGCAGGACCGGGCGGGCAAAGCTGCGAGCCGAGAGCTGGAGCCGGCGTTGGGCGACGTCGGCGAGGTCGCCGAGCCCGCCAGCGTCGAGGACGGAGCGGGTGAGGTGGGCGTTGGCACCGCTGAGTAGGTCGACGAGGGCGAGCAGGGCGAGAACGAGGACTGGAGCAACCACCGCGGCAAGGAGGAGCGGGCGCCTGCCGCGGCCAGCCATGGTCACGGCGGCGACGGCCGCGCCGGCCGGGAGGACGATCGCGGCGCCGACGTCGGCGCCGAAGCGACCGGCGGCGAAGACGAAGGCAGCGATCAGGCCGGCGGCGATAAAGGCGAGCGAACATCGACGAGGCGACGAGTCAGGTGCGAAACCCGTCAGCGCTGCCCCCACTCCCGCCGTTACCAGCACCGCCAGTAAAGCCTCCAGCTCATTGCCGATCCCGTAAAAGCGGACGCCGAGGCCAGGGTTAGGACCCAGCAACGAGAGCGAAGTCAGCGGCGAGCCGGCGATCACGTCGCTTGCGTAGGCGAGAATGGTCAGGCCCGAAGCGACGGCGAGCGCACGGTAGCCGCGGAGGAGCAGAAGGGTCGCTACAGCCAGGAATGGCGCGAGCAGGAGCACCAGCAGCCGTTCGGAAGCTTCCCCCGGTTCAAGCGCCGCTCCCAGGAGCAGGACGAGCGGGAGGTAGACGAGCGCAAGCCCGACGGCCCGCACGGCGGGGCGGGTGAGACGGCCACGGCTGAGAAGAGCGGCCAACCCCAGCCCCACCAGCCAGATCACAACGTTGAGACCGACGACCGGCCCACGGCGATGAGAGATCACCGCCAGGCGGGCAGCGAGCGATTCGATCGCCGCCGGCTCCACCGATCCCACGGCTTCGATCGGCTGCCCGGTCATCTGCGACGGCACGTCGGCACCGAAGTGCCGCAGCAGGGTCGGCGCCACGTCGGTCGAGAGCACGTAACCGTCGATGCGGGTGCTGTCCGAGGTGAGGTTGCCGTCGAAGCCCCGGCCGGCGATCCCGATCGGCAGTGGATCGTCGCTCCTGCCGGTCGGCTGTGCGATCGCGATTAGGAGCTCTCCTCTTCGAGGCGTCGCCTCGACCGGAGGCGTCGAGCGGATCTCGAAGTCATCCCCGACTCCTTCCTTCCGCAGGGTCATCGAAAGAAGCCCGGGGACGATGTCTGCAGGCGCCGATTCCGCCCTTTCCACCACCGCCCGCCACCAGCTTGCGCGAGAGCCCGTTCGCGCCGGCAGGTCATCGTCGTAGAGCGAGTCGAAGACGCGGTTCCCCTGGCCGATGTCGAGGTAAGTCTGCTCCGCCGGAACGGTGCCGAGCCCGGCGCTCATCAGGCCCGGGGAGAATCCCGCTTCGGCGAGCTCGTCCACCGTCGTCTCAGCGGGCAGGAGCAGCAGTTGGGCCGTGGGGGCAGACCGCGCAGCGGCCGTGGGCGCCACAACCAGGATCATGGCGAGCGCTATCGTCACCGCGATGGCCGACCGCACGTTCGCCAAGTTCTCGTTTTTCAAGATCGATCCAGCCTGGCGTCGTCGGGACCCGGAGCTTCGCGCGGCCGACAAGGCGGAATTCCTCGCCGCCTGCGAGGACTTCGGCGTCGACCGCTCTTTGCGTGCCTACTCAACCATAGGAACGCGCGGCGACGTCGACCTGGTCCTGCTCAGCCAGAGCCCGAACCTGGACGACATCCACACCTTCCACGTCGTCCTCGGCCAGAGCGGCCTCGCGAAGTGGACGACCACCCCCCACTCCTTCCTCTCGATGACCAAACGCTCGCCCTACTCGGCCGAGGACGCCCGCCCGGAGATCTGCACCTCCGAGCGCAAGTACCTCTTCCTCTACCCGATGGTCAAGCAGCGGCGCTGGTACGGGCTGGCGCCAGAGGAGCGCGGCCGGATCATGAAAAGCCACATCGAGGTCGGCCGCCGCTACCCGGAGATCACGATCAACACGACCTACTCCTACGGGATCGACGACCAGGAGTTCGTCGTCTGCTTCGAGGGCGACGACCCGGGCGAATTCCTCGACCTCGTCAACGAGCTGCGGCCGACCGAGTCGAGCGAGTACACCGAGCGGGAGACGCCGATCTTCACCTGCGTGGCGATGTCGGTCCGCAAGGCGCTCGACGCCCTCGACGGCACGCCCAGCGCCGTCGCCAGCAGCGCCTCGGCCCTCGGCTGAGTCGCCGAGTTCCGTATCCTGCTGCGTCCCATGAGCAAGATCGGAACCGAAGAGACCCCCCTCCGCGTCGCCATCGTCGGCGCCGGCCCCTCAGGCTTCTACGCCGCCGAGCACATCCTCAAGGACGGCGACCTGCACGCCCAGGTCGACCTGTTCGACCGCCTGCCGACGCCGTTCGGGCTGGTCCGCGGCGGCGTCGCCCCCGACCACCCGAAGATCAAGTCCGTGATCCGCGTCTACGAAAAAACCGCGGCGCGGGAGGGCTTCCGCTTCTTCGGCAACGTCAAGATCGGCCATGACGTCGAGGTCGAGGAGCTCGAGCGGCTCTACCACGCGATCGTCTTCACGGTCGGCTGCGAGACCGACCGCCAGCTCGGCATCCCCGGCGAGGACCTGCCCGGCAGCCACGCCGCCACCTCCTTCGTCGGCTGGTACAACGCCCACCCCGACTACGCCGACCGCGAGTTCGACCTCTCCTGCGAGCGCGCCGTCGTGATCGGCAACGGCAACGTGGCGATGGACGTCGCCCGGATGCTCGCCCTGACCGACCACGAGCTGCGCCAGACCGACACCGCCGACCACGCGATCGAGGCGCTCGACCGCAAGCAGATCCGCGAGATCGTCGTCCTCGGCCGCCGCGGGCCCGTTCAGGCCGCCTTCACCAACCCCGAGATCAAGGAGCTCGGGGAGATGGAGGATGCCGACGTCGTCGTCGATCCCCAGGAGGTCGAGCTCGACCCGGCCAGCCAGGCCTTCGTCGAGTCCGACGAGGCCGACAAGACGACCAAAGTCAACTACGAGACGCTGGTGGAGTTCTCGCAGCGCGAGCCGGAGGGCAGGAAGCAGCGGATCGTCCTCCGCTTCCTCGCCTCGCCGGTCGAGATCAAGGGCGACGGCAAGGTCGAATCGATCGTGATCGGTCGCAACGAGCTGGTTGAGGAAGGCGGCGCCCTGCGCGCCAGGGACACCGGCGAGCGCGAAGAGCTCGAGTGCGGCCTCGTCCTACGCTCGGTCGGCTACACCGGCGTCCCGATCGAAGGCGTCCCCTTCGACGAGAAGCGCGGCCTGATCCTCAACGAAGGCGGCCGCATCCTCGACTCCCACGACTCCGGGCACAAGGTCGGCCACTACACCGCCGGCTGGATCAAGCGCGGCCCTTCGGGCGTTATCGGGACCAACAAGAAAGACGCCCTGGAGACCGTCCAGCACCTCTTCGCCGACGTCGAGTCCGGCACCCTGCTGAGCCCCGAGAACGCCGACCCGGCCGCGGTCGAGGACCTGCTGGGCCAGAAGGGCATCCGCTACGTCAGCTTCGAGGACTGGCAGGCGATCAACCAGGCCGAGGTCGGCCGCGGCGAGCCCCACGGCCGGCCGCGGGTCAAGTTCGTCCGGGTCGAGGAGATGCTCGAGACCCTCGGCGAGCCCTCCGCCACCAGCTAGTGCCCGCCGACCTCGCCGAGCTGAAGGGGATGATCGAGGCCGCCCTGCCGGGCGCCGCGGTCGAGGTGATCGACGAAACCGGCACCGGCGACCACCTGCGGGCAACCGTCAGCACTTCCCAGTTCGACGGCCTCTCCCGGATCGACCAGCACCGCCTCGTCAAGGCCGCGGTCAAAGAGCGCTTCGACGACGGCACGATCCACGCGCTCTCCGTCAAAACCAGCGTTCCGGGCTGAAATCCGCTCGTTCCGCCTTCCTGCGGACGAAAAGTTACACTTATGCGCGCCACACGTGCGGAATTTCCTTCTACGCTGGAGCGATGAGATTGAGATCCACCTGGACCGACTCCCGCCTCGACGACCTGAACGGTCGCGTTACGGAGATCAGCAACCGGCTCGATGGTCTGAGCAGTCGGGTCGACGGACTGCAGCACACGATGATCGGCGGGTTCCTCACCCTGGTGGTGATCATGGTCGGCGGCTTCATGGGCCTCGCCGGATTGATCGTCAGCAAACTCTAGGCCGAGGAGCGCGTCCCCCTACAATGCCCCCATGGCCGACCCAGAGCTGAAGAGCAAAATCGAAGAGTTGATCGCCGCCAACCCGGTCCTGCTGTTCATGAAAGGGACCCCCGACATGCCGCGCTGCGGCTTCTCGATGCGGGTGGTCCAGGTGCTGGACCAGGTCGACGTCGACTACGGCGCGATCGACGTCCTGCCGGCGCTGCAGCCGCTGCGCGAAGTGACGGCCGAGATCGCCGACTGGCAGACCTTCCCCCAGCTCTACGTCAACGGCGAGCTGCTCGGCGGTTGTGACATCGTCGAGGAGATGTTCGAGTCCGGCGAGCTCGCCGAGGCCCTCGGCGTCGAGCAACCCGAGAACGCCCAGGCTCAATCTGCGCCGCCAGCGCAATCTCCGCCGCTACAGATCGAATAAGTCCCGCGAACGGGCGCGAAAACCAAGCAGATCAAGGACGCAGGGAGCGTGGCGTGCTCTGCACGCGAGCGACCGAGGACGCCGAGATGCGCCGGTTTGCAGCGTCCGCGCTACGCAGTCGCGGGCGTCGCGTCCTCTTTCACCTGGAAAGAAGACCCACACCCACAGGCAGCCACAACGTTGGGGTTGTTCACTTGGAAGCCCGCCCCTTGCAAACCTTCGACGTAGTCGACCTCCGAGCCGAAGACGAACTGCATGCTGACCTTGTCGACGATGACGGCGACGCCGTCGACCTCGAAGACGTGGTCGTCCTCCTTGGCCTTGTCGAAGGCGAGCGCGTACTGGAAGCCCGAGCAGCCGCCGCCGCGGACGGCGACCCGCAGCGCCTGCTCGGCACTGTCGGGCTGAGACCCGAGCAGCTCGCCGATCTTCTCGGCGGCCTTGTCGGTAAGGGTGATCGCGGCGTTGGTCGTATCGGTCACTTCACAAAGTGTAGCGGGATACGGCGGTCGGTCAGGCTGGTCTCCGCGTCTAGAATCGCGCTGTGAGCTCGCCTGCCGAGACCGCGGTCGTCTGCGACACGACTTGCTACCTCCCGACCGACCTCCTCGCCGAGCGGGGGATCAGGGAGATCAGCCTCTACGTCGCCGTCGACGGGCAGCAGGAACGGGAGTCGGAGATCAGCGACTTCGACGAGTTCTACGAGCGGCTGCGGGCGTCGGAAAGCGGGGCCACCACTTCGCAGCCCTCGATCGGCGACTTCCTCGCGGTCTACGAGCCGCTGCTCGCCGAAGGGCGGGAAGTCGTCTCGATCCACATCTCGGCCGGCATCTCCGGCACCTTCGAGGCCGCTGGACAGGCACGCGAGCGGCTGATCGAGGAAGACAAGGGCGGCGAGCGGCTGCACTTGATGGACTCGCGCTCCGCCGCAGGGGGAATGGGGCTCTGCGCGCTCGGCGCCGCTTCGGCAGCCAGGGCCGGCGCCGACGCCGCGGGGGCGATCGCCCGCGCCGAGGAGACTCGCAACGACCTGAAGATGTGGTTCGCGATCGACACCCTCGAGTACCTGCGCCGCGGCGGCCGCATCGGCGGCGCCCGCGCCTGGATCGGGAGCGCCCTGAAGATCAAGCCGATCCTCACCCTCGAAGAGGAGATCACCCCGATCGAGCGGGTCCGCACCCGCGCCCGCTCGCTCGAGCGTCTGCGCGGCTACATGCGCCAGCGCCATGAGTCCGGCGCCGACGGCTGGGTCGTCCAGTACATCCAGGACAGAGAGACCGCCGACGTGATGATCGAAGACTGCTACGAGATCTTCGGCTGCGAGCCCGCCTTCGTCTCCGAGGTCGGCCCCGTCCTCGGCGCCCACGTCGGACCCGGGCTCCTCGGCGTGGGAAGCGTCCACACCGATCTGATCGCCTAGTCGCTCTAGCGCTTGCGGCGGCGCAACATTGCGCGCGCGCCGATGAAGAACCCGACCGCGGCGGCGCCGACGATCAGCTGCTGCTTGTGGTCCTCGACCTGGCGGCGCCAGTCGGTCAGTTCGTTGACGCGGCCGCGCAGAGCCTCGACCGAGGTGCCGAGCTGGCGGCGCTTGAGGTCGATGTCGCGGCGGATATCGGCCGGGGAACGGCCTGGGGCACCAGTGGTCACGAAGCCTCCCTTTCCAGCATCTCCTTGGTCAGCTTCGCCTCCTCGATCGCCTGCTCGGGAACCGGCGGCGCGCCTGCTTTCAACGCTTTGGAGGCGATCCACCCGGCCAGCGCGGCCAGCAAGAGGAAGATCGCCGCGGTGACGAAGTACCCGGCCCAGATGTTGCCGCTGAACAGTTCTTCGCCCAGCACCCAGGCGATCCCGTGCAGGATCATGATCAGCGCCAGGAAGGCGAAAGCGCCGGCGGCTATACCCACCCCAGCGCCGCGGGCGAGCTTGCTGACTTTCTCGGAGACCTCGGCCTTGGCGAGCTCGATCTCCTCGCGGACGAGGGTCGAGGCGTTCTCGGAGACCTCGACGACGAGGTCGGCGATCGAGCGCTGCTCGGGCGGCGGTGGCGGCCCCGGGGGCGGGATCGGCGGCGGGTTGACGGGTGGCTCCTGCATCGCGCCCTCCTACTCCGGTGGGTCCTCGTTGTAGATGCGCCGGTAGAGCAGCCCGGAGGCGCGGGCGGCGACGATGCTCGCCAAGGCACCGGTGGCGGCAAGAAGGCCGCTCCAGACGAGGCGTTTGACTAGCTCGTTATCCATTAGCTCGAACCTTCCCCATGCGAGTTGGGCAGTAAACCCTATCCGCGCGGCTCGAGGCCGTCGCAGATGGTCGTGACAAGAAGATCCCGCGCCTGATCGAAGTCGGTGTCGGAAGCCGGGATCGTGCCGAAGATCCAACCCGAGAGCAGCTGCTCGATCGCGCCGTAGAAGGACATCGAGGCGAACATCGGCGCCACGTCGCCGCGGAAGTCGCCGCTGGCCTGGCCGTCGGCGACGATCTTGGCGATCGACTCGTAGGCGCGCTGGATCTGCTCGAGGTGGGTCTTGCCGAACGAGTTCGCCGCCCGCGTCACCTCGACGATGATCACCTTCATCAGCTCGGGGTCGTGGCGGTAGGAGTCGAAGATGAAGGTCGCCACCGCCCCCAGCTTCTGGCGCGGGCTGGCAGCGGTCTTGTCGGCCTCCTCGATCGCCGCCAGCAGCAGCGACCAACGCTCGATGAAGAGTTCGTTCAGGACCTCGTCCTTGGATTTGAAGTAGTGGTAGACGAGCCCATAGGCGACTCCGGCCTCATCGGCGATGTCGGAGACGCGGGTAGCGTGGAAGCCCTGGCGGGCGAAGACGCGGATCGCGGCGTCGAGGATCAGCCGCCGTTTGTCGGCTGGCGGTGCCTGCGCCATCAGCTTCGGCCCTCCGTCAGTTGCGGCCAGACGTAGGCGTCCGGCTGGCGGTTGGCGAGCGAAGGGAGTGACTCGCGCACTCGCTCCAGCGCCGCGAAGTCGAGCTCGGCCGAGACGAAGCACTCCTCGTCGGGCGCGGTCGCGAGGATGACGCCCCAGGGGTCGACGATCAACGAGCGGCCGAAGGAGCTGTAGTGCGGCGGCGCCTCGCCGACCTGGTTCGGGGCGAGGACGAAGAGCTGGTTCTCGATCGCCCGCGCCCGCAGCAGTACTTCCCAGTGGTCGCGGCCGGTGGCGAGGGTGAAGGCCGAGGGGACGACGATCAGCCGCGCGCCGCGCAGGGCGAGGATGCGGAAGAGCTCGGGGAAGCGGAGGTCGTAACAGACGGTGAGACCGGCGGTGAGCTCGCCGAACTGGGCAACGACCGGTTCGGTCCCGGGGCGCTCGAACTCCGACTCTCGGTAGGAGACGCCACCGGCCTCGACGTCGAACATGTGGATCTTGCGGTAGACGGTGACGTCCCTACCCTGCGGGTCGATCAGGACGGAGGTATTGGAAGCTTTCTCGCCCTCTCCTCCGCGCTCGGAGATGCTGCCGGCGAGCAGCTGGATGCCGAGCTCCCGCGCCCAGCCGCGGGCGGCGTTAAGGCTGGGCCCGTCGAGCGGCTCGGCTCCGGCGACCAGTTCCTCGCCCCCGCCGAGCAAGTTCCACTTCTCCGGCAGGGCCACGAATTCGGCTCCGTCGGCGGCGGCGGCGCGCACCAAGCGCTCGGCCGTCGCCAGGTTCCTGTCCTTGTCCCCGTTGGAGTTCAGCTGTACCGCCGCTGCGCGCACGCGTGCCCTTCGTTGATTGACCAGTCAATCGGCTGGGCCCAGTATATGAACGCTCGGGGCGCCTTGACGGCTTTAGAGGTTGAGCTGGCGGGCGACGATGCGATCGAAGAGTCGAGTGGGGATCAGCGGCTGGATGCGCGCCTGAATCTTGGCATCGAGCCCGACCAAGTAACGCGCCTTCGGCCGATCCGATTCCAGCGCGTGGGCAATCGCCTTCGCCGCCTTCTCTGGCGGGATCCCGCGTTCGGCGGTGTCCTCGATCACCTTGCGGAACTTCTCGATCGCGGCGCCATAGAGGAGGCTCGTCTGCGGCGACTTCGCCTCAATCTCCTCGGCCTTGCGCTCACCGCGCTCCCAGATCGGCGTGTCGATCGAGCCCGGCTCGATGATCGCGACCTTGATTCCCCACGGCCGCAGCTCCTGGCGGAAGACGTCGCCGATCGCCTCGGTTGCGAACTTGGAGGCGTGGTAGGGACCGCCGAAGGGAAAGGCGATGCGGCCGCCGATCGAACTGAGGAAAACGACCCGACCTTCGGCCTTGCGGATCTGCGGCAGCAGCGCCTGCGTCATCGCCACGTAGGCGACGAGGTTGACCTCGATCTGGTGGCGCAGGTCCTCGAGCGGGACCGTCTCCAGCGGCCCCGGCACGGCGACGCCGGCGTTATTGACGAGCCCGTCGAGCCCGTCCGGGCCCTCGCGCTCGACCTGCTCGGCCACGGCGGCGACCTGCCCGGAATCGGTGACGTCGAGGAAGACGGGAGTCAGGCGGTCCGACGCCTCGCCGCTCAGGCTCTCCGCGTCCTCGGGCTTGCGGACGCCGGCAAAGACCTTCCAGCCGGAGCCGTCGAGCCACAGGGCGGTGGCGCGGCCAATGCCGGTCGAGGCTCCGGTGACGAGGACCGTGCGCATCGCACACGAGGCTACAGAGGCAACGGCGTAACCTTGTGCCGTCGTGCACGAGACCAGCAAGGACGATGCCGAGCGCAAGCAGGTCACTGTCCTGTTCGCCGACGTCAGCGGCTCGATGGACCTCGCCGAGCAGGAGGACCCGGAGGAGTGGCGCAAGATCATGCAGCGCTTCTTCTCGATCCTCGCCGACACCGTCACCCGCTTCGAGGGGACCGTCGACAAGTTCACCGGCGACGGGATCATGGCGATCTTCGGCGCCCCGGTCGCCCACGAGGACCACGCCCGCCGCGCCTGTTACGCCGCCCTGCAGATGCTCGACGACGTCGCCGAGTACGCGGCCGAGCTGCGCCGCGCCAAGGGGCTCAACTTCTCGACCCGGATCGGGATCAACTCCGGCGAGGTCGTCGCCGGGGCGATCGGCGAAGGCGGCGGCTCCTACACCGCGATCGGCCACACCGTCGGCCTGGCGCAGCGGATGGAGTCCCTGGCCGAGCCGGGCAAGGCCTACCTGACCGAGCACACCGCCAAGATCGCCCGCGGCTACCTCGACCTCCGCGACCTCGGCGAGTTCGAGATCAAGGGCGCGAGCCGGCCGGTCCAGGTCTTCGAGCTGACCGGGGTCGGCGAGGCCCGTTCCCGCCTCGACCTCGCCCGCGAGCGCGGCTTCTCCCGCTTCGTCGGCCGCGAACGGGAGCTGGCGAAGCTGGAGGAGGCGCTGGCGCGGGCCAACACTGGCGAGGCCGCCGCGGTGGGCGTCGTCGCGGAACCGGGGATCGGCAAGAGCCGGCTCTACCTCGAGTTCGTCGAGCGCTGCCGCAGCGAGGGGGTCGAGGTCTTCCAGGCGCAGGGCCAGGCGCACGGCACCGCGATCCCCTTCATGCCGATCCTGCAGATGCTGCGCTCCTTCTTCGGGATCGCCGACAGCGAGGCCGAGCAGCTGGCACGCGAGAAGATCGCCGGCCGGGCGCTGCTGCTCGACCCCTCCTTCGCCGAGGACCTGCCGCTGATGTTCGACTTCCTCGGCGTCCCCGACCCGGAGCGGCCGGTGCCGCAGATGAGCCCCGAGGCGCGCCAGCGCTCGCTGGCCGAAGTCCTCTGCCGCCTCGTCAGCAAGCCCTCGCGGCAGAGGACCCTGCTGCTCGTCTTCGAGGACCTCCACTGGATCGACGAGGGCAGCCAGGCGATGCTGAACGGGCTGGTCGAGGGGTTCGGCGGCACGAAGACGCTGGTCCTCTTCAACTACCGCCCCGAGTACTCGCCGCCCTGGACCGAGGTGGACTGCTTCGAGGCGCTGGAGCTGGCGCCGCTGCGGCGCGAGGACACCCGTGAGCTGCTGCGCGACCTCACCGGCGAAGACCCCTCGCTCGACGGGCTCGACGAGCCGATCCACGAGCGCACCGGCGGCAACCCGTTCTTCATCGAGGAGATCGTCCGCGAGCTGGCCGAGGCCGGCTACCTGGAGGGGGAGCGCGGCGCCTACCGCCTCGCTCGCCCGATCGAGGACGCTGGCGTGCCGGTCACCGTGCAGGCGGTGCTGGCGGCGCGGATCGACCGCCTCGACGCCGATGCCAAGCAGCTGCTGCAGGTCGCCTCGGTCCTCGGCAAGGAGGTAGGTGAGGAGGCGCTGGCGATGGCCGCCGGCCTCGACGCCGAGGCGATGGAGCGGGCGCTGCGGGCGCTGGTCGACGGCGGCTTCCTCTACGAAGCGCAGCTCTACCCCGAGCGGCTGCTCGCCTTCCGCCACCCGCTCACCCGCGAGGTCGCCTACGGCACCCAGCTGGCCGAGCAGCGGGCCGCCACCCACGCCGCGGCGGCGCGGGCGCTGATCGAGCTGGAGGCGCCGGAGCGCTACGACGAGCTCTCGGCCCTGATCGCCGACCACCTGCGCCAGGGCGGGGAGACGCTCGAGGCCGCGCGCTGGTCGGCCCGCGCCGCCTACTGGGCCGGCCACGCTCGCCCGCGCGACGCCCTGCGGCTCTGGCACCAGGTGATGGAGCTGGCCGCCGAGCTGCCCGAGGACGAGGAGACGGCGAACCTGGCAGTCCACTCGCGGCTGTTGCAGCTGCAGTACGCGTGGCGGATCGGGATGGGCCGCGATGAGCAGGAGCGGCTCGCCGCCGAGGCGGAGGCGATCGCCACCCGCAACGACGACCTCCACTCGCTGGCGCTGCTGAAGGTGGCGACGGCGGTGCGACCGGGCCTCGAGCACTACGGCCCGGACTGGCTGGAGGCGGTGCGCGAGACGGTCGAGCTGGCCGACCGCTCCGGCGACCGCCACCTGCGGGCGGCGGTGCGCGGGGCCGGCGCCTACGCCTATCTCTGCTGCGCCGACTTCGAGGGCTTCGAGCGGATCCTCGACGAGATGCTGGAGATCGTCGGCGACGACGGCAGCGTCGGCGCCAACATCGTCCTCGGGAGCCCGATCGCCTGGGGGCTGATGGGCAAGGGGATGGTGCGCCGCGAGCGGCTCGAATTCGAGGAGGCCGAGGAACTCTTCGAGCGCGCCCTGCAGAGCGCTCTGGAGGAGGACGACCCGGAGACCGCGAGCTGGATCCGCAGCAACCAGGCGAGCCTGATCATCCGCCGCGACCCGGAGGGAGCGCTGGCGCTGGCCCGCCGCAACTGCGAGCTCACCGACCGCCTCGGCGATGTCTTCTCCCGCAGCCTCGCGCTCTCCAACCTCGCCTGGACGCAGCTGATCGCCGAGGAATACGAGGCGGCGCTGGAGTCGATCGAAGCCTCCGAGGCGCTCTACCGCGAGGCGATGGACAACGGCGGCGAGATGGAGGGCTGGCGCGGGCAGCTGCGAGCCCGGGCGCTGGTCTTATGCGGCCGCGAGGAGGAGGGGCTGGAAGTGGCCGAGGAGGCCGCCCGCGTCACCCGCGAGCGCGGCATGCTCTGGAGCTACCCGGTGGCGGTGCTGACCCTGGCGCGGGCCCGTGCGGCAGCCGGCGCCGACGGCGTCGCCGAGGCCTTCGAGGAGGCCGAGCGGGTCGCCCGGGAGACGGGCGCGACGACGCTGTTGATGGACATCGAGGAAGAGAAGGCTCAGATCACGCCGGGCGCCGCGGCGAAGCCGCGCTTTTAGCTCCGGCGCTCGAGCTCGGCGACCATCAGCTTCGTGTGCAGGGCCGCGATCAGGTCCTTCAGCGGCTCGGCGCCGGCTTCGAGCATCTCGACTACGCGCTCTGGCGGCACCTCGCCGGCGAGGCGTTCCATCACTACGTCGACCTCCTGGCGCGCCAGCTCTTCCAGGGCGACTTTGTAGCGGAGGGTGTCGTAGACGGTGAAGCCGATCTGCTCGTCGTAGCCGCCAGCGCGGAAGCGGCTGATCGCCTCGATGATCGTCACGTCCGAGGGCGAGTAGCCGCGGCTGTTGGGGGTGAGGACCTCCAGCTCGGCGAGGCGGTCGAGCACCTCCTTGGGGACGCCGAAGCGCTTGCGGACCTCGGCGGCGCTGGTGCGGGAGCGTTCCCTGAGGTCGAGGACGTCTTTGATCGCCTTCAGCGGCAGGTAGCGCTCCTCCTGCAGGCGCTTGATCAACTTGATCCGGTCGACGAACTCGGGCGGGTAGTAGGCCATGTTGCGGCTGGTCTTCACCGGCTCCGGCAGCAGCCCCTCGCGCAGGTAGTGCTTGATCGTCGGCGCCGGCACCCCGGACGCCTCCGCCAGCTCGCGCATCCGCAGCAGGCCGTTCTCCGCCGACGGGCCGATTTCCCTCCCTATAGGGGTATTTTCGGCCCGTCGGCGGTTGGAGCCGTTGGCACTCATGCGCGGAACTCCCCCTGCGGCGATGCGGCTGGGCCGGCGGCGGCGCCGGACTCGAGCATCGAGGCGACCTCGTCGTCCGAGTACCCGACCTCGCGTAGTACCTCCCCGGTGTGCTCACCGAAGGCCGGGGCCGGGCGGGTGGCGTCGGCGGGGGTGCGGGAGAGCTTCACCGGGTGGCCGAGCTGGCGCACAGTTCCGAGCTCGGGCTGCTCCAGCTCCACCACCATCCCCCGCTCCCGTACCAGATCGGAGTCGAGCGCTTCGTCGAGGTCGAGGACCGGCTCGATGCAGCAGTCGCGCTCGTCGTTGAAAGCTTTCCACTCGGCGCGGGTGCGGCCGCGGAAGACGGCGGCGACCTCGGCCCAGGCCTCGGACCCGGGCGCTTCGAACTGCTTCTCGACCAGGTCGGGACGCTCGACGCCCTCGCAGAAGGCGGCCCAGAACTTCGGCTCCAGCGCCCCGCAGGTGACCCAGCCGTCGGCGGCCTCGTAGGGCAGGTAACAGATCAAGCCGCCGGCGAGCTGCTGCTCGCCCCGCCGCGGCACCTCGCCGTCGCAGAAGTAGCGGCCGGCGACCATCGCCAGCCAGGAGAGGGCGCCGTCGGCCATCGAGACGTCGACCATCTGCCCCTCGCCGGAGCGCTCGCGCTCGTGCAGCGCCGCCATCACCCCTAAGGCGGCCATCAGGGCGCCGCCGCCAAGGTCGGCGATCTGACCGGCCGACTGCACCGGCGCCCCGCCCTTGGCGCCGGTCAGGCCGAGCAGGCCGACGATGCCGAGGTAGTTCATGTCGTGCCCGGCCCGCTGCGCGTAGGGGCCGTCCTGGCCGTAGCCGGTGATCGCGCAGTAGACCAGGCGCGGGTTCGCCTCGCGCATGGGCTCGTAGCCGACCCCGAGCTTGTCGAGGACGCCTGGGCGAAAGCCGTCGAGGACGACGTCGTGAGCGGCGACCAGCCGCAGCAGCGCCTCCCTCCCCGCCTGCTGCTTGAGGTCGAGGCGGACCGAGCGCTTGCCGCGGTTGAGGGAGAGATAGAGCGAGGAGCGCGTTCCCAGCGCCTGCTGCTCGTCGGTCCCGTAGTAGGGCGGCGCCCAGCGGATGTAGTCGCCCATGCCCGTGTCCTCGACCTTCAGCACCTCGGCGCCGAGGTCGGCGAGCAGCAGCGAGCAGAAGCCGCCCGGCAGCAGGCGGGTCAGGTCGAGGACCTTGACGTCGCTAAGCGGTAGAGCGCTCACGCTTCGGGACCCCCAGCAGCTCCCGCGCCTCGGCGACGCCGGCCGGCCGGCGACCGATGTCTTCGGCCATCTGCCGCGCCTTCGCGATCAGCTCGCCGTTGGACTTGCACATCTCCCCGTTCGGCAGGTAGAGGTTGTCCTCGACCCCGGCGCGGACGTTGCCGCCGAGGACCAGCGAGGAGGCGAGCAGCTTCCACTGGTCGCGCGAGATCCCGATCACCTGCCACTGGTTCGGCCCTTCCGGTCCGCCGGGGATTTGGTCGGACATCAGGGTGACGTTGCGCGGCGTCGGCCGGATGCCGCCGGTCACCCCCATCACCAGCGAAATCTGCAGCGGCGGCTCCAGCAGCCCCATGTCGACCAGCGGGTCGAGGTTGGCGACATGGCCGGAGTCAAAGCACTCATGCTCGGGCTTGATCCCCAGCTCTTTCATCGCGGCCAGGAACTCGATGATCGTGTCGAAGCTGTTCTCGAAGACCGCCTTGAAGACGAAGTCCTTGCGCCGCCGCGAGTACTTGGCGTAGTTCATCGAGCTCATGTTCAGCGCGGCGACGTCGGGGCGACAGGCGCGCAGGTACTCGATCCGCTTCTCGATCGGGATCCCGATCGCCCCGGTCGAGTAGTTGACGATCACGTCGCCGACCTCGGCCAGGATCGCCGCGGTGATCGCCTGGAAGTCCTCGATCTCGTAGGAGGGCGTGCCGTCCGGCTTGCGGGCGTGGATGTGGATCTGCGAGGCGCCCTCGTCGACCGCGCGCCGCGCCTCCGCCGCGTACTCCTCCGGCGTGTAGGGGATCGCCGGGCACTGGTCGCGGTTGGCGATCACGCCGCTGATCGAGCAGCTGATGATCACCGGGTCGTCGAGAGAGCTCATCGAATGCCTCCCTGGGCGACTTTGTCAACCAATGGTTTACAAAGGCGCCCCGTCATACCGGCATCACGCCGTGTCGTTTCTTCGGCTTCTCGACCTGTTTGTTCCGCGCCATTTGCAGCGCTTTCGCGATCGTCGGCCGGGTCTCACGCGGGTCGATAATGTCATCGATGACCGCGTTGCCGGCGGCGATGTAGGGGTCGATCTGCTGGCGGACCGCGTTCAGCATCGTCTCCCGCGTGCCCTGCGGGTCGTCGGAGGCCTCGATCATCGAGCGGCCGATGATTTCGACCGCGCCCTCAGCGCCCATCACCGAGATCTCGGCCCCGGGCCAGGCAACTATCAGGTCCGGCTCGTAGGCCTTGCCGCACATCACGTAGTAGCCGGCGCCGTAGGCCTTGCGGACGACGACGGTCACCTTCGGCACGGTGGCGCGGCTGACCGCGTAGAGCATCTTCGCGCCGTGGCGGATGATCCCGGCGTGCTCGACCTTCGAGCCGACCATGAAGCCGGGGACGTCCTGGAGGAAGACGAGCGGGATGTTGAAGGCGTCGCAGAGGTTGATGAAGCGGGCGGCCTTGTCGGCGGAGTCGTTGTCGAGGACGCCGGCCAGCTGCTTCGGCTGGTTGGCGACGATCCCGGCCGGCTGGCCGCCGAAGCGGGCGAAGCAGGTGATCACGTTCTTGGCGAACTTCGGCTTCAGGTCGAACCAGTCGCCGTCGTCGACGATCTCACGGATCACGTCGTACATGTCGTAGGGCTGACGGGAGGACTCCGGGACGATCTCCATCAGCTTCTCGGAGGCCCGCTCGATCGGATCGCTGACGTCGACCAGCGGCGGCCGCTCCTCGCAGTTGGCCGGGAAGTAGGAGAGGTACTTCTTGACCGAGGCGATGCACTCCTCGTCGTCGGCAACCTCGAGGTCCCCCACCCCCGACTTGCGGCAGTGGACCTTGGCGCCGCCGAGGTCCTCCATCGAGATCTCCTCGCCGGTCACGGCTTTGGTCAGGTGCGGGCCGGCGAGCGCCATCGCGCCCTGGCCGGAGACCATCGGCACGAAGTCCGAGAGCGCCGGGATATAGGCGGTGCCGGCGGCGCAGGGGCCCATCATCGCCGCCACCATCGGGATCACGCCCGACATTTCGACCTCCTCGCGGAAGAGGTGGCCGGAGCCGGCGAAGAGCGAGCCCGCCGCCTCCTGGATGCGGGCGCCGGCGCTGTCGAGCAGCCAGACGAACGGCATTCGCTTCTGCAGCGCCATCTCGCGCAGGCGGGTGACCTTCAGCTCCCCGGTCATCCCCATCGAGCCGGCCATCACCGTGAAGTCGTAGGCGGCGATGCAGGTGGCGCGGCCGTCGACGTCGCCCCAGCCGGTGACGACGCCATCGGCGGGAGCATCGACCCCGTCCATCGCCCGCTGGGCGAAGTGGGGGCGGCCGTGGATCCCCATCTCGACGAAGGTGCCCTCGTCGACGAGGAGGTCGATCCGCTCCCGCGCCGTCAGCTTGCCGCGGTCGTGCTGCTTGGCGATCTTCTCCTCGCCGCCGCCGAGCTTCGCCTTGGCGCGGCGCTCGTGCAGCTGCGCGGTCAGCTCGGCCAGCGGCGCGGTGCCCGGCAGCAGGTTCTGGAACTTCTCCTCGGTCGCCATCGGGGCCTCAGCGTCCTTTCCACTGCGGGTCGCGTTTCTCGAAGAAGGCGGTGACCCCCTCGACGATGTCCTCGGTCGTGAAGGTGAGCGAGAGCTGGGAGCGGAGGAACTCGAGTGCGTCGTCGAGCGCCATGTCCTGCTGGCGGTACATAGCGTCGTGACCGAGACGCATCAGCACCGGGCTCTTCGCGGCCAGCTTCGTCGCCCACTCGGCGACCGCAGCGTCGAACTCTCCCGCCGAGACGACTTTGTTGGCGAGCCCGTACTCGACCGCCTGCTCCGCCGAGAGCCGCTCGCCCAGCAGCATCATCTCGTTGACCTTCTTCCGCGGGACGTTGCGGTAGATGATCGACATGATCATGTAGGGGAAGGCACCGACGTTGATCTCCGGCGTGCCAAAGGTCGCCCCCTCGTTGGCGATCACGAGGTCGCAGGAGAGGGCCAGGCCCATGCCGCCCGCCAACACGTGGCCGTTGGCGGCGCAGAGCGACGGCTTGCCGAGCCGCGGCATCAGCCGGAAGAACTCGAGGAAGAGGTCGGAGGCGAAGTGTTTGGCGACCAGCGGCATGTCGGCGGCGAACCCGCCAAGGTCGGCGCCGGCGCAGAAGACCTTCTCGCCGGCGCCGGTGAGGACGACCGCGCGCACCTCCTCGGACGCCTTTGCCAGCTTCATCGCCTCGACCAACTCGCTCAGCATCTGGCCGGAGAGCATGTTGCGCTTCTGCGGGTCGTTGAGCGTCACCGTGGCGACGCCGTCGGCAACCTCGTAGGCGACCTTCTCGCCGCTCCAATCGTCTCCCTGGGGCATCGCCGGGACCATAGCATCGCTGAAAGTGGGAAGTGCTACTGTCCACTTCAGCTTTTGGGAACTACCTAAGAGGGAGAGAGACAGTGGCGACCGCGACGACCAACGGCTCCAGCGTGATCAAGCCCGACTTCGAGTCCGGGCGCAAGCACTTCATCTTCAGCCAGGAGCACGAAGACCTGCGCGAGTCGATGCAGGCCTGGGTGAAGAAGGAGCTGTGGCCGCACCGCAACGAGTGGGAGGACACCTACTGGCCGACTTCGGCGATGAAGCGCGCCGGCGAGCTCGGCTTCCTCGGCCTCTGCTTCCCGGAGGAGTACGGCGGCCAGGGCGGCGACTACTTCTACTCGCTGGTCCGGGCCGAGTGCATGAGCTACTCCGGCTCTGGCGGCACCAACATGGGCTTCGCCGTCCAGACCGACATGGCCCTCCCCCCCGTCCACCTGTTGGGAACTGAGGAGCAGAAGAAGAAGTACCTGGAACCGGGGCTGAAGGGCGACAAGGTCGCCTGTCTCGGGATCACCGAGCCCGGCGCCGGCTCCGACGTCGCCGGGATCCGCACCAGCGCGATCCGCGACGGCGACGAATACGTGATCAACGGCTCCAAGACCTTCATCACCAACGGCACCCGCGCCGACTTCATCGTCCTCGTCGCCAAGACCGACCCGAACGAGCGCCACGCCGGCATCACCCTCTTCGTCGTCGACCTCAAGGACTCCAACGGCGAGAAGGTCCCCGGCTTCACCGTCTCCAAGGAGCTGGAGAAGATGGGGATGCACGCCTCCGACACCGGCGAACTCGCCTTCGAAGACGTCCGCGTCCCGGCCGACGCCGTGCTCGGCGAGGTCGGCAAGGGCTTCTACCACATCGCCTGGGAGCTCCAGGGCGAGCGCCTGGTCGCCGCCGCCGGTTGCCACGCAGGGGCGGAGCGGATGATGGAAAAGACGCTCGAGTACGCGAAGGAGCGGGAAGCCTTCGGCCGCCCGATCGGCAAGTTCCAGGCGATCCGCCACAAGTTCGCCGAGATGGCGACGAAGATCGAAGCGGCGAAGCAGTTCACCTACGCGACCGCCTGGCGCTTCGGCAACGGCGAGTACCCGGTGCGCGAGATCACGATGGCCAAGCTCTACGCCTCCCGCATCGCCTGCGAGGTCGCCGACGAGTGCGTCCAGATCCTCGGCGGCTACGGCTACATGAAGGAGTACGAGATCGAGCGCGCCTACCGCGACGTCCGCCTCAACCGCATCGGCGCCGGCACCGACGAGGTGATGCTCGACGTGATCGGGCGGAGCTACGGGCTGTAGGCCTCCGATGACCGGGGGCGAGCGGGTCCGCGCCTACTACGAAGACCTGAACAAGGGCGACGCCAAGGCGGTCTCGGCCCACTTCACCGAGGACGCCGTCCATTACTACACGCGCCTCGGTCCGCACGAGGGCGCTGAGACGATCGGCGGCTATGCAGCACTAGGCGTCTCGACGATCGACGCTCAGTGGTACGTCGAGAACCTGATCGAGCAGGGCGACCAGGTGGCGATCGAGTGGACGATGACCTGGCGCGACCCGGAGAAGGACGAGCGGCGGCTCGACCGCGGCGCCGAGTTCTTCCTGATCCGCGACGGCAAGATCGCCGAGGTCCGCGCCTACCATCACGGCGGCAAGAAGAATCCCCAAGGGGACCTGCTCGGCTTCGACCACGAGGGCCGCGGCTACACGATGCTGGAGCAGGCATGACCGTCGTCAAGGACAGCGGCGCTCGCGCGACGCTGCCGCCATTCGGCGAGGAGCATGAGGAGCTGCGGGAAACCGTCCGTCGCTTCGTCCAGAAGGAGATCGCGCCGAACGTCGACGAGTGGGAGGCGGCGCGGGAATTCCCGCGGGAGCTGTTCTCCCGCTGCGCCGAGCTCGGCTTCCTCGGGCTGAAGTTCCCGGAGGAGCTGGGGGGACAGGGCGGGACCCACCTACACGACGCGGTCTGGGTCGAGGAGCTGGCGCGCTCGGGCGGCTCTGGGGGCGTCGCCGCCGGGCTCAACGCCCACACCTCGATCGCGATGCCGCCGATCTTCAAGTTCGGGACCCAGGAGCAGAAGCAGCGGTGGCTGCCAGCGGGGATCGCCGGCGAGAAGATCGGCGCCCTCGGGATCACCGAGCCCGGCGCCGGCTCCGACGTCGCCTCCCTTGCCACCACGGCGAAGCGCCACGGCGACACCTACGTCGTCAACGGCGCCAAGACCTTCATCACCAACGGCGTCCGCGCCGACTTCCTCGTCTGTGCCTGCAAAACCAGCGCGGAGGGCGGCCACGGCGGCATCTCCTTCCTCGTCCTCGAGCGCGAGATGCCCGGCTACGAGGTCAGCCGCAAGCTCGAGAAGATGGGTTGGCACTCCTCCGACACCGGCGAAATCTCCTTCTCCGACGTCGAGGTTCCGGTCGAGAACCTGCTCGGCGAGGAGAACGGCGGCTTCAAGCTGATCATGGCCAACTTCGCCTGGGAGCGGCTACTGATGGCGATCGGCGCCATCGGCGCGATGCAGCGCCTGATCGAGACCACGGTTACTTACGCCAGCGACCGCGAAGCCTTCGGCCGCCCGATCGGCAAGTTCCAGGCGATCCGCCACCACGTCGCCGAGATGGCGACCAAGGCCGAAGCCTCCCGCGCCCTCACTTACAACGCGCTGCGCCTCTTCCACGAAGGCCAGGACTGCATCCAGGAGGTCTCGATGGCGAAGCTGATCACCCAGCGCGCCGTGCTGGAGATCGCCGACCAGTCACTCCAGATCCACGGCGGCTACGGCTACATGCGCGAGTACGGCATCGAGCGCGCCGTCCGCGACGCCCGCCTCGGCCCGATCGGCGGCGGCACCGACGAGATCATGAAGGAGATCCTCGGCAAGACGATGGGGCTGTAGGAACTACTGGGCGTCGGCGACGAAGGAGATCCGGCCGAGGATTTCGCCGGCGTTGAAGACGCCCTGCTTGCCCTGGGGCTTGGCGAAGCCGTCGTTGAAGGTAGCGGCGGTGGAGTCGTTGAGGGTGAGGGTGGCGCCGGTGGCGGCGAGCGTACGGGCCCCGGGATTCGCTTCGGTCGAGCCCGCTCCGAGACTCAATCCAGCAACCGCTTCTCTTTCCCGGGGGAACACGACGCTGCTGTCGAGGTCGAGCACCGGTTCCTTCCAGATCACCTGGCCACCGCCGAGCTGCAGCAGTTCGACTGCCCCTTCCAACTGCAGGAAGCCGTTGCTGAGACTTGGGGCGAGCTTGCCGGTGAAGATCGGGAAGGTGAACGGCCCTGGGTGTTCGGCCGGGAAGATCGGGTTGACTGCGACATGGAGATCGTGCAGCTTCGTGGCCATCGCAGGATCGAGGTCGAGGCTGACGTTGCTTTTCCCCTGGATCGTCACAGTCGTCGGGGCCGCCTTCGTCACCGAGGAGGCCACGAGCATGCCCTCCTGAAAAACGTCCCTGAGCCGCAATTGCTTTGAGAGGCGGCTGGCGACCTTGGCCGAGAGTTTCAGGGTGGAGACGCTCACCTTCTCGCCGAATCCTTGGCGGGACACCGCGAGTCGCCGCGCCGGGCCGAGCTTCAGCTGACTGCCCCCGAGCCTGACGACGAAGGGGGAGCTGCGGCGGGTCGTTTTCAACTGCAGCCCCTTGAGCGGAAGGGTCCGGTTTCCCCTTTTGAAGACGGCGGCGCCTCCGTGCTCCACCGTCCCCTTTCTCGTCGTCGGGTCGAACCTCCCGCCCGCGACCGGGAACCGTAGGGCGGCGCCCGTGAAGCTCGCCCCTTCCCGCGTCGAGATCTTCACACCATGCGAGCGCAGGAGCGCGACAAAGCCCCTGTCGAGCTTGAACACGGTGGTCCCTGAAGCGAGCGGGTCGTAGGCAGCCCGGGCAGTGGGCACGACGAGGAGACCGAGCAGAGCCACCAGGCAGACCAGCGTCCCTATCCCCCGCCTCATCCCTTCACCCCGCAGCCCTTGACCACGTCCATCGAAATCGGCTTCCTGCCGGCGAAGTAGAAGCTCGCCCTGGCCAGCGGGAAGCTCGCAAGTCGGGACCCGGGAGGTGCCGGGCAGCTGGCGTTGAAGTAGCTGCGTTCCTTACCGCGGTAGGTGAATTTGCGGCGGAGCGT
The DNA here is from genome assembly GCA_035535295.1 of Solirubrobacterales bacterium. Classification (GTDB taxonomy): domain Bacteria; phylum Actinomycetota; class Thermoleophilia; order Solirubrobacterales; family 70-9; genus VAYN01. The sequence goes on from DATLQI010000020.1 coordinate 29,204, forward strand.
CAGCTTGATCCGGTCGACGAATCCCCAGGTGCCGAGGGCACGGGGGAAATCAGCGGTCAGCTGGGTTCGGAAGAACCCTTGGTGGATCTTCCCGATCCTGAAGGTGATCACGAACGAGGTGTTGAAGGGCTGGCTCGTGTAGATGTGGGCGAAGAGGACAGGGCTGCCGTTCCGCCTCCCGTTGAAGACCAGCAACCGGCCCCGGGTCGGGTAGGGACGCTGTTCAGGGAGGACAACGGAAGCCCAGAAGCGACCGGAGCCGACCAGCGCGTCACCGCAGCTGGCGAGGGCGCGAGCGGTGTCGCCGGGTTGGATCTGCTCGATCCTACAGGGGGGGATCCCCTGCGGCCGCAGGCGGCCGTGGCGATTGACCCTGACCACCATCTTCTGCAGCTGCGGCGGCAGCGAGCGATCGACGGTGCCGACGTGACCGGAGATGAATACGGCGACCGGAACCTGGCGATCGCGTGGCAGCTTGAACGGCAGTATCTGGCCCAGCACCGTGATGCGAAGCCCTTCGGTTTGGACCACCGCCGCCGTCGCGGTCGAGGCGACGGCGGCAATGGCCAAACCGAATATCAGGACCCTTCGCTTTCGGTGCCGGTGCACCGTCTAACGCGCGCTCGGGCTTAACCCTTTTTGCCGCCGCACTTCGCCTTCACGACCGGCTTGAAGTCGTGGAATCGGCCGTTCTGACCGTCGAAGTGGGCAAGTGCCCGGTGCTTTCCTTTGCAGATGTCCTGGCTGTTGACGATCAGCCCCTTCTGCCCACCCTGCATTTCCAGGATGAACTTGGTGACCGGAACGTCGGGCGGCGATTCGAACGTGTTGCGGATGCGGCCGTTCAGCGAGTCGATTCGGCCGACCAGGTTGAAGTCGGCTTTGCTCGAGTGCAGTGCGGCTACCAGGTCCGGCAGTTCGTGGTTCGACGAGCGGAGGTACACCTTCCCCTTGAATGGCTCGTCCAGCACCGGCGTGATCGCCTTGGCCTTGCCGTAGATCGAGCCTTTCGGGCATTTTTCCCCGTTGCCTCCGCCGGCGTTGAACTGAACCCGGGTGCAAACGGTGCGGATATGGGCCTGTTCGAGGAACGCCGAGTGCGGCAGCGTGACCTGCGCTTTGCCGATGTTGGCGTCACCCTTGCGCGTCTTGAGGACGGCCTTCAGGCGCGGCGTGTCACCGCGCTTGGTACCACCCAGCAGCTGCAGGGAGAGCTTCGGCTTGAACCCGAGCGAGGCGCAGTCGGCGGCCTGGAACGGGCTCGTCACGGTGACGGGCACGTTGTCCGCGGCAGAGGCGAAGTCGAGGCCGGAGCCGAGCACCGTGCTCGCGGTCGAGGTGCGATCACAGTTGGTCGGGTTGAACATGAATTCAGGCCTATCGAGATAGACACGAATGTCGCGCAGGTGGACCTCGATCCCCTGGATGATGTGCGGGAGCGGATCAGAGGCGGTCGGGTCAACGAACACTTCAGCCGTATCCGGATTGACCTTCAGCGCCTCGCGGATCACCACGGTGCCAAGGTCGAAGGGGCCAACCTTAGCTGCCGTGATCGCGACCACCGACATCTTGGCGCCGTTATAAGGACCGGCCAAGTAGGCCTTGCCGGGAACGTAGGTAAGGCTCGCGCCCACACCTGAGCCAGCCAACGTCCTCCCGACCTGGGAGCTCGCCGGACAGCTCGGTCTATCGAGCTCTTCCTGAGCGCCGTTCGGCCCGGTCCGCGCCTTTGCCGCAGCGATCGCCGCGTCGGAGCAGACGCCGACTCCCGCCAGCTTCCCAATCACTCCGGGCGGGAGCTTGATCGAGAAATTGGTGAACTCCTGTTCGCCGTCTTTCCGGGTCAGTCGCAGATTGAACGGCGAGTAGCTTTTCGCCGCGTTGTTGATCGTGCCGGCACTGAGGCCCGGATTGAACGGCGGCGTGCCGCCGCTCGGACAGGCGCCACCATCGACACCCCGCTCGATCTCGAAAGCGCTCGACCTCGTCACGATCTCTGCTGGAGTCGGGTTGTTCGGGTCTTTAGCCGACCACGGAGTGAATCGGGCCACCACATCGAAGGAACCGCAAGTCGGTGGGGTGACCAAGGACGACCGAGCACCTGCTCGCAGGCTCAACTTGATCGAGGTGAACGGAAGTTGCGGGACATCGTCGACAATCGTCGTCAGCTGGCCCGTATCGGGATTGGGCTTGACAACCCCAGCCTGCTTGATCAGCACTCCACGCTCAGGAATCTTCGCGACGATGTAGATCGCAATGAGAGAGCCGAATGGGTTGTCAAAAGGAGTGGCCACATAGACCGAGCCACGTCCTTCCTCTTTCAACAAGGGGGTTGAGAACTTCACTTCGCCCACCTTCGAAGCCTCCGGGCAGCCCTCTCCGGGCCTCGAATCAAACTTCTCGCGAGCAAGGTCGGCCGGCGAGCAGCCAACCAGCCCTTCGCCTTGCGACGGATTGACCGTCATCCCCTCTGGGAGCGTGACTTCTATCTTCTTTGCCTGACCTTCGGCAATTGCACCCTTATCCAGCAAGCCGACGTTCTTCATATCCAGCTGGAAATCGAAGCCACTTGGATTACCTGCGAGCTTGCTGGTTGCACCAGCCGTTATCGCTGGGTCGAATGGCACCTGGTTGCAGCCGCTCATGCTCGGCTGGCTGACCGTCTTTCGATCGACGACGCTCTCAAAAGGCGTGTTCCATGGTTCGGCTTCGATACCGAACTCCACCGGCGTGACGCACGAGACAGGTTGACGGAGAAAAGCGGTTTGATCGAGATTCGGAGGACGTTTGCACGGACCGACATCCGCAAAGTTGTAAATGCACTCCCAGTTTCGCGTACTGTCGTGGCTCGCATCCCCGGGGGTTCCCCATATAGACAACGTACTGGAATATATTTGGGCGAATTGGGTGGTGTTGTTGATGGTCGCAATGATCCGATATTTATTATCTGGATCGACTTCGGTGTTTATCAGCACAGCCGCTCCAGAGATGATGAACCCAAGTCGTGCCGGTTCGCCATCGGCGGCCGGGAGATTGAAGACCGGAACCGCAGGGCTCGCAAACCCGATTACTCCCTTCAGGGTCAGCAGCGTCGACGTGGCCCCGACCACGGTGGCAGCAGGGCAGAGGTTGGCTGCTTCTACTGGGGTTCCTTTTTCGTAGAAGTCAGCCATGCTGCAGGTAGGCACCGCCGCAGCATTTCCAACGAAACCGATTGGAAGGGGAAACCTCAAATTACGGGGCTGAGCCGGTTGTTCGATTGAGCTTTCTTCTCCAGAGGGCCCAGGTACGAAGTTGCCAGCCTTGAATTGAACGGAAGTGGTCAACTGGAAGGGGTGGCTGCCAGCTTGCATTGCTGGTTTACCACCTTCTTCTTCTATTTCGGATGAAAAGTACTCAACGCCAAATGGGGTTTTGTCTGGACTGACATTTATATTTTGGTCTTCTTCGTCAGTTGGACCATTACCACCCGACACCGAGACGGTCCCCGCACTACCCCCGACAGGATCAGTTAGGTTGACGAGCACTTCCACTTCGAGCGATTCGAAGGGCGGCAGCGTTCCTTCGAATTCGCATATGACTAGATCGTCGGCTTCGATTTCGCAGTCGAGGTGACCGGCTTCGTTGTGAAATCCGGCAGTAGCTTCAACCCCAAGGGCTTTGACGCCCCCTGGAAGTTCGTCGCGGATCGTCAGCGGGAGTTTAGTGGCGTCCAAGGGAGCATTGCCCACATTGGTGGCCTTTACGCTAAGTCGGCCGCTACCACCCGGGCTGAGTATTTTCACTTTGAAGCTTCCGAACGTCGACAGCACTTCGGATTGAAAAAAGCTGACCGAAGGAGCTGATCGACCAGGAACGGTCACTTTGAAAGGTTCTACCGCGACCGGTCCGCCCGTCACTTCCACTTCCGGGCCCAGAGGACCTTCGAGTATTTCCTCGAACTGAGCCGCGGTTTCCGAGACGGGGAAGCCATAGAAGGCATTGCAGAAGAATTCGCTGGGGAAGGACGCCAACCCTAGGCATCCAACGGTTTCTTCCCCGACTTTGACCTGGGCTGCCGCTCCTTCACCGAAAGGAGACGGCCCTGGTTTGACCGTGATTTCCTGGACATTGTCAGTCGGTTTCCACAGGTTTGAAGGCCGGCTGCCGGTCACAATCTGCCACCAAGGCGATGGTGCCGCGGAGGCGGAAGCGGCTGGCTGCAGCAGGACACACAGTGCGAATGCCAGCACAGCCGTAGCTTGAAGACCGATACGCTTCGACATAGTCAGGGGCTCCTTGCGCAGAACAGGTTTCTGATCCTTGGTCGACCGGCGTCCTCTCATCGCTGAGCCCCCCTGCTTTTGTGACCTTGTTTCTTGTGGTGCTTCCCGTGTTTCTTGTGCTTCTTCCGCACACATACAGCCCTGCCCTTTCGGTGCACCAGGCGCTGTCCCTTGCGGCACTTCTTCTTCGACTGCGGAGCGACAAATGCTTCGCTGGCCGGAGTGGGGTCGTTAGGCGGCCCGACCGTCGGCTGACAAGATTCGCCTGCACATTCCTGCACCGGTTCCAATACGGCAGGAACACCGTTCACCCGGGCGTCATATGCATCCAGCTCACTGTCTTGATCGAGGACGGACAGTCTTCCCTTCGTCAGGAAGAACACGTCATTGCCACTCAGGGAGGAATCCAAGAAGCCGGCGTCACCTTCAGAGGTTCCCGAAGAAAGCAGACCGACACAACCCTCACCCGATGCAGTCAGCGCCGCGCTGGTAGCACCCGGCGTGCACGACCCGACTCCCACGGGCTCGTACTGGTACACGTCCCAGTTGCCATTCGTATCTGCCGCCACCAGTGGATCCACGGAATTGAAGAACACGCGTCCGTTGTCGAGCATAGATCGCGGCCGGTAGAGCGAACGGCCTTCGGTTTCGGTCTGAGTCGCCTCGGGCAGGATCGCCGAAGCCCACTTTTTCCTCCATAGCTGAGCAGGATCCGGCGGAAAGAACTGCACATTGCTGAGAATCTGTTCGCCGACTGCAGCAGCCCCAGATGGGTTGCAGGACGCACAGGTCAGAGGAGCCTCATCTGCATCGGAGTCGTAAACGAAGACCTGGGTGGTCAGTTTACCGCTGCCGTTACGGTTTTCGTACCCGGTCAAGCTCCGCTCCGAAGTAAAGGTGAAGAAGCGACCCGTTGGCGAAGCCTGTGCGCTGATGAGGACAGCGAACCCCGGTTTCGGCAACCCACCCCAAACGGGGTAATCCCGCTCTGAGAGGCCAGCGATAAACTGCACACCCTGCCCTTCTCTCCAGTAGTACAGGTTCGGAGCACCCGAGGTGGCGGCTTCCCCTTCCTGATTGGGGTCTTCGTCGAGAACGCCGCGGGCGACGAAATACATGCGGGTTCCGTCCTCGCTCAATGCAGAGACTTGATCCAGGACTTCCGCGCTTTCTCCAGAGCCTGCTTTCGGAGCGCTGACGTCGGTCAGTTCCACGCACCCCAAGCCACCTCCGACATCGCCGATCTCACAGCGGTACAGGTCTCTTCCGGAAGGGCTTGCGTCACTCGTCAGCTGTTGGGAATCCGTAAAGAAGACGACGTCACCGTCGGCGCTTGCCGCGTTGAAGGCCGGATGTTCTTCTCCTTCTCCGCTTCCGCCGGCTTTCAAATCGAGACGCACGGTTTCCCCCGCCCCTCTGTCTCGCATATAGAGGGCGGGCAGGAATATTCCGTTCGACTGGTACGAAATGCCGGGGGTCCAAAACACTCTCGAACCGTCTTCCGAAATAGCGTGCCGCACCGAGCCGCGGCCAGAACCGAGCATGCCCTTCACTATCGCCCCACCTTCTTCAGATGACGGCAGTTTGCTGACGGCTTCAAGCGAGCCTTCGTCCCAGATGTAAACGCTGCCAGGCACCGCTCCTCCAACAAGCGACGGGCCTTCCGATCTAAACACCACTTGGGACAGGTCGCTCGTGGCTCCTTCGATCAGGAGCGGATGGCCGCTCACCGACCCTGGAAGAGGACCGAATTCAGTACCTGGCGGAACATTGGATGCATTGACCAGGGGGGTGAACGACGGGGGTTCTCCGTCCAGCCAGATGTACGGGGTCTCTTCCGAGGACTCCGGCGACAGTGGCGTACCGTCCCTGGGCTCCATCGCAGCCTTCAGCAGATCCTCCGTGAAGATCTTGTATTCCGTACCTCCCTCCACTCGAGATGCTTCCGAGTGCGGCGGGGTCAGATCCTCCGAGTTCCATTCGGCCTGATCGTTGCGCTTCGCGAGGACAGTTGAGGGTTCCAGAAGGCGATTGCCTTGCGGCCGTTCGACGATCGACCCTCGGCTGGCGTACACCAGCTTGTCCCCTGCCACGGAGGCCTGAATCGCGGTCGACTGGGAGCTGAACAACGTCCCGTCGAACTTGTTGGAAGGAGAGACCATCTCCCATGCTCGCGAGTCACCGAGAGCGAAGCCCAATCCCGAACCCTGGGTGACAAACACCTTGGTCGGGCCGTCGGTTTTCCCGAGTTCATTTTTCGCCACCACGCGATAGTAGATGGGGGTCGATGCACTCAGACTGGTGATGGGCTGCGAGACGGAGACGCCTTTGCGGCCCTGCCCAATCGATACTCCATCATCGAGTGGGACTTTGGTGCATTCCTCCACTTCGCAACTGGACAGGCCATATTCAAACCAGTATTCGGTGGAAAGATTGTTCGGATTCACCTTGCCGTTGAGAACTGCCGAGTCTCCCGTAACCGCAGTGGCAAACGTGAGTTCGATGGTCGGCTTAGCGGGAGTGACCTTTTCCCGGAAGATCTTCACCTGGGAAGGTTCGCCGACAGGATCCTGAGCCACAAAAGGCTTGGCGATGTCAGGGCTCTCGACCGCGATGCCAATTCCATCAGGAATGTCGAGTTCCCCCGGCTGCCCCGGCCCGCCAAAGGTTGCTTCCAGGTTCCCTTCTTCGTCGAACACAGCCACTCGAGCGGTGCCTTCAGGCAGGTCCACCACGAAGAGCTGGTTGGTGAAGGGGTTGACCGCGACGCTCCGTGCTTGGTTCGGGTCTACCGGTTCCGCTGACCGAGTGTAGTTGGTTGCCGCGGTTATCGGATACTCAGATGGAGTGAACCGTTCTACGGTGGCGAGATTGACCAACGCGTACAGTCGGCCTTCCACGTCAACAGCGATATTCCCCGGAGCGGGTAGTGATTTCGCACCCGTGAGAGCTTCTGCAACGCTCGGCAGAAGTTCCGATCCGTTTGGACGATAGACGCTCACGTCATCGGCGATCGCAGGGTTTCCGCTGTCCTTCGATCCACTGACGTAGATGTTCCCGCTGGTATCTACCGCAACCCCTCTTAGGTTCGGAAAGCCCGCTATTTCGTTTGATTCTTTCCCGGGCCCAGCCGTGAAGAGAGAGGGATCGCCGTCTGCTTCGAATGCTTGGAGAGAAGTAGCCCTTTCAGTAAAATCCACCCCGCCAGTGAGGTAGATGATGTGCCTGGATGAATCGACCGCTACTTGGCGCGTGCCCGGCCCACCCCCGACCGCCAGCCCTTTGAGTTCGTTCCCAGAGAGGTTGGCGGCAGAACCGGTAAAAGCAACTGGTTTGCCATCGAAGTCGAACTTGAAGAGGGTGCCTGCAGAGCGATCGAGTACGTAGACTCTTTTTTCCTCTTGGTCTACGGCGACCGCACCTGCAGATTCGAAACCACTCAGGCTGGTCCCATCGGGGCCGAAGGCTCCTTCGAATTCGAATTCAGCAGCGCGAGCAGACACAACGCTGGTGAACATCGACGCAGCCAAGACAGCGAAGAACACTAGGCGCAAGCGCCGGTGGCCTATCAGCATCTCCCTCTCCCCTCAGATTCCCTGAAAAGACCCGTAGCGGGTCACCGGTTGGTCGCGAATTGCCGCGTACCAATAGCTAGAGAATTAGCTGCATCCAGGCCAGCAGTCAAACGCTGCGTCCTCACATTCTTCAAGAAACACTTGGCTAACGCTCTTAGCGGCATAAGATCCCTGCATTTAACGCTTCGACAGCATTTCGCTCGCGTAGTTTGATGGGCGCATAAGCCGAGCCCTTCTTCGGGGCTCGACCAAGCTGAAAGACCATGGAAGTGGCAGGCGGTAGACATCCGCCACTGGATCTACGTACACGTCAAATATGCCTCCGCCGCCCTGGCCGCCATGGGCAAATAGGACCGGTGCGACCTGCCATCGGACACCACTCGCTCGACGGTGATGCGTCGCAAAGTGGACAACCCAAAAGCCTTCGACAGAAAATCGGAGAAGATCGCCACACACGAATTTGATGTTCGCCCCGAGAAGAACGAGCTTCACCGGCTTCGCTCCGCTTTTGAGGTAAGAGCTCATCTCGCCGGTCGTAATTGGTTCCGATGCTCGACGGGCACTACGGCAGGTAAAACGAAAGGGAGTCACATTCTCTCTACAGCCCCTCAAGAGGATCTGGGTTGTTCCGGAGGTGGCGGGCCCGAGTTGGCCACGACCGAAGAGTGAGAGGCATCTTACTTCGGACGCTCCAAACCTAAGGGTCAACGCACTGCCTTCCAAGTGGAAGGAGCAACCAGAGCGCTCTTGGCAATGAAGTAGCGGAGGTGGGACAGACGCCATGGAAAGCGTAGCCATGAACAGCGGCATAACTAAGGCTAGGACAGCCAGCAGTATCAACCTACGTGCATCCATTATAGATCTAACGAACCAAACCAGTCACTCACGATATTCCCCCGCATGGGCTCTGCATCAGGTGCGACGGGGAGGATT
>DATLQI010000021.1:0-174429 GCA_035535295.1 Solirubrobacterales bacterium
CATCAAGGGCATCGCGACCACGGCGGTGATCGCGCTCATCGTCGCGCTGGTGACCGGGCTCGGAGACGGCGGGCCCGACAGCGGGCTCGTCTCAATCATCGCCCTTGTCGGGGTTGCGGTGACGATCCTCGCCGGATTCATCAAGCGCGGGATCGTGTCGCGCACGATCCAGGAAACCCGCCTGGAGCGAGTCCAGAACGTCAACTACCACCAGTCGGTGGTGCAGCGCATGCTCCAGGTCGGTGACGTCGACTTCGACACCGCCGCGGGTGACGACTACAACTTCGTCTTCGCGGGCGTCGACGAGCCCGCGGACGTCGTGCACATGGTCGACGAGGCCACGCGCTCGGGCGGTAACGGCATCGGCGACTCCGAGCCGACGCGGATCCAGGCGGAGCCCGAGCGCTAGGCCGGCGCGGCGGTGCCCCGCTCGGCGCCGATGCCGGCGGCCTCGCGCAGCGCCTCGACCTTGTCGGTCCGCTCCCACGTGAAGTCGTGGTCGTCGCGGCCGAAGTGGCCGTAGGCGGCGGTCTTGCGGAAGATCGGCCGGCGCAGGTCGAGGTCGCGGATGATCGCGGCCGGACGCAGGTCGAAGTGCTCGGTGATCAGCTCGGCGATCCGGCTGCGCGAGACCTTCTCGGTGCCGAAGGTCTCGACCATCAGCGAGACGGGGTGGGCAACGCCGATCGCGTAGGCGACCTGCACCTCGCAGCGGTCGGCGAGCCCGGCCGCGACCACGTTCTTGGCCACCCAGCGCGCGGCGTAGGCGGCCGAGCGGTCGACCTTGGACGGGTCCTTGCCCGAGAAGGCGCCGCCGCCGTGGCGGGCCATGCCGCCGTAGGTGTCGACGATGATCTTGCGGCCGGTGAGGCCGGCGTCGCCGACCGGGCCGCCGATCACGAACTTGCCGGTCGGGTTGACGAGGAACTCGCCCAGCAGCTCGTTCTCGTCGAAGCGATCGGGGACCTCCTGGCGGAGGACCGGGAGGACGACACTCTCCCACAGCTCCGGCTTGATCTGGCTCTGCGAGTCGACGCCCTCGTCGTGCTGGGTGGAGATCAGGAGCTTTTCGACGGCGACCGGGCGCCCGTCGGCGTAGCGGACGCTGACCTGGGTCTTGCCGTCGGGGCCGAGGTAGCCGAGGCTGCCGTCCTTGCGCACCGCCGCCAGCCGTTCGGCCAGCCGGTGGGCGAGGTGGATCGGCATCGGCATCAGCGCCTCGGTCTCGTCGGAGGCGTAGCCGAACATCATCCCTTGGTCGCCGGCCCCGGCGACGTCGAGCTCGTCGTCGTCGCTCGGGTCGACTTTGGTCTCGTAGGCCTGGTCGACGCCCTGGGCGATGTCGGGGGACTGCTCGTCGATCGAGACGATCACCGAGATGTGGTCGCAGTCGTAGCCGTAGCCGCCGCCCTGGTAGCCGATCTTCCGCACCGTGTCGCGGACGATGTCCGGGATGTTGAGGTGGACGCTGGTCGAGATCTCGCCCGAGACCACCGCCATGCCGGTATTGACGAGGGTCTCGCAGGCGACCCGGCCGCCCGGGTCCTCGCTCATGATCGCGTCGAGGACGCCGTCGGAGATCTGGTCGGCGACCTTGTCCGGATGGCCCTCGGTGACTGACTCCGACGTGAAGAGGTACTCGCCCTCGGCGAGTGGCTTGGAAGTAGGCATCGTCGAAGCGTAGACGAATTCTGACCGGCGCATATCGGCGTCCTCGGTCGCTCGCGTGCAGAGCACGCCACGCTCCCTGCGTCCTTGATCTGCTTGGTCAGGAATATCGTCTACGCCCCGACGCAGGCACGAAATCGATCACGAGAGGGACTCCCTCCAGCTCATACGTTTCCCGCATCCGGTTCTCCAGGTGGTAGGCCCAGTCGCGGACGATCAGGCGGCGGTCGTTGACCTGGATCGCGATCCGCGGCGGGCTCTCCCCCACCTGGGCGGCGTAGTAGAGACGCAGGCGCTTGCCGCGCCGGGACGGCGGCGGATGCTTGGCGACGACGTCGCTGACGAAGTGGTTCAGCTCCGGGGTCGGGATCCGTTCGGCGGCCTTGTCGGCGAGTCGCAGCGCTCGCGGCAGCAGGGCGCCAACGTTGCGTCCGCGCGTCGCCGAGACCGTGATCACGGCCGGCCGCAGCCGCAGCTTCCGCTCGACCCGCGCCCGCGCGTCGTCGATGTCGGCCTCGGTGACGTCCCACTTGTTGAGGCAGAGGAGGCTGGCGCAGCCGGCTTTCATCGCCATCTCGGCGACCCGCAGGTCCTCGGCGGTGACCCCCTCGGAGGCGTCGCAGACGACGATCGCGACGTCGGCCCGCTCGACCGCCCGTTCCGAGCGCAGCTGCGCGTAGTAGTCGACGGTGCCGGCGACCTTGGAGCGGCGCCGCAGCCCCGCCGTGTCGACGAGGACGACCGGGCGGCCGTCGACCTCGAGCCGGGTGTCGATCGCGTCGCGGGTGGTGCCGGCGAGGTCGGAGACGATCACCCGGTCGGAGCCGAGGAAGGCGTTGACGAGGGAGGACTTGCCGACGTTGGGGCGGCCGATCACCGCGACCCGGGTCGACTCGTCGTCCTCCTCCCGCGGCGCGCGCTCGCCGAGCGCGGCGACGGTCGCGTCGAGCAGGTCGCCGGTGCCGAGGCCGTGGGTGGCGGAGACCGCCAGCGGCTCGCCGAGCCCGAGCGCGTGGAACTCGGCGGCGATCCCGAAGTCGTTGGCGCGGTCGGCCTTGTTGACGACGACGAGGACCGGGACGTCGCCCCCCCGCAGCGTCTTCGCCAGCTCGGCGTCGCCGGCGCGGAGGCCGGCGCGGCCGTCGACGACGAGCAGGATCGCGTCGGCTTCGGCGATCGCCACCCGCGCCTGCGCCTGCACGTCACGCGCCAGCTCCGCCTCGTCGCCGAGGTCGATCCCGCCGGTGTCGACCAGCTCGAAGGCGACCCCGTTCCACTCGGTGGCGAGCCGCTTGCGATCGCGAGTGACGCCGGCCTCGGGCGAGGTGACCGCCTCGTTGCCGCCGACCAGGCGATTGACGAGGGTGCTCTTGCCGACGTTGGGAAAGCCGACGACGGCGACGGTCGGCGAGCTCATGCCAGGCCTCGCTCGCGAGCGAGGGAAACGATGCGGGCGACGACTTCGTCGAGGGTCAGGCCCGTGGTGTCGAGCTCTTCGGCGTCGTCGGCCGGGCGCAGCGCCCCGTGCTCGCGCTCGGTGTCGCGGGCGTCGCGTTGCCGTTGCGAGGCGAGCACCGCCTCGACCTCCTCGCCGGTCTCGGCCGCCCGCCGCCGCGCCCGCTCCTCGTCGGAAGCGGTGAGGAAGATCTTCAGCGGCGAGTCGGGGCTGACGACGGTGCCGATGTCACGCCCCTCGGCGACGTAGTTGCCGGTAGCGATCAGCTCTCGCTGGCGACCGACCATCGCGGCACGGACGCGCGGGTGGACGGAGACGCGGGAGGCGGCGGCGCTGACGGCGGGGGTGCGGATTGCTCCGCTGACGTCGCGGGCGCCGAGCAGGACGCGGGGACCATCGAAGTTGATCTCAAGGCCCTCGGCCAAGACCCCTAGCCCTTCGCCGTCGTCCAGCGACTCACCCTGCTCCAGCGCCGCCAGCGCCACGCAGCGGTACATCGCCCCCGAGTCGAGATAGGTGAACCCGATCTCGCCCGCGACCGCGCGCGCGACCGTGGACTTGCCGGCCCCGGCGGGCCCGTCGATCGCAATCACCATGGCAGCAGCGTATTCGTCGTTCAGCTGGCGAGGAGGGAGCGGAGGTCGGACTCGAAGCCGGGATAGCTGACGGCGGCGGCGTCCATGCCGACGACCTCGACGCCCTCCTTCGAGGCGAGGCCGGCGACGGCGCCGAGCATCGCGATCCGGTGATCGCCGTGGGAGTCGATCGTGCCGCCCCGCAGGCCCCCGGTCCCCTCGATCACCATCCCGTCCTCCGTTGGCTCGACGTGGCCACCCAGCGCCCGCAATGCCGCGGTCACGGTCTCGATCCGATCCGACTCCTTCCGCCGCAGCTCCTCGGCGTCGCGGATCGTCGTCGTCCCCTCGGCGAAGCAGGCGGCGAGGGCGACCAACGGCAGCTCGTCGATCGCGAGTGGGATCTCGGCCCCGCCGACCTCGGTGGCTTGGAGGGGGGCCGGCCGGACGCGGAGGGTGGCGATAGGCTCACCGCCTTCGTTTAGCTCCATGAACTGCTCCACGCTGGCGCCCATCCGCTCAAGGATCGTCAGCAGACCAGTACGGGTGGGGTTGACACCGACTCCTGCCAAAACCACGTCGCTGTCAGGTACGAGAAGACTGGCGACGATGAAGAAAGCCGCTGAGGAGATGTCCGCGGGGACGACCAGCGGCCCCGGTGACAGCCGCTCCACCGGGCGGATCGCAACCGAATTACCTTCTCGCCTAACGGTGGCGCCAGCCGCCATCAGCATTCGCTCGGTGTGGTCTCGGCTCGGCGACGGCTCGATCACTCGCGTCCCGCCCTCAGCCAACAGACCGGCAAGGAGAACGCAGGACTTGACTTGAGCGCTGGCAATCGGCATCTCGTAGGTGATGCCCTGGAGCGGGGCCCCGTGCACCTCGAGCGGCGGGAGACGATCTTCACGGGCGCTCAGGTCAGCACCCATCTCACGCAACGGGACCGCGATCCGGTCAACTGGACGGCGCCGGATCGAATCGTCACCGTCGAGCGTCCACCGGCCGTCCTCCTGCCCAGCCAGCCATCCCGGCAGCAGTCGCAGCAGGGTGCCGGCGTTGCCAACGTCGATCTCTGCCGGACCAACCTTGCGGAGCCCCACCCCGCGGACCCGCACACTGAGGTCCGGGGTGCCATGCAGGTCCAGCGGAGGACCGTCCCAGCCGTCAGGCAGCCCCATCGCCATCCAGACATCTCGAGTTACGGCTTCCGTTTGAGCCCCGAGCGCCTCCACCGCCTGCAGGGTTGAACGGGTATCAGCGGCATCGAGATAGCCGTCGATCAAGACCTCCTCTTCCCCCATCGCCGCGATCAGCGCGGCCCGGTGGGAGATCGACTTGTCGGCTGGCGGACGTAACCAGCCGTACAGGCGACCTGAAGGTGCAAACCGGGTGCTGCTCATGGGGCGACCCTACGCGTCGGGGGCGTCGAGGACGCTGACGGTGTGGCCGAGCTGGCGGACCAGGCCGGCCGCCCTGTTCGCCTGCTCGTCGCCGGCGACCCAGAGCGAAACGGCGCCGGAGGTCATGTCGGGCGCCGGGTGCAACGCCATGTCCTCGATGTTGACCCCGGCCTCACTCAGCGCCAACGCCAGCTCGGCGATCGTGCCGGGCTTATTGGCGACGACGATCCGCAGCTCGCGCAGCGGGCCGCTCGCCGATTCGGATTCGAGCAGCTGGTCGCGGTCCTTGCCGGCGGCGGCGTGCCAGGCAGCGAGCGCCTCGCGATCGCCCGCGCGGATTAGTGCCGCCGCCTCGCGCAGGCGCTCCGCGACCGAGTCGACCGAGGCCGCCACCGCCTCGCGGTTGTTGGCGTAGATGTCGGCCCAGATCGCCGGGTTGGAGCCGGCGACGCGGGTGGCGTCGCGGAAGCTCGGACCGACGTCGGGAAGGCGCTCGGAGTCGCGGGTCAGCGACTCGGCCGCCTCGGAGGCGAGCGCGTTGGCGAGCACGTGCGGAAGGTGGCTGACGGTCGCCATCAGGCGGTCATGGCTCTGCGGGTCGATTGCCTGGGGCCGCGCGCCCAGCGCCGAGAGCGCCCGCTGCAGGCGGTCGTAGAGGAGGCCGCTGGAGCGGTCTGTCGGGGTCAGGTACCAGCGGGCGCCCTCGAAGAGGTCCTCGCGAGCGTTCTCGACCCCCGCCGTCTCTGCCCCCGCGAGCGGGTGGCCACCGATGAAGCGCTCGTCCTCACCGAGCGCCGCGACCAGCTCGCCCTTGGTCGAGCCGACGTCGGTGACCGCGGTCTCCGGCCCGGCCGCGGCCAGCGCCTCGCGCGCCTGTCCCGGCAGCGCCGCCACCGGCGCGCAGCAGAAGACGAGGTCGGCGCCCTCACAGGCCTCGGCGAGCGAGCCGGCGCCCGCGTCGACCGCGCCCAGCTCGACCGCCCGCCGCAGCCGCTCGGGGCTGCGCCCCCAACCGACCACCTCCGCGTCCAGGCGCCGCCGCGCGGCGAGCCCGATCGAGCCTCCGATCAGGCCCACCCCGAGGACAGCGATCTTAGTGCGCTGCGTCATGACCACGGCCAGCATATGACGAGACCCAGGCGTCGCCAGGCAAGGACGCAGGAAGCCCGAATGGTGGTGCCATTCGGGCGACCGAGGACGCCGCTTGGCGGCGATCTGGGGCCGTCATATGCGGCTCGGGGTCATGACGCAGCGTACCTGCGGAGGCGAGCACCTTCACGCGCCGCGCCGCGCCTCCACGGCCGAGGCGAACCGCTCCAGGGCCGAGGCGGTGTCCTCCCAGTCGATGCAGGCGTCGGTGATCGACTGCCCGTAGGTCAGCTCCTCGCCCGGGACCAGGTTCTGCCGGCCCTCGACCAGGAACGACTCCAGCATCACCCCGACGATCGCCTTGTTGCCGTCGGCGACCTGGTCGGCGATGTCGCCGGCCGCGAGGAACTGCTTCTCGGGATCCTTGCCGCTGTTGTCGTGGGAGGCGTCGATCACCAGCCGCTCCGACAGCCCGGCCACGCCGAGCGTCACCAGCGCGTCTTCGACCTCGGGCGGGTGGTAGTTCGGGACCCCGTGGCCGCCGCGCAGGATCAGGTGGCAGTCCGGGTTGCCGGTCGTGTGCAGGATCGCCGGCATGCCGGCGTCGTCGATTCCGGCGAAAGCGTGGGATGCCGCCGCCGCCCGCACCGCGTCGACCGCGATCTGGATGTTGCCGTCAGTCCGGTTCTTGAACCCGATCGGCATCGAGAGCCCGGAGGCGAGCTGGCGGTGGGTCTGGCTCTCCGAGGTGCGCGCCCCGATCGCCCCCCAGGCGACGCAGTCGGCGATGTACTGCGGCGTGATCGGGTCGAGGAACTCGCAGCCGATCGGCAGCCCGGTGTCGACCACCTCGAGCAGCAGCTTGCGCGCGATCCGCAGGCCCGCGTTGACGTCGCCGCTTTCGTCCAGATGCGGGTCGTTGATCAGCCCCTTCCAGCCGGTCGTCGTCCGCGGCTTCTCGAAGTAGACCCGCATCACCACCAGCAGGTCGTCGCGCAGCGCCCGCGCCGTCGCGCTCAGCCGCGTCGCGTACTCCATCGCCGCTTTCGGGTCGTGGACGCTGCACGGCCCGACCACGACCATCAACCGCGGGTCCTTCCCCTGCAGCACGGCGCGCACTTCTTCGCGACCGCGGATCACCGTCTTCGCCCGCTCCTCCGTCAGCGGCAGCTCCGCGAGCAGCCGTTCCGGCGGCGCCAGCTCAACGACTTTCGCGATCCGCTGGTCGCGGACGCCGTCTCGTTTCGCCCCCTCCATGCCGATGAACATTTTGCCTTCGCCTTTCTCCAAACCAAGGAAATCGTACTTTCTGGTCGCCCGCTGCCGGTTTGGGTCGGCGTGCGCGCGACGAGGAACCTGAGGACGGCGCCCGGCCGGAAGACCTGAATCTTCGGGCGACCATGCGGCCGCCGGCCAGAGCGCCTAGCTAAATCGCCAATACCAGCGCGTGAGGTGGCCGCGCGCATCGGCGCCGGCTGGGGCGCCATTCGCATTTATGGCGTCGTTCGACCTCACGATCAAGAGGTTGTACCACGGGCGCGGCTTTAGTCAAGTAATTCCGAGAGGGCGCGGAGGAAGCGCTCGTTCTCCTCGGCGGTGCCATAGCTGACCCGGATGTGGCCGGGGCCACCGAGGGCTTTTCCGGGGCGGACGGCGATCTCTCGCTCGGCGAGACCGGCGATCACCGCGGCCTCGTCGGCGTCGCCGAGGTCGATCCAGGAGAAGTTGGCGTGGGAGTCGGAGGTGCTCAGGCCGATCCCGCGCAGCGCCTCCTCGACGGTGAGGCGGGCGGCGACCGTGCTCTCGACCCGGCGCAGGACGTCGTCCTGGTGCAGGATCGCCTCCGCCCCGGCCGCCTGGGCGAGGGCGTTGACGCTGAACGGCTGGCGCACGGCGTCGACCGCGGCGCGGAACTTCGGCGAGCCGATCGCGTAGCCGACCCGCAGCCCGGCGAGGCCGTAGCACTTGCTGAAGGTGCGGAGGACGACGAGGTTCGGGAAGTCGGCGAGCAGGTCGAGGGTCACGTCGGGGTCGTCGTGGGTCTGGAACTCGACGTATGCCTCGTCGAGGATCACCGTCACGTGCGGTGGAATTCGCTCGCAGAAGGCGGCGATCTCGGCGGCGGGGATGTGGGTCGCGGTCGGGTTGTTCGGGTTGCAGACGATCAGCAGTTGGGTCGCCGCCGTCACCTCGGCCGCCATCGCGTCGAGGTCGTGGACGTCCCCCTCGGCCAGCGGCACGCGGACCTCGCGGGCGCCGGTCAGCGCCGGCAGGTACGGGTACATCGAGAAGGCCGGCCAGGCGTAGACGATCTCGGCGCCCGGCTCGCAGAGCGCCTCGGCGGCAGCGAGGAGGATCTCGCAGGAGCCGTTGCCGACAGCGACCCGGCTCGGCTCCGTCTCGTAGCGCTCGGCCAGGCGCCGGCGCAGCAGCGTCGCGTCGGGATCGGGGTAGCGGTTCATCAAGCCGGCCGCGGCCGCCACCGCCTCGACCACCTTCGGGTGCGGCGGCGTCGGCGACTCGTTGGAGGCGAGCTGGGCGATGTTCCCTGAGGCGATCGCCTCGGGCGCCTGCCCGGTCGGAACCCCGGCCTGGTAGCCCGGCATGCGGGCGAGCTTCTCGGCGAAGGTGATCGTCATCGCGAGCGATTGTGACGGACGAGAGGCGGAACGCCTCTACTGCGCCGCTTCGAGATCGACCCGCAGCTTCTGCGCCTCGCCCACGTAGACGTGGACCGGCTGGTGCCCCTCCGGCGCGTAGAAGTGCAGCATCACCCGGATCACCCGCGGCATCGACCCCGGCACCGGGATCTCCCGGCAGCACATCAGCGGCACCATTGTCAGCCCCAGGTCCCGCGCCGCCACGGCGGGGAACTCCGCGTCGAGGTCATCCGTGGTCGTGAACAAGCAGCTGACCATCGCCTCCGGCGCCAGCCCGTTCCGCTCGATCAGCTCCCGCATCAACTCCTCGGTCGCCGCGAGGATCGCCGCCGACTCGTTCGCCTCCGCCTGCACCGCGCCGCGCACCGCGAAAAGCCGTTGCGCCGGCGCCTCGTGATGCCCGTGCTGCATGTCGCCATTTCGGCCCACGGAGCGCATCTTTCCAGACGCAGAGGGGGCGAGTTTCACAGCGGTGTTCCTTATGGACCTATGCGGTCCAAAAAGAACACCGCTCGTGGTCACCACCTAGCTGAGGTTGCGGCTCGGCAGCATGGAGTGATTTCGCGACAGCAGCTCCGGGCTGCAGGCGTGACCGATCGGGAGGTTGCCCGCGCCGTTCAAGCGGGGCGGCTACACAGGGTGTATCGCGGGGCTTATGCACTTGGCCACCCCAAGGTGAACGAGAAGGGACGGCTTCTAGCCGCGACTCTGGCGTGTGGGAAGGGTGCGGTCATCTCGCATCGAAGCGCGGGAGCCCTGCTGAGGGTTCTCGACAAGGGACCAGTGGTCATCGACGTCATCGCGCCTCCCGAGCGGGGCCGAAAAATCGACGGCATCCGCTTTCATCGCGTTCGTCCGCCGCTGCTGGAGGAGACCGGGACGGTTGCGGGCATCCCTTGCACGAGCCCGGCGCGGACGTTGGTGGACCTCGCGGGGACGGTCGGCGACCGGACGCTGCGGAGCTGCTTCGAGCGGGCGGCGAAGCGGAAGCTGCTCGACATCCCGGCGATCGAGGCGTCGATGGATCCCGGCCGGCGCGGGATGCCCTCCCTGCGAGTCCTCGTTGACGAATGGCGACAGGCGGCGCCCGTGGCGAAGAAGGGCAAGCTCAAGAGCCCGCTGGAGGCGAAGGTGCTGCCGCTGGTCCTGCGGCGCAATCTCCCCGCTCCGAACCTCAACGCTCCAGTCCAGATCACCAACGGCCGCATCGAGGTGGACTTCCTCTGGTCCGACGCCAAGTTCGTCGTCGAGGCCGACAGCCGCGACTTCCACGCAACCCACATCGCCTTCGAGCGCGACCGCTGGCGCGACCGGGAACTGATGCGAGCGGGCTACGCGACCCTGCGCGTCACCCACCGCGAAGCGGAACAAGAACCCGAAGCCATCGCGGAGACCGTTGTCACGACCCTCGCGTCCCGCCTTCCCTCGGCGCTCCGCACCTCCCCGAGCGGCGTGGGGTGAGGAGCAGAGTCCCCCTCCCCACCTGCAAGTAGGAGGGGGACTCTGCTCCTCACCCCGCAGCCGCCTCGCGCAATCGAGCGATCTCGTCATCCGAGAGGCGACGCGCGGCCCCCACCTTCAGGCCACCGAGCCGCAACGGCCCAAAGGAGACCCGCCGCAACTCCACCACCTCGTTTCCGACCGCCTCCAACATTCGCCGCACCTGGCGGTTGCGGCCTTCGCGCAGCGTCACCTCGATCTCTCGATCGCCGAGGCGCCGCACCTTCGCCGGCGCAGTCGGCCCATCCTCGAGCTCCACCCCGCCGCGCAACCGCTCGAGGTCGCGATCCGCGATCGGAGCCCGCAACCGCGCCCGATACGTCTTCGGCACCTCGTACCTCGGGTGCGTCAGACGGTTCGCCAGCTCGCCGTCGTTCGTCAGCAGCAGGAGCCCGGTCGAATCCGCGTCGAGCCTCCCCACCGGATACAGCCGCGCCTCCGTCTCCACCAGCTCCACCACCGCCGGCCGCGCTCCCGGCTCCCGCGCCGTCGAGACCACCCCCTCCGGCTTGTTCACCACCCAGACCTCGCGCGCCTCGGCCGCCACCGGCGCGCCGTTGACCCGCACGTCGTCCCCCGCCTCGACGTCCCGCGCCGGGTCGGTCACCACCTCACCGCCGACGGTCACCACCCCCTTGGCGATGATCTCCTCAGCCTTCCTCCTCGAAGCGACGCCCCCATGGGCGAGGAACTTCGCCAGCCTCACGGTCGAGGAGCCGGGGGTGGGGTTCGCCGGACCCTCCCCGCTGTTGTCCGCCGAACCCCACCCCCGGCTCCGCCCGCGATCACTCCGCGCGCTGTTCCCCGGCCTTCAGCAGGCGCTCGCGCAGGTCGCGCTCGTCCTCGGGGCTGGGGTCGAAGCGGGAGGGGTCCGGCAGCTGGTCGAGGCCGCTGAGGCCGAAGAGGCGCTCGAACAGCTCCGAGGTCTTGAAGATCGCGGCGCCGAACTGGGAGCGGCCGGACTCTTCGATCAGGCCGCGCTCGGCGAGGCTGGTGACCGCCGACTCGGAAGTGACGCCACGGATGCGGGCGATCTCCGGCCGGGTCACCGGCTGCAGGTAGGCGACGATCGCCAGCGTCTCGGCCTGGGCCTGGGTCAGCGGCGGGGTGCGCGGCTTGGAGAGCAGTCGCCGAGCGGCTTCCTCGCTGGCGGGATCGCTCGCGAGGCTGAAGCCGCCGCCGACCTCGCGCAACACCACCCCCCGCTTGCCCTCGGCGAGGTCCTCGCGCAGCAGCTCGATCGCCTCTTCGACCTGGCCCTCGGTCACCTGCGCCGCCTCGGCCAGGTCCTTGACCGCGACCGGCTGCGGCGAGAGGAAGAGCAGCGACTCGACGGTGCGGGAGAGATCGCTCATGCGCCCTTGTGCAGCGCGTCGGGAACCGCCTTCTTCACCCGAATCGGCCCGAAGGCGCGATCCTGCTCCCAGGTGATCTCGCCCTTGCGGTAGAGCTCCAGCAGGCCGAAGACGGTGACCGCCTGGGTCAGCCGGTCCTCGTTCCCGAACTCCTCGTCGAAGTCGAAGCTGGAGCGGCTGCGGAGGACGTCGCGGAGGGCGCGCAGGCGACGCTCCAGCGAGACGGTCGGGCGGATGTGGCTGATGTCGACTTCGGGCGGCTCGGTCAGCAGGTCGCCGAGGGCGGCGCCCAGCGCTTCCGGGTCGTAGACGGCGACGGCGGCCTCGACCGCGACCCGCCGCAGCTGCGGCGGCAGCGGCGCCGAGCGGTAGAGGTAGCCGCGCTGGCTCTCGAAGCGGTCGGCCAGCACCTTCGAGGCGTCGCTGTAGCGCCGGTACTCGAGCATCCGCGCCAGCAGCTCCTCGACCGCCTCCTCCGGTTTCAGCTCCTCGAGATCTTCCTCGGGGCTCGGCAGCATCAGCCGTGACTTCAGCTCCAGCAGGGCGGCGATGAGGACGAGGAACTCGGTCGCCACCTCGAGCTCCAGCTCGCCCTCGCGCTCGAGGTGCTCGACGTAGGCGACGACGACCTCGCCCAGCTGCAGGTCGAGGAGGCTGATCTCCTCGCGCAGGACGACCGCCATCAGCAGGTCGAACGGCCCGGCGAAGACGTCGAGGTCGAGATCGAGGTCGAGATCGGCTACGGCCATTGCGCCCAGACTAGAGCGGAGGCGGGACGGCGGCGGCCGGTTACCTGGCTATTTGGGCGTTTGAACCGGGCCGTAGCCCATGCGCTCGCGCACGTCGGCGAGGACCGGGGCGGCAAGCGCCTGGGCCTTCTCGGCGCCGATGCCGAAGATGCGGTCGAGCTCGGCCTCGTCCGGGCGCAACTCCGCGTAGCGCTTCTGGACCGGCGCCAGGTACGCGACGACGGCCTCGGCGACCGCCTTCTTGAAATCGCCGTAGCCGGAGCCCTCGAACTCGCTCTCGACCTGGGCTTGGTCGCTACCCCGGGCGACGGCGAGGATGTCGATCAGGTTGGTGATCCCCGGCTTCTCCGGCGAGCGGATGATCTCGCGGCCGGAGTCGGTGACGGCGGAGCCGAACTTCTTGCGGATCGCCGCGGGCTCGTCTAGGACGAGCACCGTCCCCTGCTCGGTCCCGCCCGTCGTCGACATCTTCCGCTCCGGCTCCTGCAGGTCCATGATCCGGGCACCGACCTTCGGGATCACCAGCTCCGGGACGACGAGGGTGTCGCCAAAGCGGGCGTTGAAGCGGCGGGCGATCTCCCGCATCAGCTCGACGTGCTGGCGCTGGTCGTCCCCGACCGGCACCTCGGTCGCCCGGTAGGCGAGGACGTCGGCGGCCATCAGCACCGGGTAGTAGAAGAGCGCCGCGGAGGCGAGTTCGCGGTCCTTGCCGACCTTTTCCTTGAACTGGTGCATGCGGTTGAGGTCGCCGTGGGCGGTGACCGCCGAGAGCAGCCAGGTAAGTTCGCTGTGCTCGGGGACGTCGGACTGGCGGAAGAGGATGCAGCGCTCGGGGTCGAGGCCGGCGGCGAGCAGGATCGCGGCGGTGTCGTAGACGCGCTCGCGCAGTTCGACCGGGTCGTAGGGGACCGAGATCGCGTGGAGGTCGACGATGCAGAAGATCGCCGGGTCGCCGCGGTCCTGGCCCTCGACGTACTGGCGGATGGCGCCTATGTAGTTGCCAAGATGCTTGCGGCCGGTCGGCTGGATGCCCGAGAAGATGATGGGTTTCGGCATGAGGGACGGAGCCTATTGAGGGGGCCGGGATGGGTGTCCGTTGGTGGGTGGAGGCGCCCGGGGTGGGGCACCCTCGCCCGGACAAACGGCGGCCTAATTGAGGGATTGGCGAAACTCGCAGGGCCAGTAGCCAAGCGGGTTCGCAGGGTCGGTGAGTTCATGGATACCTCGCTTTCCGGGCGGTCTACCCCAACTCGTCGAGGATGCCCTGCAACGCGCCCAGACGAATCTCAAGCCGGGTCAGAGGCGCGGACACGTCTTGGCCTGCGGCGATAAACCTTTTCGTCAACTCTTCGGGAGCATGTTCGCTGAGGAACGCGACGACGCTGTCCGCCCACTCGGCCGTTTCTTCAAGTTCTGGCCTCCCAATGCCATATTGCATCACGCTGAACCTATGGAGAAGTTCGGTGCCCTTCCGGTGCAAGTCCTGAAGAGACAGACCGACGTTGACCGTCTTGATCTCGGGCTGCTCCCACGTTGCCCGTAGTTCGTTCCGCTGGCGCACCGGGGCAGCCGCAAGCTGGCAGGCGAACACGACGACGACGGACAAGAGGATCGCCACCGCTGCGGCCAAGATCGGAACGGCCACCTGCGTCGTGGTCGGTTGGCCCTCCTGTGCAATCAGGGCGAGCGCGGAGAAAATGGCAGTCACGAGCGCTCCTCCTATCTGAAAGGCGGTGCTTTGGTAGACGCCAGCAGCGTCTACCTTCGCCCGCTGCCAGGCGCTTTCGGTCAGATTGGGATCAGCCATGAGGCCGACCCTATCGGGAGGGATCAGCGGAGACGTTGGAAAGCGGCCGCCCCCCGAGAAGTGTTTGCCAAGGCGGGGGGCGGCTGATTCTCAGAGCAAGCAACCGGAACAGTAGAAGCGACCTCAGACGGCTTGGCGACTCTGCCAGTTCCCAGTTAGTGTCTTCTACGATCCCTAACTTGAAGCGTTCAGCCCCTACCCAGGTCGGACCCGCCAAGGCCCGCCTGCCACAGGGGGACGCAAGCAAATGAAGGAGGCCAAATGGCCGTAGTGAGTCCGTGGCACTCGATCCTGCAGAACGTGCACCACAACAACACCGAGTGCAACACCGGAAACAACATTGAGGCGGAGAACCGCCGCGACGGAGACGGCGGCAAGCCGCTCTGTCAGGAGTGCGCCGGACTGGCTTAAGTAGCCAGCCGGAACGTCAACTCCCAATTTGGCGCTGCTGGCTCCCGGTCTATGACCGGCCAGCAGCGCCGTAGCGCCCCCACGGGGAATCGGCGCTGGAGCGCGAAGGCGAGCGCCCGCAGCCCCTCGGAGCGGTCCCCATGGAATCGGATCGTCGGCTCGGGATACGCATGTCCCTCGCCGCCTTCGCAGGACTCGAAGGTCTCAAAACCCGCGTCAGAGAGCGCTTCGACATAAGGCGCGATGCCCGGATCAAGGGGCGGATCGTAGATCCGTTTGCTGGCCACGGAGGTGTTCCTTTCGGTGCAGGTATTGGAGGACGGGAGTACCGATTTTTGGCTTTCTAGAGCCGTTTTCCGTCCGAACCTGCCCGTAGGCTTCCGTCTACAAATCGCAAAGGAAGACCCCCGCGAAGTTGGCGCTTCCGGGGGTCAGGACCACAGAGGTATTGGCTCCGTGGACGTACCCAAGGTAGCACCGCAACCCGCGTCGGTTGCGCAGCTTGAGAGGCTTCTCGAATCTCCCGAGATTCAGCGCTTGATTGCTGAATTGACGGAGACGAGATGGACCGGTAGGCCGGGATATCCGGTTCGGACGATGGTCGGCATGGCGCTCGCCAAGAGCGTGTATGCGTTGCCGACGTGGACGAAGGTCGTCGCCCTGGTGGGCGAGCACTGGCGACTCCAGCGCGTCCTCGGATGCGAGGGCGAACCGCCGAGCAAGTGGGCCGCTTACCGCTTCGCTGAGAAGCTCCGCGACAACGGCGAGAAGGTGGAGCGCTGCATTGACTCGGTGGTTGAAGGGTTGAAGGCGAAGCTGCCCACTTACGGGACCGACCTCGCCATTGACGAAAGCGACATGCCGGCTTATGCGAACGGCCAGCGCGACATCGGCGAGGTCAAGGTGCCACGGCGCTTCTCCGACCCCGACGCAAGCTGGGGACGCCGCTCGGCTATCTCCACCCGCAAGGGCGGTTCCTTCTACGGCTATCGCCTGCATCTTGCCGCCTGCGTGGCGACGGGTCTTCCGGTTGCGTGGAAGGTCGAAGGCGCGAGGGAGAACGAAGGCCGGTTCGCTGCGGTGCTGATCGACGAAGCCAGACGGCGCGGGTGCATGGCTGACACGGCAGCGATGGACCGGGGTTATGACTCCGGTCCGGTGCATGAGGAATGTGCCGAGCGCGACTGCCTGCCGATCATTCCCCTCAAACAGACGACCGGCGTCAAGCGCGGCGACCACCTGCCACCGGAGTGCAAGCACGGCACTTGGAAGTTCGCCGGGTCGGACCGAAAGCGCGGCGCCTCGAAGTGGCGTTGCCCGAAGGGGAAGTGCAAACCGGCCTCGACCTGGATCAAGGCCGACCGGCTCCACCCGCTGATCCCCTACAAGTCGAAGCGCTGGAACAGCGCCTACCGCAAGCGGGTGGCGGTCGAGCGCGAGTTCGGACGGCTCAAGCACGAATGGGGCCTGAAGCCCCTGCGGGTCCGTGGCCTTGAGCGCGTCCGACTCCACGCCGACTTGACGGTCTTGACGAAGCTCGCCTGCGCGCTTTCGCGCGCGAGGGCAGCGCCTACCTGATCCCTCGCAGCAGGTCGCGGACCTGCACCCCCATTCCCGCCGCCAGCCACACCATGTGATCCAGACGCGGGAGTTGAAGCCCGTTCTCCATCCGCGACACGGCGGCGCGGTGCATGAACGCCTCAGCGGCGAGCCGGTCCTGCGTCATTTCTGCCTGCCGCCGTGCCGAGTGGAGGTTGCGGCCGAACTGCTTTGCGGCCTCCATCTACACCGCCTCCACGAACAACTCAAAGGCGCGCAGAGCGGTTCGGGTGGGCAGCACCGCGCCCTCGCAGCGGAACAGCAAGCCGCCTCTGACGAGGTCTCGGACCGCCCTTTCCACCCCGTCACGCTGGGCGAAGTCGTCGGGTGCGGCCAGTTCGCGGATCAGATCCGAGAGCCTCAGCGTGGCGGGCTGGGCTTCGACTACGTGAAGCAGAACCGCCTTTTCGATCTCGCGGTCCTCGGCGGCGTTAGAGCCTGCCTTAGTCTGGTCGTGCAAGGGAGTTCACGCTCCTTTGTCACGGCCGGGGGCTGTTTGCGCAGTCGCCCGGCCACTTTTGATTTGGACCGGGCGAACCTATGGGCGCTCAGAGAAAAAGGCGAGCGTTTCGCCAATCGAAACGCCAATCCCTCAATTAGGCCGCCGTTTTGAGTATCCGCCCGTTCGAGGGTGCCCCACCCCGGGCTTCAATCCGTACCGGCTGATGCTGGCAGCTCAGACAGTTTCGGGGGCCGTCCCTGCTTTTTCTTGTTGCTGTGGAGCGCAGTCGCCGTCGGTGGGGTGGCCGCACTCGCCGGCTTGGGCGGAGCCGCGGCTGGGGATGGAGCTGGAGCTGACTTTTCTTTTCGGGTTCTCGATGCCTAGGCCGGAGGCGATGCCGCCGAGGATCATCAGGGCGGCGGCGATGAGGACGCCGAGGTGGAAGGCGGAGGTGGAGGCGGCGGCCGCCGCGTCGGTGAGGGGGCCGCCCGGGACGTTGCCGGCGATCGCGTCGAAGCGGGCGGAGATGACGGCGCCGAGGACGGCGATCGCCAGCAGGCCGGCGACTCGGGAAACGCCGTTGTTGATCCCGGAGGCGATGCCGACGTGGCGTTCCTCGACCGAGTCGAGCACGGTCGCGGTCAGCGGCGCCACCGTCGCCGAGAGGCCGAGGCCGAAGACGAGGATCGCGGGAAGCACCTCAGTGACGTAGTCGGCGCCGGCGTCGACCCGCAGCATCAGCAGCAGGCCGAGGCCGCCGACGATCGGCCCCGCGGTCATCGGCAGCCGCGGCCCGGTGCCGGAGGCGACGCGGCCGAAGCGCGGCGAGAGGACGAAGAGCAGGACCGAGATCGGCGTCGTCGCCAGGCCCGCCTCCAGCGCCGAGTAGCCGGCCACCTGCTGGAGGAAGAGGCCGACGAAGAAGAGACCGCCGATCAGCCCGGCGTAGGCGGAGAGCGTGGTCAGGTTGGCGACGGCGAAGTTGCGGATGCGGAAGAGGCCGAGGTCCATCATCGGGTGGCGGGCCCGCGCCTCGCGGAGGACGAAGAGGGCGAAGCAGAGGACGCCGCCGAGGAGCGGGATCCAAACCAGCGGGTCGCTCCAACCGTGGTCCGGCTGTTCGATCAGGGCGTAGACGGGGCCACCGAGCCCCGCCGCCGAAAGGGCGATCCCGGCCCAGTCGATGCCGCGAAACGCGTCCGGGTCGCGGCTCTCCTCGACCGCGTGCAGGGTCAGCATCACCGTCGCCGCGATCAGCGGCAGGTTGACCCAGAAAATAGCCCGCCAGGAGGTGAGGCCGATGAGGGCGCCGCCGCCAGCCGGGCCGATCACGGTCGCGATCCCGGTCCAGGCGGTCCAGGTGCCGACCGCCTTGCCGCGCGCCTCGCCGGCGAAGGTGGCGGCGACGATAGCCAGCGATCCCGGCACCAGCAGAGCGCCGGCGATCCCCTGCAGCGCCCGCGCGCCGACCAGGAACTCGACCGTGGGGGCGATCGCACAAAAGACCGAGGTAACGCCGAAAGCGACCAGCCCGACGACGAACATCCGCCGGCGCCCGAACTGGTCCCCGAGCGAGCCGCCGACCAGCAGCAGCGAGACCATCGTCAGCATGTAGGCCTCGACCACCCACTGCTGCCCGGAGAGGCCGGCGTCGAGGTCTTCGCTGATCGCCGGCAGGGCGACGTTGACGACGGTGCTGTCGAGGAAGACGACGGTGGAGCCGAGGATCGTCGCGATCAGCGTCAGTCGCTGGGAGCGGGACACGCGACGAGTCTGGCAGGTGCATCGACCGGGCTCCGGACCTCTGGCGGGCCCTCGTTCGTATAGAGGGCATGAGGAAGGGACCGACCGCGATTGCGACGTTGCTGCTGGCCTTGGCCCTGATCCCCGCCATGGCCAGGGCCGACGGCTTCGGGCTGCTCGGCGCCGCGCACTACCTCGGCGACCCGCCCTACCGCTACGTCGCTCTCTCCCCGCACACCCGCCACCCGGTGACGGTGGTCGAGCGGATCGATACGCGGGACTCGACGGTCGACCGCTGGTGGTACCTGCGCGGGACCTGGTACCTGCCGGCCGTCGCCTACGACGGCAGCGCCGCGGGGTTCGCCGACGGCAAGCTCGTCCTCACGACCTCGCCGCGCCGCTATCCACCGAAGCGGACCGGGTTCGCGATCCTCGACACGCACCTCTTCCTCCGCCACCCGCCCACCGGGAACGCCCCGGAGCACGCGATCACCCGCTTCAGCCTCCGCGGCGCCTACGGGTTCGACGCGCTTTCCCCCGACGCCTCGACGATGTACCTGATCCACAACTTCTTCGACAAGCGGCGCCGCGGCCGCTACGAGGTGCGGGCGCTGGACCTGGCGAGTGGCCGGCTGCAGCCGGGAGCGATCGTCGATCCCGAGGAGCCGGACGAGCGGATGCAGGGCTCGCCGGTCAGCCGCGCCGCCAGCCCCGACGGCCGTTGGGCCTACACCCTCTACACCGGCAGCGAGGAGACCTTCGTCCACGCGCTCGACACGGTCCGGGGCCGCGCCGTCTGCGTCGATCTCCCCCAGCTCGAGTTCCTGCGCGAACCGTTTCAGCTGCGGCTGCGGCTCAGCGAGGGCGGAGACGAGATCCTCCTCTACAGCCGCGACACCAAAAACGCCCCCGACGGAACGTTGCTGGCGGTCGACACCGGCTCCTTCGACGTCCGCGAGCCCGTCTGGATGCGTCTCGGCCTCCCCGCTAACTTCCTCCAGGTCTTCTGATGGTCGCGCTGCTGGCAGCCCTCGCCCTCCTCGCCCCCGCCCCCCGCGAGGCGCCCGGAAACATCCTCCTCCGCGAGACGATCGTCGGCCACTCGCTGCAGGGGAGGACGATCAAGATGCGCGAGTACGGGGAGGCGACTTGGAGCGGCGAGCTGCTCGTCTTCGGCTGCATCCACGGCGACGAGTGCGCGGCGAGGGGGATCCAGCCAGTGACGGGCGGCTGTCCCGACCCCAGCGCCGATGTCTTCGTCGTCCCCAACCTCAACCCCGACGGGACGGCGGCGCGCTCGCGGCTGAACGCCCGTGGCGTCGACCTCAACCGCAACTTCGCCTCCGGCTGGCAGCCGATCAGGGTCCGCGGCGACCTTGAATACTCGGGGCCGCGACCGTTCTCGGAGCCGGAAACGCGGCTAGCGCGACGGCTGGTGCGCGAACTGCGGCCGGAGGCGACGATCTGGTTCCACCAGTACCGGGGCGGACGGCGCCCGTTCGTGCGCGCCTGGGGGCCGAGCGTCGAGGCTGGTCGCCACTTCGCCCGCCTCGCCCAGGTCGTGTTCCGGCGCCTGCGCTGGCCCGCCGGCAGCGCCCCGAACTGGCAGAACCACACCTTCCGGGGGTCCTCGTTCGTCGTCGAGCTGCCGCGCGGCCGATTGTCCCCGGCGCTGCGGGAACGGCTGGCGAAGGCGCTCGTCCGCATGGGCCGGTGGGTGAGAGAAGATTGAGATGCGGAAAGGGGATGGCGCTTGCGAGCTGAGAGCAGCGAGGACGAACGGCGACTCGTGCGCGAAGCGCAGGCCGGCTCGGGGGCCGCGATGGCGCGGCTCTACTCGCTGCACTGGCGCGGCGCCTACCGCGCCGCCTACCTCGTCGTCCACGACGCCTCCGCGGCCGAGGACATCGCCCAGGACGCCTTCCTCGCCGGCGTCGCCGCGCTCGACCGCTTCGACCGCCGCCGCCCCTTCCGGCCCTGGCTGCACCGGATCGTCGTCAATCGCGCCCTCGACTGGGCGCGGCGCGAGGCGCTGCGGCGGCGGGTCGACGGCGCCGAGTCGGTCTTCGAGCCGCTGCCGCCACCCGAAGAGATCGGCGGCGAGCTGATGGCGGCGCTGAAGGAGCTGCCGGCCGAGCAGCGCGCGGTGGTGGTGCTGCGCCACCTGCTCGAGTACACGCCCGGAGAGATCGCGCGGATGCTGGAGCTGCCGCGGGGGACGGTGAACTCGCGGCTGCGCCGCGGGCTCGACCGGCTGCGCGAGGCGGCCGAGGCGGATTCGTTCGCGGAGGAGGGTCGATGAGCAGCGACCGGATCGGCCGCGCGCTACGGGCTACCGCGATTCCCGAGCCGCCCGAGGCCGAGGAGCGCGGTCGGCGAATGGTCGCCGCCGCTTTCGCCGAGCGAAAGAGCAGCGATGCGAGCGGCCGCTCCGAACTTTGGGGGGCTATGACCCCCCAAACCTCGGAGAGGCGGCCCCTCCCCCGCCTCGCGCTCGCCCTTGGCATCGCGACGCTGCTGGCAGCGCTGCTGCTCTCGCCAGCCGGCGCCGCCGTCCGCGACTGGGTCGGCGACGTGGTCGAGAGCCCGGCGCCGAAGCCCGAACCCGAGCTGGCGCGGATCCCCGGAGGGGGCCGCCTTCTCGTCCAGAGCGCGGTCGGTCCTTGGGTCGTCCAGCCGGATGGCTCCCGGCGCCTGCTCGGCGACTACGAAGAAGCGACCTGGTCGCCGCGCGGGCTCTTCGTCGCCGCGGCGAAGGGCCGGACGCTGAGCGCGGTCGAGCCTGGCGGCACCCCGCACTGGTCGCTGACGGCGGCGGCGCGGGTGCGCGATCCGCGCTGGTCCCCCTCCGGGTACCGGATCGCCTACCGCGCGGGGGACGAGCTGCGCATCGTCGCCGGCGACGGCACCGGCGACCACCTGGTCAACCCGGACACGGCGCCCGTCGCCCCCGCCTGGTCGCCCTTCGGGACCCCTGAAGTGGCCTACGTCAACGCCGAGGGGCAGCTGCGGATCGCCGGCAGCGAGAAGAGCGCGAGCCGCTCGGGAGCGCCGCCCGACATGGCCGGCGCGGCGGCCGGCCGCGACGTCACCCGGATCGAATGGGGCGCTGAGGGGCGACTGATCCTCGAGGTTTCGCCCAGCCAGCTCCACCTGCAGAGGATGCGACTCTCAAAGCTCGAAGGACGATCCGAATTCGGCCCCCGGACCGAGCTTGCGATTCCACCCGGGACGAGTGTCGTCGACGCCGCGCTCGCGCCCGAGACGCAGGCGGTCGCCACCGTCGTCACGCACTGGCGGGACCACGGCACCAACAGCGAGGTCCTCGTCTTCCCGCCAGGCGCCGCGAAGCCGCGAAGCCTCCTCACGGTCCCCGGCAGCCTCGGTGAAGTCGCCTGGTCCCCGGACGGCCACCGCCTGCTCGTCGCCTGGCCCGGCCCCAGCCAGTGGCTCTTCCTCCCGGTCGGCCGCGCCAGGCCACGAGCCGTGGCCAATATCTCCACCGCCTTCGCTCCTGGCGAGCGATCCGCGAGCTTCCCCCGAGTCGAAGGCTGGTGCTGCGCCCGCTAGAGCTCGCGCAGTTGCGCAGCGGGCGTGAAGAAGTGGCGATACGCGAGCAGGGTGGCCGTGAGGGCGGAGATCGAGACGCTGCCGAGCAGCGTGTAGAGGAGGATCAGCTGCAGGCGGACGGCGTCGGTGGGGCTGGCGCCGGCGAGCAGCATCCCGACCATCGTCCCCGGGAAGAAGATCAGGCCGGTGGTCTTGGTCGAGTCGACGAGGGCGATCATCCCCGAGCGCAGGGCGCGGCGGACGGTCGGCGCCGCGGCTTCGCGAGCGGTGGCGCCGAGCGCGAGCGTCGCCTCGATCCGCGCCCGGGCGTCGGCCATCTCGTCGCCAAGGCGGTTGAGGGCGACGGCGCTGGCGGTCATCGCGTTGCCGATCACCATCCCGCCGACCGGGACCAGGTAGCGCGGGGTCGGGTCGAAGATGCCGAGGGCGACGACGAGGCCGAGGGTGCTAGCTCCGGCCAAAGCGAGCGCGATCAGCAGCGGGCCGAAGGAGTCGGGGACCTTGGCGGCGCGGTGGCGGGCGGTGATCGCGCCGAAGAAGACCATCACCGCCAGCAGCAGGAGGACGAGCCAGATCGTGTCGGCGTCGAAGATCAGCTTGATCGCGTAGCCGACCAGGGTCAGCTGGACGATCGAGCGGCCGGTGGCGACGAGGATGTCGCGCTCGAGGTCGGCGCGCTGCCAGAAGGAGATCGCCGCCGCCAGGGCGACCAGGACCAGCGAGGCGGCGACCTGCCAGAGGGCGACGTGGATCGAGGCGCTCACGCCGGCATCTCCACTACCTGGTCGCCGAGCCGGCGCGCCTGCTCGGGTTCGTGGCTGACGAGGACGATCGAGACCTCCTGCTCGCGCCGCAGCTCCGCCAGCGCCGCCTCGATCCGGTCGCGGGCAGCGTGATCGAGGGCCGAGGTCGGCTCGTCGAGCAGCAGCACGGTGGGACGCTGGGCGAGCGCCCGCGCCAGCATCGCCCGCTGCTGCTCGCCGACCGAGAGCTGGCTGACGTCGCGGTCGGCGAAGGAAGGGTCGAGGCCGGCGCGGGCGAGGGTCGCCTCGACGTCGAGCCCCTCTCTCGCCAGCTCGGCCGCGTAGCGCAGGTTCGACTCTACGGTCCCGTCGAGCAGGGCCGGGAGCTGCGGGACCAGGGAGACCTCTCGCCGCAGCGCCAGCGGCTCGTAGGCAGTTATCGACCGGCCGCGATAGGCGATCTCGCCGCGGTCTGGGTCGGCGAGCCGGTTCAGCAGCCGCAACAGCGTCGACTTGCCGACCCCGGAGGGGCCGACGATCGCGGTCGAGCCCTCGGGAATCGAGGCGCTGAAGGAGTCGAGGACGGCGCGCCCGCCGCGCTCAACCCCCACCTCTCGCAACTCGAAGAGCACCGCGGCATGATCCCGCATCGCAAGATGCCTCTCGCTGTGCCCACCTCTGTTGAGCGAGCGCGTTTGCTTGAAAGAATCCGGGTAAGGAGCCCAGGGGAAGGAACGACACCGATGGCAAGAGCGATTTGGAGCGGAACGATCAGCTTCGGGCTACTGAATGTGCCCGTGCGCATGTTCAGCGCCGTGGCGCGGCGCAACATCGCCTTGCGCGAGATCCGCGAGTCCGACAGCGCCAAGATCAAACACCGCCGCGTCGCCGAAGGGACCGACGAAGAGGTCCCCTACGAGAACATCATCAAGGCCTATGAGCTCTCCCCCGGCCAGTACGTGCCGCTGGGCAAGGACGACCTGGCGGCGCTGGCGCCGGAGAAGACGCGGGCGATCGACGTCCAGGACTTCGTCGACATCGAGGAAATCGACCCGATGTACTTCGACAGCCCCTATTACCTCGGCCCCGCCGACGGCGCCGAGAAGGCCTACTCGCTGCTGGCAAGTGCGATGGAGAGCTCGGGCAAGGCGGCGATCGCCCGCTTCGTCTTCCGCAACAAAGAGCACCTCTCGGCGATCCGCGCCTCCGACGGCGTGCTGACGCTGACCACGATGCGCTTCCACGACGAGGTGGTGCCGCCGTCCGATCTCGACGACGCCCTCCCGGACAAGAAGCCGAAAGTCGCGAAGAAAGAGCAGCAGATGGCCGAACAGCTGATCGACTCGCTCAGCACCGAATTCGAACCGAACAGCTACCGCGACGAGTACCGCGAGCAGCTGCTGGCGCTGATCGAACGGAAGGCCGAAGGCAAGGAGATCGTCGCGCCCGAAGCCGAGGAACCGAAGGCGACCAAAGCTCCCGACCTGATGGCGGCACTGGAGGAAAGCATCGCCGCGGTCAAAGACAAAGGCAGCGGCGGCGGCAAGAAAAAAGCCTCGAACTCCAAAGGCAAAGCCGCCAAAGGGAAAGCGAAATCCAAAAGTAAAAGCGCTTCGCGGTCCAAAGCCAAAGCCGCGAAATAAGCTTTTTGGCCGTGGGCGAGACGCGGCAAGTCGATGTCGAAGGCAAGGAGCTGCGGCTCTCCAACCTCGACAAGGTGCTCTACCCGGAGACCGGGTTCACCAAGGGCGAGATGGTCGACTACTACGCCAAGGTGGCGCCGGCGATCGTCCCCCACCTGAGCGGCCGCGCGGTGACGCTCCGCCGCTTCCCGGAAGGGGTCGACGACCTCGACGCCGCCTTTTTCGAGAAGCGCTGTCCGAAACACCGGCCGAAATGGGTGAAGACGGCGAAAGTGCAGGCGGGGCCGCGGGCGGGCGTGATCGAGTTCTGCGTCTGCGACAGCCTGCCGACGCTGATCTGGATGGCACAACTGGCGGCGCTGGAGCTGCACCCCTCGCTCTCGCTGAGCCGAGCGCCGAAACGGCCGACCGTGGTCGCCTTCGACCTCGACCCGGGTCCGCCCGCCGACATAGTCGACTGCTCGAGGGTGGCGCTGCGCCTGCGCGAGGTGTTGGACCAGCTCGAGCTCGAGTGCTTCGTCAAGACCTCGGGCTCGAAGGGCATGCAGCTCTACGTCCCCCTCAACACGAAGACCTCCTACGAGGAGACCCGCCCCTTCGCCCAGGCGCTGGCCCAATTGATCGCCAAGCAGGATCCCGAGAACGTCCTCGCCAAAATGGGCAAAAAGACCGACCGCAGCGGCAAGGTCCTGATCGACTGGTACCAGAACAACGAACGCAAAACGACGATCTCCGTCTACTCCCTCCGCGCCCGCGAACGCCCCACCTGCTCGACCCCGGTGACCTGGGAGGAGGTCGAAGCGGTGGCGGAGTCAGGCGACGGCTCGACCCTCGTCTTCGAGGCCGGCGACGTCCTGGAGCGGATCGAGGAGCACGGCGACCTCTTCGCGCCGGTACTGGAGCTGGAGCAGGAGTTGCCGAAGCTTTGAGCCCGCGGACGGGTTGATGAAGTCGTGAAGCGAATTTCAGCCATCTCGGTCCTGCTGCTCGCGCTGGCGCTGCCTGCATTCGCCGCCGCCTCCCCGGAACCGCCACCCCCGGGGACGCCGCCGTCGCTGACCGGCCTAGAAATGACCGAGCGAGTGATCCTCTCGCCGACCACGCCAAAGAGCACCGACTCGAAGCTGCCGCGGAAGACGATCTTCTCCTTCTTCCTCAACCAGAACGCGACCTTCAGCGTCGTCTTCAAGCAGATCCGCAAGGACGGCACGCTCGTCCGGCGCGGAGCCTTCACCCGCGATGGCGTCACCGGGAAGAACAGGGTCCGCTTCGAAGGCAAGCTGCCGAAGCCGAAGGGCGGCGTCCAGTTCCTCACTGCCGGGCGCTACCGAGCCTTCTTCAAGGCGAGCAACGAGTTCGGCACCTCCCCGGAAGCCTCGATCGGGTTCCGCGTGTTCCGCCCGAAGAACTAGGCGAACTACTGACGTAGGAACGAACGCTTCGAGCACTTGACCTCGGTCGGGCGATGTGTGAGGTTCGACCGTCGATGGCAACCATCTTGCTTTCACTCGACCAGTGGGCAGACATCGCCGTGATCCTCACCGGCCTCGGGGTCCTGCTCGTCTTCTACCAGGTGTACAAAGCGCGGCAGGACAGCGAAGTCGAACTCGTGACGGGAATGACGACGATGATGCTCGAGGTCGACCGGGCGTTGATCGAATACCCCGAGATGCGCCAGTACATCGGCGGTGGCAAGCGCGCACCGAGGAAGGATCAGGTGGAGCGGGAGCGGGCGCTGGCGGTCTGTACGGCACTGGCCAATGCCCTCGACCACGTCGTCTTTCACCTGGGCTATATGAACGACGACTCGCAGCGCGCATGGCGCATCTACATCGCCGAGACCTATGCGCGAAGCCCAGTCCTTCGCGACCTCCTCGCGGCACATCCTGACTGGTGGCCGGGCCTGCAGGGCCAGGTCTGCGGCCTGGCTGCTTAGAGCTGCTGCCGGACGACCGGCTGCCTCGTCGCTTTGACCTCGTCCAGTCGGCGGACGGGGGTCGTGTAGGGGGCGTTCTTGGCGAGGTCGGGGTTGGTCTCGGCCTCGGCGAGGATCCGGTCGATTGCCTCGGCGAAGGCGTCGAGGGACTCCTTGGTCTCGGTCTCGGTCGGCTCGACCATCAGGGCCTCGTCGACGAGGAGGGGGAAGTAGACGGTCGGCGGGTGGAAGCCGAAGTCGAGCAGGCGCTTGGCGAGGTCGAGGGTGGCGAGGCCGAGCTCGCGCTTCATCGGCTTGCCGGAGAGGACGAACTCGTGCATGCAGTGGCGGTCGAAGGCGATCGGCAGGCGCTCGCCGGCGCGGCCCTCGGCCAGGCGCGCCTTCAGGTAGTTGGCGTTGAGGACGGCGGTCTCGGAGGCCTCGGCGAGGCCGTCGCCGCCGAGGCTGAGGATGTACGCGTAGGAGCGGACGAAGACGCCGAAGTTGCCCTGGAAGCCGCGCAGGCGGCCGATCGACCTCGGCCGCTCGAAGTCGAGGTCGAAGCTCGGGCCGTGGCCGTTGGAGCCCTCGCGGCGGACCACCTGCGGCCGCGGCAGGTAGGGCTCGATCCGGTCGGAGACGGCAATAGGGCCGGCGCCGGGGCCGCCGCCGCCGTGCGGCTGGCTGAAGGACTTGTGGAGGTTGACGTGGACGATGTCGAAGCCCATGTCGCCGGGCCGCGAGTGCCCCATCACCGCATTGAGGTTGGCGCCGTCGTAGTAGAGGGTGCCGCCGGCCTCGTGGATCAGCTTCGCGATCTCGGCGATGTTTTCGTCGAATACGCCGAGCGTGTTCGGGTTGGTCAGCATCAGGCAGGCGACCTCGCCCTCGTTCTCGGCCAGCTTCGCCCGCAGGTCGTCCATCTCGACCCCGCCCTGGTCGTTCGTCGCGACTTTGACCACCTCGTAGCCGGCCATCGTCACCGAGGCAGGGTTGGTGCCGTGCGAGGTGTCGGGCGCCAGCACTTTGGTCCGCTCTTCGCCGCGGTCGGCGTGGTAGGCGCGGGTCAGCAGCAGCCCGGCGAGCTCGCCGTGGGAGCCGGCGCTGGGTTGGAGGCTGACGTGCGGCAGGCCGCAGATCTCGCTCAGGGACTCCTGCAGCAGCCACATCAGCTCCAGCGCCCCCTGGGCGCGGCGCGGGTCCTGCGCCGGGTGCAGGCGGGCGTGACCGGGCAGCGCCGCCACCCGCTCGTTGAGGCGCGGGTTGTGCTTCATCGTGCAGGAGCCGAGCGGGTAGAAGCCGCTGTCGAGGTCGAAGTTACGGCGCGAGAGCCGGTTGTAATGGCGGACGATCTCCGGCTCGGCGATCTCGGGAAGGCGCGGCGGCTCGGAGCGCAGGAGGCCCGAGGGGATCAGGTCCGCGAGCGGCTTCTCGGGCACTTCGGTCGCTGGCAGCGTCGCGGCGCGGCGCCCCGCCTTCGACTTCTCGTAGATCGTCTGGGCCTTTTCAGCCTGCATCGGCGTCTCGGTCAGGGCCATCAGGCAGTCCCCCTGGTCAGGGGCGCGTCGCTTTCGCTTTGCGAAAGCGACTCATCATGCTCGGCGGCGACGGCGGCGCCCAGCGCCTCAGCCAGCTCGTCGATCTGGGCTTTCGTGCGGCGCTCGGTGATCGCGACGAGGAGGCCGTCCCCGAACTCCTCGTACTCGCGGCCGAGCGGGTAGCCGGCGGCGATCCCGCGTTCGGCAAGGCGGTCGAGCACCTTCTCGACCGGCGCCTCGAGCCGGACCGCGAACTCGCGGGCGACAGGCGCCTCGTGCAGCGGCTCGACCCCGTCGACCGCGGCCAGCCGCTCGCGCGCGTAGGCCGTGCGCTGGACCAGCAGCTCGCCCAGCTCCCGGAAGCCATGCCGTCCCAGCCAGGCGAGGTGGACCATCGCCCCCAGCGCGTTCAGCGCCTGGGCGGTGCAGATGTTGTTGGTGGCTTTCTCGCGGCGGATGTGCTGCTCGCGGGTCTGCAGCGCGAGGACGAAGCCGCGGCGGCCTTCGACGTCCTCGGTTTCGCCGGCGATCCGTCCCGGCATGCGGCGGATCTGCGCCTCGGTCGCGCAGAAGAAACCGAACGAGGGACCGCCGAAGTCGAGCCGGTTGCCGAGCGGCTGGCCCTCGCCGAGGGCGATGTCGGCGCCGCACTCTCCCGGCGGCTTGAGGATCCCCAGCGTCATCGGGTCGCAGGCGACGATCAGGAGCGCTCCGTGCTCCTTCGCCGCCGCGCCCAGCGCCTCGACGTCCTCGACCGCGCCGAGGAAGTTCGGACTCTGCAGGAAGACCGCCGCGGTCTCGCCGTCGACCGCCTCGGCCAAGGCCGCGGCGTCGGTCAGCCCGCCCTGGAGCCCGACCTCGACCACCTCGGCGCCGTAGCCGACCGAGTAGGTCGCGAGCGTCTCGCGGCTGTGCGGGTGGACGCCGCGGGAGACGACGAACCTGCGGCGCTTGGTCGCGCCCATCGCCAGGTAGCCGGCGGAGGCGACCGAGGAGGGCCCCTCGTAAAGCCCGGCGTTGGAGACCGGCAGGCCGGTCAGCTCCGACATCGCCGTCTGGAACTCGAACATCACCTGCAGCCCGCCCTGGGAGATCTCCGGCTGGTAGGGCGTGTACGGGGTGAGGAACTCCGAGCGCGAGGTTATCGCGTCGACGATCGCCGGCACGTAGTGGTCGTACATCCCCGCCCCGACGAAGCAGACCTGCGCTTCGGCGTCGGCGTTGCGCTCGGCCAGCGCCGCTAGCCGCTCGTAGACCTCGGCCTCGCCCATCCCGTCCGGCAGCGCCAGCGGCCGGCCCAGGCGCAGCGACTCGGGGATCTGCTCGAAGAGCTCGTCGGCGGAGCCGACGCCGATCGCGTCGAGCATCTCCCGCCGGTCGTCCGAAGTGGCGGAGGTGTAGCGAGTCACGTAGCTAAGGCTAGGGAACGAGGTGGCCGGGCTTGGCTGTTATCGGTCCAGCATCTTGCGGTATTCCTCGACGCCGAGCAGCGTCTCGGCCTCCTCCGGCGAGGTCAGCCGCACCTTGACCAGCCAGCCGCCGCCGTAGGGGTCCTCGTTGATCTGCTCGGGAGTGTCGGCGAGCGCGTCGTTGACCTCGACGACCTCGCCCGACAGCGGCGCGATCACGTCGGAGACCGCCTTCACCGACTCGACCTCGGCGTAGGAGGAGTCTTTCTGGATCGTCGCCCCGACCTCGGGCGGGTCGAAGAAGACGACCTCGCCGAGCGAGTCCTGGGCGTACCAGGTGATCCCGAAGGTGGCTTGGTTCCCCTTGATCCGGGCCCAGTCGTGTTCCTCGTGGTAGCGGAGGTCGTCGGGGTAGGTGGCGTCGGCCAACGTTTCAGCTCCTTTTCGCGTAGAGAGGCTTGGAAGCTATCCGGGCGGGGCGGCGCTTGCCGCGCACGTCGATCTCGATCTCGGTCCCGACCTCCCCGAGCTCCGCGTTCACGTAGGCCATCCCGGCGCCGAGCTCGAGCGAGGGCGAGAAGGTGCCGCTGGTGACGACGCCGGCCGGCTCGCCGCCGTGGAGGACCGGGTTGCCTTCGCGCGGGATCCCTCTGCCCTCGATCTCGAAGGCGACGAGCGTCTCGTCGGTGCCCTCGGCGCGGGCGCGGGCGATCGCCTCCGAGCCGATGAAGCCGGTCTCCTCCTTGGAGCACCATCCGAGCCCGGCTTCGATCGGGTTGCGTTCCGGCGACAGCTCGTTGCCGTGCAGCGGGTAACAGACCTCCAGCCGCAGGGTGTCGCGGGCGCCGAGCCCGCAGGGGACGACGCCGGCGTCGAGCAGCTCGCTCCAGATAGGCGCCGCGACCTCGGGGTCGATCAGCAGCTCGACCCCGTCCTCGCCGGTGTAGCCGGTGCCACAGACGAGCGCCGGGCGGCGGCCGACGCGGACGTGGGAGACGTGGAAGCGCGGCGGCAGCTCGATCCCCAGCGCGCTGTGCAACACCTGGCGCGCGTGCGGACCTTGGACCGCGAGCATCGCGTAGCGGTCGGCGACGTCGCGGACGATGACGTCGAAGGCGCGGCTCTGTCGGCCGAGCCAGGCGAGGTCGGTCTCGTGGTTGGCGGCGTTGGTGACGATCAGGTAGCGGTCGCCGCCGAGCCGGTAGACGAAGAGGTCGTCAAGGACGCCGCCGTCCTCCTGGCAGAGGCACGAGTACTGCGCCCCGCCGATCGCGATCTTGTAAACGTCGTTGGAGAGCACCCGCTGCAGGAACGCGAGGGCGCCCGGTCCCTCGACCTCCACCTCCCCCATATGCGACACGTCGAACATCCCCACGTGCCGCCGCACCGCCGAGTGCTCCTCCCGGATCCCCTCGTACTGCACCGGCATCTCCCAGCCAGCGAACGGAACAACCTTCGCCCCAAGGGCCTGATGCTGCTCAAAGAGAGGAGTGCGACGAGACTCAGCCACGGACTCCGAAGCCTATTCGTGCAAGGGCACCGGGTGCCCCTCCCACAAAGGCTCCTGAGACCACAACCGCGCCCAGCACTCCGCCCCAGCTGCGCGACGGTCTTTGGGGGAGGGGCACCCGGTGCCCCCCGACCTACTCTTTGAGGAAGCCCGGCACATCGATGTCGTCCTCCGAGACCCGGAGTTTCCGAATCTCCGTGTCCTCGGCCGACACCCGCGGGCGACTCTCGTAACGACGCCGCACGCGCTGCGGCGACCGCGCCAGAAGCTCGAAGCCCTCGAAGCCGGTGGCGATCACCGTCACCCGGACCTCGTCTTTCATCGACTGGTCGACGACGGAGCCGAAGATGATGTTGGCGTTGTCGTCGGCCTCGGCCTGGACCAGCTGCGCGGCCTCGTTGACCTCGAAGAGGCCGAGGTCCTCGGGACCGGTGATGTTCAGCAGCATCCCGGTCGCGCCTTTGATCGACTCCTCGATCAGCGGCGAGGTGATCGCCGCCTTGGCCGCGTCGAGCGCGCGGGCCTCGCCGGAAGCCGAGCCGACGCCCATCAGGGCCGAGCCGGCGTCGCGCATGATCGTCCGCACGTCGGCGAAGTCGAGGTTGATCAGGCCCGGGATCGTGATCAGGTCGGTAATTCCCTGGACGCCCTGGCGGAGGATGTCGTCCGCCTGGCGGAAGGCCTCGAGGACGCTAGTGCGCCGCTCGACCGCCTGCAGCAGCTTCTCGTTCGGGACGATGATCAGGGTGTCGACTTTGTTGCGCAGTTTCTCGATCCCCTCGAGCGCCTGCTGCATCCGCCGTTTCCCCTCGAACTCGAACGGTTTGGTCACCGCGCCGACGGTGAGGGCGCCGATCTCCTCCTTGGCGATCTCGGCGATCACGGGAGCGGAGCCGGTGCCGGTGCCGCCGCCCTCGCCAGCGGTGACGAAGACCATGTCGGCGCCCTTCAGCGCCTCCTTGATCTCGTCGCGGCTCTCGGCCGCCGCGCCGGCGCCGACCTCGGGGTTGCCCCCGGCGCCGAGGCCGCGGGTCAGCTCCTGGCCGATCGAAAGCTTGATGTCGGCGTCGCAGGCCTGCAGCGCCTGGGCGTCGGTGTTGACGGCGACGAACTCGACGCCCCTGATTCCGGCGTCGATCATCCGGCTGACGGCATTGGTGCCGCCGCCGCCCGCGCCGACGACCTTGATCACTGCCAAGTAAGTGGATTCCATCTTGAGTTGAGCCCTTGTTCCGTCCGAGCCTTCAGCAACACTCTAGGGTTCGAGTTGCCGCTTCAAGCACGGAAATTGCGCTCAACGTAGGGCATTCCTGCTCCTCTGTCAAACGCCCGCCAGTCATCCTGCAGCCTCCATATCTCGACCATTACTTGAGGGTTGAGCCACTCTCACCCTCAGGTCGAGACTTTTCGACGCCGCTCTGCAAAGCCCTTTCTCAGGCGTTTGAAGAGGTTCAGGGTGGGCTCGGAAGTTCATGTCCCGAGCCCTCGTATACGGGGCGGCTCGGCGCGATCACGTTTACATAATCGAGCGCGGTGACGGAGGGGTCGGCGAGGACCGCCGCCGCCGCTCGCCACTTCCGAGCGGCTTGGGTGGCGTCGCCGAAGCGAATTTCGATCCCCGTCGTCAGTTCGACGTCCACCCCGCTCTCGCCGAAGAAGCTGCGGGCGACGTAGGGGCGGAGGGCGTCCGGGACGGCAGCGAGCACCCGCACCTGTTCCAGCGCGGTCCCTTTGACTCGGCCCCCTTTGGGAACGTCGTCGAGGGGCAGTTGCGGCAACGGCGGATCCTCCGGCAGCGGCAACCAGCGGACGGTTGACCCGTTCTCCGCGACACCAACGGCTTCGTCGCCTTCGCCGATCGTCGCCGTCAGCTTGGGGACGAGGACATGGGGCTCGGCCGAGCCTTCGCGGACGACGAACCAGTAGACGCCGACGGCGACGATCAATACCGTCGCGAGGCCGATCAGCAGTCGCTGGCGGCTCACAGCTCCCAGCCGTCCGGCCAGCGCACCTCGCCGAGCACCTGCACCTCCGGCTCCAGCTCGACGCCGAAGCGCTCATGGACCCGACGCCGCCCCTCGGCCATCAGCTCGAGCACGTCGGCGGTGCTGGCCTCCCCCATGTTCTCGACGAAGTTCGCGTGCTTCTCGGAGAAGCGGGCGCCGCCGTGGCGGAGGCCGCGGCAGCCGGCCGCCTCGAGCAGCTGCCCGGCCGACCTTCCTTCCGCCCGTTCGTCCTCGGGGTTCTTGAAGGTCGAGCCGAAGGTCTTGATCCCCGAGGGCTGGGCCTCGCGCCGGCGCTCGCGCATGCTCGCCAGCGTCGCCTTGATCTCCTCCGGGTCGGAGGGCTGGAGGTGGAAGGAGGCGCGGGCGACGACTTCCCCCTCGCGCAGGTTCGAGTGCCGGTAGGTGAAGCCGAGCTGATCCGGTGCTCGCCGGGCGGTCCCGGCAGCGGTGCAGATGTCAACCCACTCGAGCACCCGCGCCAGCTGGCCGCCGTAGGCATTGGCATTCATCCGCACCGCGCCGCCGGCGGTGCCGGGAATGTTGACCCCAAACTCGAGGCCCGAGAGTCCCCAGCCGGCCGTTTTCGCCGCGGCCGAGGGAAGCCGGGCGCCGCCGCCACAGAGGACGCGGTCGCCGTCGCGCTCGATCGTCGCCAAGGAGCCGCCGAGCTTGAGGGCGAGGCCGCGGAAGCCCTCGTCGGCGACGAGGAGGTTGGAGCCGGAGCCGATCACGCCGACGGCGATGCCCTCGGAGTCGGCCCAGCGCAGGACCGAGACGAGGCCGTCGAGGTCGCGTGGATGGGCGAAGAAGTCGGCGGCGCCCCCGGTCCGCACGGTCGTAAAGCGCGCCAACGGGTGGCCAGCTTTCACTCCCTCGGGCGGCGCGGTCACGATACGGCCTCGGTGACCAGAGCTTCGCCGAGCCTGAAGACGTCCCCGGCGCCGATCGTCACCAGCACCGCGCTCGAACCATCGACCTCCTCGGTGCGAT
The DNA here is from genome assembly GCA_035535295.1 of Solirubrobacterales bacterium. Taxonomy (GTDB): domain Bacteria; phylum Actinomycetota; class Thermoleophilia; order Solirubrobacterales; family 70-9; genus VAYN01. Next base: position 33,779 of record DATLQI010000021.1, read on the forward strand.
CCAGGAGGTCCACCAGGGCGCGCTGCGCCAGGTCCGCCGTCGGCAGCCACCAGACCGGCATTCCCCCGCCCCGCTCCGCCGCCGCCTGCGCGACCTGGAGGCCGCTGACGCCGGCCAGCTCGCCCACCGGCTCCTCGCGCGCCGGGTAGACGTCGAGGACGATCGCCTCGTCGGCGAGGGTGAGGGCGGCGCCGAACTCCTCGGCCAGCGCCTTGGTCCGCGAATAGAGGTGGGGCTGGAAGACGGCGACCAGGCGCGAGGGCTCCTGTTCGTGCAGGGCCGAGAGCGCCGCCCGCACCTCAGTCGGGTGGTGCGCGTAGTCGTCATATATGGAGACCGGCCCGCGCTTTCCCTTCAGCTCGAGGCGACGGTGGACGCCGCGGAAGCCGGCGAGTGCCTTGGCGACCTCGGCGCCATCGAAGCCGGCCAGCTCCAGGGCGGCGATCGCGGTGCGGGCGTTGCGGCGGTTGTGCTCGCCGGGCACCGCCAGGCCCAGTTCGGCCGGGCCGGGTGACGCGCCGTCGAAGGTGGCCACTTGCTCCCCCGCTCCCTGCAGCCATCCCATCCCTTCGTCCCCTGGCACAACCAGCCCACGCGCCGGCCCGGCGAAGGCTTTGAACGCCTCGTGCAGCTCGGTCAGGGAGCCCCAGCGCGAGTGGTGGTCCATCTCGACGTTGGTGACGACCGCGACCTCCGGTTGCAACCGCAGGAAGCTGGCGTCGCTCTCGTCGGCCTCGGCGACGACCCACTCGCCCTCGCCCCAGCCGGCGTTGGCCGCCTCGCCGTCCGGCCCCAGCCCTGGGACCTCGCCGCCGACGAAGAAAGCTGGATCGGCGCCGATCTCGCGCAGCGCCCAGCCGGTCATCGCCGTCGTCGTCGTCTTGCCGTGGGTGCCGGCGATCGCGATCAGCCGCTTCTCGGCGCAAAGCTCGGCTAAGAGCTGGCCGCGGTGGATCGGCTCGATGCCGCGCTCGCGGGCGAGGGCGAGCTCCGGGTTGTCGGCGGCGATCGCGGTCGAGACGACAACCTCCGCCCCCTCGGGGAAATTGGCGGCGTCGTGGCCGACGACCGGCTCCAGCCCCGCCTTGCGCAGGCGCTCCATATAAGAGGAGTCGGCGCGGTCGCTGCCGGTGACCTGGGCGCCGAGGTGAGCGCAGACGAGCGCGAGCCCGCTCATCCCCGCCCCGCCGATGCCGATGAAGTGCAGGCGACGCCCGGTCCACTCGCTCATCCGATCGCCTCCAAAACCTCGGCGGCGATGCGACGGGCGGCGTCGGGCTTGGCGAGGGCACGGCTGGCGCTGCCCATCGATTCGAGGCGCGTCGGGTCGTCGAGCACCGCCGCAACCTCGGCCTGCAGGCGCCCGGCGTCGAGCTCGGCGTCGGGGATCACCGTTGCCGCACCGCCGTCCCGCATCCATTCGGCGTTGGCGGTCTGGTGGTCGGCGGTGGCGAACGGATAGGGCACCAGGATCGCCGGCCGGCCGACGGCGATGACCTCGAAGATCGAGCCGCCGGAGCGAGCGAGGACGAGGTCGGCGGCGGCGAGGGGGTCGCCGAGGTTCGGCTCGTACTCGAGCAGCGTGTAGCGGTCGTGGCCGGGCGCAGCGGCGAGCCGCCGCTCGACCTCCGTGTAGTCCCGCTTGCCGGTGATGTGAAGGACGTGGAAGTCGCGGCCCTCGCCCTCGGCGAAGGCTTCGACGGCGGCGAGGTTGATCGACCTAGCACCCTGGCTGCCGCCGAAGACGAGGAGGCAGCGGGCGTCCGGCGCGATCCCGAAGCGCTCGCGCGCCTTGGCGCGGTCGCCTTCCAGGACCGCTCGCGGGACCGGCCGGCCGGTGACCAGGTAGCGGTCGCCCTCCCTGCCCTCGATCGGGAAGGCGAGGCAGACGCGGCGGGCGCGGCCGGCGAGCAGGCGATTGGCGAGGCCGAGGTGGCTGTCGGCCTCGGTCAGGACCAGCGGCGTCCCGGTCAGCACCGCGGCCAGGCCGGCCGGGCCGGCGACGTAGCCGCCGCCGCCGACCACGGCGTCGGCGCCGCGCCGGCGCAGGACCTTGCGCGCCGCAGCGACGGCGCCGAGCGCCTCGAAGCCGGCCCGCACGGCCTTCAGTGGGTTGCGGCGGTCGATCCCGCGTACCTTGACGAGGTCGATCTCGTAGCTCGCCGCCGGCACCAGCTCCGCCTCGATCCGCCCGCGCGCACCGAGGAAGCTGACCTCGGCGCCGTTAGCCCGAAGCTCGTCGGCGACCGCCATGGCGGGCACGACGTGCCCCGCGGTTCCCCCCGCCGCCACTACTACCTTTGGCTTTCCTGGCACCTTGAGCTCGTTTCCTTTCACGCGCGGGTGAGCGGCCGCCCTCGATGGCGCGCAGTTTGCCAGCGCGGGTGGGCGTCGAAGCGCGCGCCGCCGTCGATCGCCCGCCGCGGGCGACGTTGAGGATCAGGCCGACCGCCAGCAGCGTCGCCATCAGGCTGCTGTTGCCGTAGGAGACGAAGGGCAGGGGCACGCCGGTCAACGGCGCCATTCCCATCACCGCGAAGAGGTTGATCGTCGCCTGCACGAGGACCAGCGAGGTGAGGCCGGAAACGAGGATCTTCGCGTAGGCGTCCTTCGCCTTCTGCGCCGTTTTCAGCCCGGCGTAGCCGAACATCCCGAAGAGGCCGACGACCGCGGCGATCCCGGCGAAGCCGAGCTCCTCGCCGATCACCGCGGTGATCATGTCGGTGTGGGCCTCGGGCAGGTAGAAGGCCTTTTGGACCCCGTTGCCGAGCCCGTCGCCGAGCAGACCCCCGGAGCCGAGGGCGATCTTCGCCTGCGCCGCCTGGAAGCCGGCTCCCGACGCGTCGGCGGTCGGGTTGAGGAAGGAGGTGAGGCGCGCCATCCGGTAGGGCTCGACGACCGCCATCAGCAGCGCGAGGACGCCGATCACCAGGGCGATCTTGCCGAGGTCGGCGGGGCGGGCGCCGGCGGCGACGAGGGTGGCGGCGACGGAGAAGCAGATCACCATCGTCGTCCCCATGTCCGGCTGCAGCATGATCAGCAGGCAGGAAGCGCCGACGACGAGGAGGAAGGGCATCATCCCTTCCAGCGAGCGCACCCGTTTCGGCTTCCGCGCCAGGAGATCGGCGCCGTAGAGGATCAGCGCCACCTTGGCCAGCTCCGATGGCTGGATCTGGAGGAAGCCGCCGCCGATCCAGCGGGTGGCGCCGTTGACTTCGGTGCCGGCCACGAGGACCGCCATGAGGAGGAAGATCGAGCCGCCGAGCAGCAGCGGGGTGATCTCGCGTATCACCCGCAGCCCGTGGCGCGAGGCGAACCACATGATCGCGAGGCCGACGGCGCCGAAGAGCAGCGTCCGCTTCAGGTAGAAGGCGCTGTCGGAGAGGCCGCCGTCTTGGAGGATGCGGGTGGTCGAGCTGGCCGAGAAGACCATCACCGCCCCCAGCGCCAGCAGGCAGAGGGTTGCGGTGAGGAGGATGTTGTACTCGGCGGGCAGCGGGCGGGATCGCTTCTTCGGCTTCGCGCGCTTGGCGGGCGCTTTCGCCTTCTTCGCGCTCACCCCAGCCCCCCGACGATCTCGCGGAAGCGGTCGCCACGTCGTTCGTAGTTCTCGAAGGCGTCGAAGCTGGCGCAGGCCGGCGAGAGCAGCACGACCTCGCCTGGCTGAGCCATGCCAGCCGCGCGGCGCACCGCGTCCTCGAGACCGTCGCAGCGGTACAGATGAACACCGGCCTCGGCCACCGGCGCCAGCTCGCGCGCCATCCGCTCGGTGGTGGCGCCGATCAGGTAACAGGCGGCAGCGCGCTCGGCCAGCGGCTCGACGAGCGGCGCGAACGGCTCGTCCTTCTCGCTGCCGCCGAGGATCGCGTGGACGCCGCCGTCGAAGGCGCGGATCCCGACCGTGGCCGAGGCGACGTTGGTCGCCTTCGAGTCGTTGACGAAGCGGACGCCGCCGATCTCGGCGACCGGCTCAAGCCGGTGGGGGACGCCGGCGAAGCTGCGCAGCCCGGCCCGGACCGCCTCGCGGTCGATCCCCATCGCCAGCGCCGCCGCCGCAGCGGCCATCGCGTTGGCGACGTTGTGCTCGCCGAAGAGGCCGAGCTCGGAGACCGGCAGCAGCGGCTCGCCGTCGTAGAAGATCGTCCCTTCGGCTACCGCGACCTCGCAATCGGGAGCATCACCGACGCAGAAGGCGACCCGCCGCGCGCAACCGCCGAGGTCGGTGTCGGCGAGAGAAGTATCGTCGGCGTTGTAGACGGCGACGTCGTCGTTGCCCTGGTTGGCGAAGATCCGCAGCTTCGCCGCCAGGTAGTGCTCGAGGTCCCCGTGGCGGTCGAGGTGGTCGGGGGCGAGGTTGAGGAAGACCGCGCACTCCGGGGCGAAGGCGACCGTGTCCTCGAGCTGGAAGCTCGAGGCCTCACAGACGACCGTCGTGTCGTCGTCGACCTCGCCGACCAGCTCCGAGAGCGCGGTGCCGACGTTGCCGGCTACCGCGACCGGCTCGCCCGCGGTCCGATAGAGGTGTCCGAGCAGCTCGGCCGTCGTCGTCTTGCCGTTGGTGCCGGTGACGGCGACGAACCGGTTCGGCAGCGCCCGCCAGGCCAGCTCCATCTCTCCCATCACCTCGATTCCCCGCTCCAATGCCGTCGCGATCACCGGCGCCTCCCGGGGAACCCCCGGGCTCTTGACGACGGTCCGCGTCCCCTCGAGCTGTGCCAATCCATCCGTATCCAGGAAGACTTCGACGCCAGCCCCCTCCAGCCCTGCCGCCCCCTCGGGATGCCCGGAATCGACCGCCCGGACGGTCTCCCCCCGCGCCGCCAGCAGCCGCGCCGCCGCCTGGCCCGAGCGAGCAAGTCCCGCAATTAGGAAAGAGCCTCGGGGGAAGGGGGGGCGAGTTTCTTTGGGCTGGACCCTTATAGACACATGCCACAGCTTCGCGACGCCCCCGGATACCCCTCCGCCCTATTACCGCCTGGTCGTGATGTACGCTTATACACCATGAATCGCCGCACCCAGATCTACCTCGACGAGGAACAGACCGCAAAGCTCGACGAGCGAGCCGCCGCCGAGGGGACCACGCGCTCCACCCTGATCCGACGCGCCATCGACGCCTACCTCGCCCAGGAGCTGGCGGACGCGGCCGCCTGGCGCGAGCAGTGGCAGGAGGCGGTTGCGGAAACGGCGGGAATAGCTCCCCACCTCGAAGAGGGCGTCGAGTACGTCGACAAGCTGCGCCGCGCGGAAGCCGAGCGATCCAAGGAACTCTGGCGATGACCGTCGTCCTCGACACCACGGTCCTCGTCGACCACCTGCGGGGGTCCTCCCTCGCGGGTGAATACATCGCCGCACTCGGTGCTCCGCCGTCCTGTTCGGAGGTAACCAGGGCCGAGATCCTTCGAGGCCTGCGTTCCGAGGAACGACGGGGGGCAGAGCGGCTATTCGCGCTGATCATCTGGGTCCCCGTCGACGAGAAGGTGGCCCGCCGAGCCGGGGAGCTCGGCCGCCGCTGGCGCCGAAGCCATCCCGGGATCGGGGTCCCGGACCTGGCGATCGCCGCCACGGCCGAATTGCTCGAAGCCCAGCTCGGCACCAACAACCTCAAGCACTTCCCGATGTTCGAGGGCCTTCGCGCCCCCTACTGACGGGCGAACTCGCGGATTTCCCCGGCCAGCGCCTGCGGCTGGTCGATCGGGATCAGGGTGTAGCAGTCGGGCAGCTCGACGTAGGTCGAGTTCGGGAAGGACTCGGCCAGGCGGCGGCCCTCGGAATTGGGCATCATCGTCCCCTCCTCGTCCCAGACGACCAGCACCGGCCGCTCGAAGGAGCGGAGCTGCGGCGTCGCGGCGCGGATCTCGCGCTTGCCGTGGCGGACGTCGCGGACGTAGCGGCGGGTGTCGCGGCGGATCTCCCGCCGCTTCAGCGGCTGCAGCCAGCGGTGCATCAGCTCGTCGGGGACGCCGCGCTTGCTCATCCGCCCGTAGGTGAAGGGCAGTTTCCGCAGCGTCGGCGAGGAGAGGGCGAAGCGCATCACCCCGAAGCCGCCCGGCAGGAAGCCGGAGAGCGCCGCGATCTGGCCGGCCACCCCGGGCGGGTAGTTGCGGTCGGTCTCGCAGGAGATGAGGACGAAGGCGCCGACGCGGTCGACCCCACCGTGGGAGACCATCGTCTGGGCGCCGCCCCAGTCGTTGAAGCAGACGACCGCGTCGCGCAGGTCGAGGCGCTCGAGGAACTCGGTGACGATCCGCCCCAGCCCCGGCAGCGAGAGGTCGGCATCGGGGCGCAGGGGCTTGCGCTGGGCTCCCAGCGGCAGCACCGGCGTCAGGCAGCGGAACTCCGGCGCCAGCTCGGCGACCACCCCGTCCCAGAGGCTCTCGTCGTGCGGCAGCCCGCCGACGAAGACGAGCGGCCTGCCCGCGCCGCCGGAGTCGCCGTACTCGATCGGACCCGCGCTGACCTCGATCTCCGGCACCACCGGATCATGTCATTAGGGGGCCTAGGACCCGATCGACTGCTGGTACAGGGTGAAACCGATCCCCGAGCAGACGGCGGCGATGATCCAGAAGCGGAGCATGATCTTCGTCTCCGACCAGGCCATCATCTCGAAGTGGTGGTGCAGCGGCGCCATCAGGAGGACGCGGCGGCGGAAGGTCTTGAAGGCGAAGACCTGGAGTAGGACCGAGAGCGCCTCGATCACGAAGATGCCGCCGATGATGATCAGCAGGACCTCGGTCTGGGTCATCACCGCCAGCGCTCCGATCGCGCCGCCGAGGCCAAGCGAGCCCGTGTCCCCCATGAAGATCGAGGCCGGGAAGGCGTTGTACCAGAGGAACCCCACGCAGGCGCCGACCAGGCAGGCGGAGAGCAGGGCGAGGTTCTGCTGCTCGTTGGCAACGAAGGCGATCGCCGTGTAGGCGAGGAGGACGATCGCGCAGGAGCCGGCGGCGAGGCCGTCGAGGCCGTCGGTGAGGTTGACGCCGTTGGAGGTGCCGGCGATGACGAGGAAGACGAGGACGAAGTAGAGCGCCGGGCCGAGGTCGATGCTGCCGTCGCCGATCCGGAAGTAGAGGGTCGGCTCGAGGCCGACCTCGTGGCGGGCGACCCACCAGAGCGCCAGGGCCATGATCATCTGGCCGATCAGCTTCCAGCGGCCGGCGAGGCCGAGCGAGCGCCGTTTGACGATCTTGATGTAGTCGTCGGCGAAGCCGAGCACGGCGCAGCCCATCGCCACCCCGAAGACGGCCATGCTCTGCGCGTCGCGATCGGAGAGGACGAGGAAGGGGACGCAGATCGAGGCGAAGACGATCAGCCCGCCCATCGTCGGCGTGCCGGCCTTGGTGTGGTGCTCCTGCGGTCCGTCCTCGCGGATGTGCTGCCCGAACTCCTTCACCCGCAGGTATTCGATGAATTTGGGACCGAGGAAGATGCAGATCAGCATCGCCGCCATCCCCGCGATCAGGACTTCGCCCATCAGCCGTCCTCCGCCGGGACCAGGTCGGCGAGCTGCTCGGCGACGGTCTCCAGACCGGCCGAGCGGGACCCCTTGATCAGGACCGCGTCGCCGGGTTCGAGCTGTTGGGCGAGGAATTCCGCCGCCTCGCCGGGATCGGCGACGAGCTCGTCGGGCTCGTAGTCGCGGGCCGGCAGGCCGACGCCGACGACGAAGTCGATGCCCTGGGCGCGAGCGTGCTCGCCAACCTCACGGTGGTAGCCGGGCGAGTCGGCGCCGAGCTCCCCCATCTCGCCCAGGACCGCGACCGTGCGGGTCGCTTCGAGGCTGGCGAGGTGGTCGAGCGCCGCGCGCATCGACACCGGGTTGGCGTTGTAGCAGTCGTTCACGAGGACGATGCCCCCCGGGAGCTGCAGGCGCTCGCCGCGGAAGCGGGAGAATCCTATGTCCGCGGCCCGGTCGGACATCCCGGCAAGGTCGGCGCCGAGGGCGACGCCGGCAGCGATCGCGGCAAGGGCATTGGTGAGGTTGTGGGCCTCGGCAAATGGGAAGTGGAAGCGCTGGCTGCCAGCAGGGGTCGAGACCAGAGCCTCGGTCACTCCCTCGTCGACTTTGACCTCGGTTGCCTCGATGTCCCCACCCGGACCGAAGCGCAGCAACCGGGGCGCTCGCTCCAGGTGCGGCTCCAGCGCGCCGGCCTCGACCGGCGCCACCGTCGTTCCCCCGGGCGGCAGGTCGTCGAGGATCTCCGCCTTCGCCGCCGCGATCGCCTCGACGGAGCCGAGTAGCTCGACGTGGACCGGGCCGACGTTGGTGATCACGGCCACCTCCGGCTCGGCGATCGCCGCCAGCTCGGCGATCTGCCCCTTGCCGCGCATCGCCATCTCCAGCACCAGCGCCTCGGTGTCGTCGGGCGCTTCGAGGATCGTCAGCGGCAGCCCGATCTCGGTGTTGAGGTTCTCCTCGTTCGCGTGGACCTTGCCCGGCAGCAGCGCCCGGGCGATGTCCTTGACCGAGGTCTTGCCGACCGAGCCGGTGACCCCGACCACGCGCGCGCCCAGCGCCCGCCGCCAAGCCCGCGCCAACGCCTGCATCGCCGCCAGCGGATCCTCGACCACGAACACCCAACCCCGGCGTTCTCCTTTTATCGGTCCCTCCCCGACGAAGGACGAACGCCAGTCGGGTGAAGCGACGGCACCCCAGGCACCGGCCTCGATCGCTTGGGGGGCGAACTTGCCGCCGTCGTGGCGGCTGCCGGTGAGGCCGAAGAAGAGGTCGCCGGGGCCGGCCTGGGTGGAGTCGATGACGGCGCGGCGCGGAGAGGTCGGCTCGCCCTCGGCGACGACCTCCGCGCCGAGCTCGGCGGCGATCTCCTGCGGGGAGAGCTTCATGCCGGGCTTCCCAGCTTCCAGAGCTCCTCGCGGGCGACCTCGCGGTCGTCGAAGGGGATCTTCCGCCCACCCTCGAACTCCTGGCCCTGCTCGTGCCCCTTGCCGGCGATGACGACGGTGTCGCCGGGCGCGGCGCGGCCGAGCGCCAACGCGATCGCCTCGCGCCGGTCGACGATGATCTCCAACTCGGCAGCACCCTGCGCCCCACCCGCAACTTCGGCGACGATCGCCTCCGGGTCCTCCGAGCGCGGGTTGTCGGAGGTGATCACGGTCAGGTCGGAGAGCTCGGCCCCGGCCCGTCCCATCTTCGGCCGCTTGTCGCGGTCGCGGTCGCCGCCAGCGCCGAAGACGGAGATCAGCTTGCCGCTGGTCAACCGCCGCGCCGCCCGCAGGACGTTCTCCAGCGAGTCGGGGGTGTGGGCGTAGTCGACCAGGACCGAGAAGCCCTGGCCCTCGTCGATCGGCTCGAACCGCCCCGGCACCCGCGCCGCCCGCGCCAGGCCGGCAACGGCGATCTCCTGGCCCACCCCCATCGCCTCCGCCGCGGCAAAGGCGCCGAGCGCGTTGGCGACGTTGAAGTGACCGGGGAGGCCAGTGCGCAGCTGCAACTCGCCGACGCTGAAGCTGGCGCCGGAGGCGTCGAAGGAGACGTCGCGGGCGCTGTAGTCGGCTTCGGCGCCCTCGGCGGAGAAGGTGACGCACTCGAATTCCTCGGCCAGCCGGCGCCCGTAGGGGTCGTCGACGTTGACGATCGCCGTCTTCGGTCCTGCCTCGAACAGCTTGCGCTTGGCGAGGAAGTAGTCCTCCATGTCGGTGTGGAAATCGAGGTGGTCCTGGGTCAGGTTGGTGAAGATCGCGACCTCGAAGTGGATCGCGTCGGCGCGGTGCAGCGCCATCGCGTGCGAGGAGACCTCCATCGCGCAGGCTTCGTCCCCGCCCTCGAGCATCTGCCGGAAGGTCTTCTGCAGCTCGATCGCCTCCGGCGTCGTCCGCACCACTTCCTTCTCCACCCCCCCGACGATCTGCTTAACGGTCCCCAACAACCCACACGAATAGTCCGCCCCCCGCAAGATCTCCCGCACCAAGAACGCCGTAGTCGTCTTCCCATTGGTCCCCGTCACCCCGACCACCCGCAGCTCCCGAGTCGGATCCCCAAAGAACCGAGCCGCCAACGGCGCCATCGCCGCCCGCGAATCCCAGACCACCACCTGCGGCACCTCCAGTTCCGTCAGCTCCCTCTCCACAACCAGCGCCGCAGCGCCTTCCTCAACGGCTCTGGGGCCAAACTCGTGCCCGTCCACTTTCTCGCCGACTACGCAGAAGAACAAGGTCCCAGGCTCGACCTTGCGGCTGTCGTAAGCAAGGTCCCGAACCTCTACCGAGCTGTCGCCAACCACGCGGGCGCCCGGAATTTCTGCGACCAGCTCGCCCAGTCTCATCATCCGAGCCCAAGTCTAGGAAGGGAGCCGGGTGCCCCTCTCCCAGAGGCTCCTAAGTCCACATCGGCGCCCAGCAGGGACGCCCCAGCTGCGCGACGGTCTCTGGGAGAGGGGCACCCGGCTCCCAATCCCAACAAGGTCATCCTCATTCCTGAGGAACACCCAAGTAGGGCAGCGCGAATTCCGCGATCCGCCCAAAAGCAGGCGCCGCCACCGACCCACCGTAAATTTCCCCCTGCGGCTCATCGACGATCACCGCCGCCAGCAACCGAGGATTCTGCGCCGGCGCAAACCCGATGAACGAAGCCACGAAATTCGTCTCCGAGTAACCCCCGTCTTCAGCCTTCTCCGCGGTACCGGTCTTCCCCGCCAGCGTGTACCCAGGAACGCTCACCTCAGAAGCCGTACCACCGGGCGCCAGCACCCCCTCGAGCATTTCCCGAACCTCCGCCGCCACCTTCGGAGAGATCACCCGCTTCCCCCTCGGCTCCTGCACCGGTTCCTCCCCGATCTTCTTGACCAGCTGCGGCGGCCGCAGCCTGCCGCCGTTGGCGATCGCCGTGTAGCCGGCGACCATCTGGATCGGGGTGACCGAGAGCCCCTGACCCATCGCCTCGTTGCCCAGGGTCGAGCCCGAGTATTCGTCGAGGTCGAGCAGCAGCCCCTGCTCCTCGGCCGGGTACTGGATCCCGGTCGGGCGGCCGAAGCCGAAGCGACGGATCCACTTGTCGAATTTCTCTTCGCCGACCTTGATCCCGATCGTCGCCGCCCCGACGTTGGAGGAATGGGCGAGGATCGTGGCGACGCTCATCGATTCGGTGCCGCGCGGGTGAGAGTCTTCGATCGTCCGGTCGGCGACCTGGAGCACCGGCGGCAGGGTGAATTCGCTCGTCGGCGTGACCACTTTTTCCTCCAGCGCCGAGGCGACGGTGAAGGCCTTGAAGGTCGAGCCCGGCTCGTAGGTGAACCCGGTCGCCTTGTTGAGCAGGTCCTCGTTACTGACTTCGGAGAGGTCGCCGGGGTCGACCGGGGGCCAGTTCGCCATCGCCAGGACTTCCGAGGTCTGGGGATCGACGACGATCGCCGTCGCCCCCTTCGGCGAGTACGTTTCGCCGACGCCGTTCAGCGCCGCTTCGGTTTCGCGCTGGATCACCGGGTCGAGCGTCAGCTGGACGTCTTCGCCGTCCTCGGCTTCCTGCACCGTTTCCAGCCGGATCGGCTCGCCGAGGGCGTCGTTGACGATCCGCCGTTCGCCGTCCTCGCCGCCGAGCACGTCTTCCTCGCCCGACTCGAGTCCGGTCAGTCCCTCGTTTTCGGACCCCACCGCGCCAATCACCTGCCCCGCCATCTCCCCCTGCGGATAGGTGCGGCGGGTGTCGGGCAGCTGGCCGATCCCTTCGATGTCGAGCGCTTCCACCTTGGCGGCGGTGCCGAGGTCGACTTTCTGGGCGATATACGAGAAGCCACCTTCGGCCGTCAGCGCTTCCAGCACCTCGTCCTTCGGCTCTTTCAGGATCGGCGCCAGCTGTTTCGCGGCGGCCGGGGGGTTCTTCACCTGGTAAGGCGTGGCGTAGATCGTCGCCGCGTCTTCGGAGGCGGCGAGCTTGTTGCCGCGGCGATCGAGCAGATCGCCGCGCAGGCCGGGGACGGTGACGACCTCGGTCTGCTGATAGCTCGCCTGCGAGGCGAGGCTGGCGCCCTGCACCCCCTGAAGCCAGAAAGCGCGGCCGACGATGAGGAGGAAGCAGAGGAGGAACCCGCCGAAGAGGAGCCCGATCCGGCGCTCGATCAAGCGCATCGGGCGGCTCTCAGCCCCCGGCGGCCGCGAGGCGGTTGGCGGCGGTGGCGACGTCGGCGGGCTCGAACTCGATCAGCCGCGGGTCTTCGGTGGTCGGCATCGCCAGTCCCAGGGCGGCGCCTTCGTTGCGGATGCGGGCGGTGCTGAAGTACTTGGCCTCGCGGCTCTCGAGCATCGAGTTCTCTTTTTCCAGGGCGGTGATCTGCTCGTCGATCTTCCCGGCCGAGGCGGCGAAGCTGAGGGTGGCGACGTTGAGGGCGACGATCCCGACGAGGAGGACGCCGAGGACGGCGATCCAGGCGCGGCCGCGGGTCATCCGCACGACCAGGCTCGAGTCCGGAAGCTGGCTGACGGCGACGGCGGTGCGGCCGGCGACGACCGCGAGCTTGGGGCGGGTCGTCGGAGGCGCGCGTTTCGGCGCTGGTCGGCGGGCGGGGGCCTTAGCTGGGGCCGGGACGGCGCGGGCGCGCTGCGGTTTGCGCGCCGGAGCTTTGCGTTTCGGCGGTTTCGTCCGCGACGGCGCCGGTGCGGGCGCGGTGGTGCTGCGGCGGGCGGGAGCGGCGACGGCCATCAGGCGGTCCCCCCCAATGGTTGCTCCGCGGCGATCTTCCGCGCCGCCCGCAGGTGCGCTGAGCGCGAGCGCGGGTTGCTCTCCGCCTCCTCCGGGCCGGGGGAGACCGCGCGGCGGGTCAGCAGCTCGGCCTCGGGCTCGTGGCCGCAGACGCAGACGGGAAGCTCGGGCGGGCAGACGCAGCCGCGCGCCTTGGCGGCGAGGAACTGCTTCACCGGCCGGTCCTCGAGCGAGTGGAAGGAGATCGCGGCGAAACGACCGCCGATTTTCAGCTGCGACCAGGCGAGCGGCAGCATTTCGTCGAGCGCCTCGAGCTCGCCGTTGACGGCGATCCGGATCGCCTGGAAGCTGCGCTTGGCCGGGTGGCCGGCGCCGAAGCGCGCGGAGGCCGGCATCCCGGCCTTGATCGCGGCGACCAGCTCGCCGGTGGTCGCGAGCGGGCGGCGGGCGACGATCTCGCGGGCGATGCCGCCGGCGTGGCGCTCCTCCCCGAAGCGGCGCAGGACCGTGGCGATCCGCGCCTCCGGCCACTCGTTGACGAGGTCGGCGGCGGTGAACTCCTGCCGCGTGTCCATCCGCATGTCGAGCGGCGCGTCGTAGGAATAGGAGAAGCCGCGCTCGTAAGCGTCGACCTGCATCGAGGACATCCCCAGATCTACATAAACCATGTCTGGGCGGATTCCTTCGCCCTCCAGGGCGCGGAGTCCTGCCGCGAAGTCGCTGCTGATGAAGAGGGTCCGACAGGGCGCCTCGGCGGCGAAGCGGTTGAAGCGCTCCTGCGCGGCGGGATCGCGGTCGATCCCGATCAGCGTCCCCTCCGGCCCAATCAGCTCGGCGATGCGGCGCGCGTGCCCGCCGCCGCCGAAGGTGCAGTCAACCGCCACCTGCCCGGGCTCCGGCGCCAGCAGCGAGACCAGCTCCTCGACGAGAACCGGCGCGTGCTCGCTCATGACCACCTCGACGGGACTGAGCGCCCGCCCATCCCTGCCGACGGGACGATTTCCCTCCATATAGGGGTACTTTCGTCCCGTCGGCAGCGGAGGGGCTGGATAGGTGTAGGCTGCGGCGGCATTCAGTCTCATGATCACGCGGTGCCGGCGGCGGCGAGGCTCTCGGCGATTTCGGGGGCGGCGGCGTCTAGCTGTTCCTCCTGCTTGGCCCAGGCTTCGGCGTTCCAGATCTCCAGGTACTCACCCGTGCCGACGACGACGCAGTTGCCGTCGAGGCCGGCGTGCTCGATCAGCGGCTTGGGGACGCGGATGCGGCCGGCGCTGTCGAGCTTCTCGTCGAAGGAACCGCCGTGGAAGCGGCGGCGCAGGGCGCGGGCGTCGGCGCCGAAGGGGCTGTGCGGGGAGAGGAAGCGGTCGGAGAGCTGCTCGAACTCGCTGGTCGTGTGCACCCAGACGCAGGGGTCGAAGCCCTTGGAGAGAACGATGCCGTCAGCAAGCGAAGCCCGGAAGCGAGAAGGAACGGTGAGGCGGTCCTTGGAATCGAGGCTGTGCTCGTAGAGACCCCTGAACGCCACTGTGGCGAAGTCCTTTCTAGCGGGAGACCCAAAAAAGAGTTGGACCGGAGTGATGAGGTGGGAGGAGCCTCACCACCCCGGTCCTGGGCTTCAACTCGATCGCCACAATAACCCACTCTCCCCCACTTTGCAACACGACCCCCTACTGCAACCCCGTTTGCATCCGCCGAACAGCGCGCTAGGTTGCGCTCGTGGCCACTGAGGAGACGCAACCGAAAGTCGAGGAAGCGGTGGGCACCGGCCGGCCGAACGACGCCAACGACATGCGCGGCTACCACTTCGGCCGCCTGATGCGATCGCCGCTGACGCTGGTCCTGATCGCGATCCTGACCGCGTTGGCCTTCGTCGCCTGCCTCGTCTTCGTCAGCGCCCTGATCGGCGCCGGCGCCGCGATCGCGGTCCTGCTGCTCGGGATCCTCGTCGTCTTCGTGATCGCCGACAAGCGGGCCGCCGACGACTTCTTCGAGGTCTACGCGGCGAACCGCGGCCTGACCCTGATCCACGGGCGCGGGCGCCTGCCCCAGGCGACGCCGCTGCTGAAGAAGGGTGACGACCGCTACACCGAGCGCACCCTGACCGGGCCGCTCGCCGACGGCTTCGACGGCACCCTCGCCCTCTTCACCTACGAGGAAGAGACGCGCGATTCCGACGGCGACACGCAGACCAACTACTACCGCTACACGCTCGGCCTGGCCGAGGTGGCCGAGTGCGCTGGCTTCGTCCCCGAGCTCTACTGCCAGCGCAAGTTCGGCCTGCGAGCGTTGGAGAAGTTCGAGGACGCCTTCCGCGGCAACAAAGAGCGGGTGAAGCTGGAGAGCGAAGACCTGCTCGACAAGTACGAGATCTTCGCGACCAAGGAGCAAGATGCGGTCTGGCTGCGCCGGCTCTTCTCCCCCACCTTCATCGTCTGGCTCGCCGACGCCGCCCCGGACAAGTTCGCCTTCGAGCTCGTCGACGGCACCCTCTGCTGCTACGTCAGTGGCCACAAGGAAAACGCCGCCGATCTCGACGGGATCGCCGCCGCCACCGGCGCCGTCGCCAAACGGCTGCGGGACGAGGCGATCGAGTAGCTAAAAGCCAACCAGGAGCTTGCCGGCGTTGGCGATCAGGCCGGCGGTGATCATCAGCAGAACCGAGGGGACGAGGACCAGGGCGACGACGAGCTGGATCTTCGGGGCGGCGCGGGCGGCGCGCTCCTCGGTCGCGCGGCGGCTGTCGCGGCGCAAGGCGGTGGCCTGACGGCGGAGCTGATCGGCGAGCGGCGAGCCGAACCGGCGCGAGCGCTCGATCGCCGCCACCAGCGTCGCCAGCTCGCCGCCCGGCACCCGCTGCCGCAGCGACTCGAGGGCGGCGCTGAGGGGAACGCCGGAGGAGATCTCGGCCACGGTCAATCGCAGCTCCTCGGCCAATGGTCCCTCCCCGGCTCGCGCCAGTTGCTCGATCCCGGCAGCCGGACCTCGACCGGAGGCGGCGCTGACCGCAAGCAAGTCGAGGGCGTCGGGCAAGGCCGCGAGCAAGCGGCGGTGGCGCTGGCGCGCCCGACGCTCGCGGAGGACGTCGGGCGCGAGGAAGCCGGCGACCGGTAGCCCAACCACAACCAACCAGACGGTCCGCCCGGGAGCGGCCGGCGCCGCCAGCAACGCCACCGCCCCACCCATGACGGCGCCGAGCAGCTTCCGCGGCAGCAGTGCCGGTACCCGGACGTGCTGTCCCACCCTGACGAGGAGCCGTTCCAGCGGCAGCTCCCTCACCGCCGCTGCCGCGAGCAGCACCGCCACCGCCGCCAACAAGCCAGCGCCGCTCACTCGACCACCTGCGAGAAGCGTCGGATCGCGAAGAAGCCGGCCAATTGCAGCGCCCCGGCGAGGGCCAGCAGCACGGCGGCGGGAGGAGAGGCGAGCAGGGTGGCGAGGAAGCCCGGCTGCAGCAGCTCGGCGAAGAGGGCGCCGCCAGTCGGCATCGCCACCACCAGCAGGCCAGTGAAGCGGGCCTGCGCGGTTGCCGAGCGGGCGTCCTCGGCGACCCGCTCGCGCTCGGCGGCGCCGTCGGCGAAGCGGCGCAGGAGGCTGGCGAGGTCGCCACCGGCGAGGCGCTGGCTGAGCAGCGCGGCGGCGAAAGCATCGACCCGCTCCGAGCGCATCCGCCGCCGCCAGCCTTCGAGCGCCTCCCCGGTGGCGGCGCCGAGCTCGAGCTCGCCCGCGAGACGCGCCAGCTCCCGCGCCGGCGGCCCGTCCAGCGAGGTGACCGCACCGGCGAGCGAGGCGCGCAGGGAACGACCGGCGCTGAGCGAGTCGGCGATCGCCGTCGCCACTTCCGGCAGCGAGCGCTCGACGGCGCGGCGGTAGCGACGGCGGCGACTGCCGATCGCCCAGCCGACCGCGGCCGGCCCCGCCACTGCAAGCGGCAACGCCAAGGCCATCCCGCCGAGGAACCAACCGCCGGCGATCGCGGCACCGGTGCCGAGCAGCGCCAGCCGCCGCCGCTCGACGGTTGAGGGCGCGTACCCCTCCTCCCCGGCCCGCCGCAGCGGCTCCAGCGCGAAGCGCAGCCAGCGCGCCACCTCCGGGCTGGCCAGCAGCGCCTCGCGCACCGCCAGCGCGGCCAGACCCCCGGCAGCGGCCGCGATCAGGACCGGCAGGATCAAGCGACCTCCGCGATCTCGGTCACCCGGCGCGACCCGTCGGCCCGGCGCTGCAGGTGGACGACGAGGTCGATTCCCCGCCGCACCTGCTCGGTGACGGCCTCGTGCGGCAGCCCCACCCCCGCCATCAGGACCAGGGGTCTCGAGCCGGCGCAGGGCGTCGTCGGGCGAATTGGCGTGGATCGTCGAGAGCGCCCCCTCGTGGCCGGTGTTGAGCGCGGTCAGGAGGTCGAGCGCCTCGACGCCCCGCACCTCGCCGATCACGATCCGGTCCGGCCGCATCCGCAGCGCGTTCCGCAGCAGGTCCCGGATCGTCACCTCGCCCCGGCCCTCGACCCCGGCCGGTCGGCTCTCGAGCCGGACCACGTGGGGCTGCTGCAACCGCAGCTCGGCCGCGTCCTCGATCGTCACCACCCGCTCCGCCGGGGCGAGGAATCCCGAGAGCGCGTTCAGCAGCGTCGTCTTCCCCGAGCCGGTGCCGCCGCTGACGAGGACGCTGCGGCGCCCCGCCACCGCGGCGGCGAGCAGGGCCCGCTGCTCGGGGGTGAGGGTCCCGAGCGCGACCAGCTCGTCGGGCCCGGGACGGTCGGCGCCGAAGCGGCGGATCGAGAGGGCCGGTCCGTCGATCGCGAGAGGTGGGATGACGACGTTGACCCGGGAGCCGTCGGCGAGCCGCGCGTCGACCATCGGGCTGAGCTCGTCGACCCGGCGCCCGAGCGGGGCGAGGATGCGCTCGATCGCGTTCCGCAGCTCCTCCTCGCTCTCGAAGGACACCTCGGTCGCTTCGAGCAGGCCGCGCCGCTCCACATAGACGCGATCCGGCCCGTTGACCATCACCTCCTCCACCGCGGGATCGGCGAGCAACTCCTCCAGCGGCCCCAAGCCGACGCTGTCGCGGACGATCCGCTCGACCACCTTCGCGCGCTCGGCCGGTGGCAGGACGGCCGCGTGCTCGTCCACCACCTCCCGCGCAGTCTCGGCCAGCTCCTCCCTGCTCGCCGTCCCGGCAGCGGCGGCAACCCTGCGTCGCTCGACGATCCGCGCCCGCAGCGCCGCCGCCAGCTCGGCGATGTCACGCTCGCGCACCTCCATCAGCCCGGGATCACGGTGACGCTGCGGGCGAAGCTCTGGGCGGCGATCAGCCGCAGCGCCTGCGGACGGGTCAAGCCGAGGGTGACCGTGGCTTCGCCGGGGGCGCCTTCGCCACCGGGCGCCAACGCCAGCAGCGGCACCGCCGCCGCCGCGACGTAGGTACGCCCGTTGCCGGCCCCGCTCGGTTCGGTGGTGACGACGACGTCGACCTTCGAGCCCACCGGCTGGACGCCTAGAGCCGAGAGGGCACCGGCGCCGCTGACGAGCACCTCCACCGGCCGCTGTCCCCTCCCGAGAACGCCACCGGAACGCGACGCTTGCGCCGAGCGCAGCAGGGTCGCGAGCACGTAGGAGCCGCGTGAGATCGTGGCGGTCGGAGTGAGACCCACGGCTTCCCGGGGCGCCGCCAACGCAGAGGGAGGCGCGAAACGCACCGGCACCCGCCGCACCTCCAGTTGCTCGCTCGCGACGCGCGGGTCGATTACCCGGTTGGTCGGCAAGTCAGCGGTTGCGATCAGGACCGGCCGCAGCTCGCCGTATCCCCTGACCACGCTGTCTCCGTAGCCGTCGGCGATCGTCGCCGCCCCGGCCGCGGCCAATGCCGCCGCGAGGAGAAAGGCGGTGGCGCGAGTTCGGCGGCTCAACGGTTTCCTCCAGCCAACGGCAGCTCGAGACGGGCTTCGGTCCCACAGGGGGACCGGCGCAGGCGGAAGCTGCCGCCGTGCCTCGCCGCTACCCGTCGCACGATCCTCAACCCGTGCCCGTGGCGGCAGCGGCCCGCGAGACGGGCTCGCACGGGCAGTCTCCAGGGCTGGCAAGCGCTCTCGCCGCCGCCTCCGTCCCGAACGACGAGATGAAGTCGACCGCCCCTGGCGCCGACCTCGACTGCCACCGCCCCCGCCCCGTGCACGAGCGCGTTGCTGATCAGGTTGTCCAGCGCCGGTGCCAGCTCCGCCCCCTCGGCTCGGAACTCGGCATCGCAGCCGCTCCAAATCAGGCTCAGGGAGCGACCGGCAGCGGCGGCTTGGGGGCGCCACCGCTCCACCGCCGCCTCCGCGAGGAACCTCAACGGCACCGGCCGCGTCGGCGGCGGCAGGGGGCCTCCGTTGATCTCCCGATCGAGCCTCTCGACCGCGGCAACAGCCATCTGCAGACAGGATTCGGCCCGCTCGCCCTCCGTCGACTCCTCCGGCAGCGAGAGCGCCAACCCCTGCAGGGGACGGCGCAGCTCGTGCATCGCCTCGTTCAGCGAGGTCCGCCGCCGCCCCTCGCGTAGCGCGGTGATACCGCTTGCCATCGCGAAGGAGGCGGCGATCGGCAACCCGCCCGCCAGCTCGGAGAGCTCGAGCAACATCTCAGCCGCGTTCCCTTGCTTCGGTCATGAAGGGATAAGGATCCGGCGCTGCCTTTCTCTCCCCCCCTCAGGCTCCCGCAAGCCGCAAAACGCGGAGTCGACAGCGTCGTGCAGCGCACCCGTCCCCCGAAGCGGTCTCGGCCAGGCGCATCGGGAGGACGGGCGCGACCAGATAGACCCTAACCCCCAACACGCTGGTTCCCAAATCTTGGCGACGACTGCAGCCGAATAAAGCAGTCGATCTCTTTTACTGCATTTTTCCCTATCGGGAGCGGTTCCAGCGGAGCGTTTTGGAATACTTGTCTAGTAACTCGGGTGTTCCTGCCACCAATGTCTCCCCCGCCCGAGCGAGAAACGGAGGTCCTCCTTTGCCACAGTCCCGCACGTCACCAGAGGGCATTACGCAGCAGCTTGCGAAGGCTCTTGCCCACCCCTTACGCGTTCGCATCCTCAGTTCCCTGCACAAAGGGATCTCGAGCCCGAACCAGCTCGCCCAAGAACTCGGCGAGCCGCTGGGCAATGTCAGCTACCACGTCAAAACCCTGCTCGAATACGACTGCGTCGAGCTGGTCAAAACCGAGCCGCGCCGCGGTGCCGTCGAGCACTTTTATCGCGCCACCGACCGCGCCTTCCTCAGCGACTCCGACTGGGGCAAGATCCCAGCCTCGGCCCGCAAGGGCATCTCCGGCTCGATCCTCGAGTCGATCGGCCAGAGCGCGACTGAGGCGATGGCCGAGGGCACGATCGAGGGCCGCAAGGACTCCCACCTCTCCGACACCCCGCTCCTGCTCGACGCGCAGGGCTGGAAGGACCTCAACAAGGTCCTCGCCGAAGCGGTGAAGAAGGCCGGCGAGATCCAGAAGGAAGCCGGCAAGCGCCTCGACAGCAAGGCCGACGGCATCCCCACCAAACTCGCGATCATGCACTTCGAGGTGCCGGTCGCCGAGACGCCCAAGGCGAAGGCGAAGAAGTAAAGCCTTACTGCGCCCCTGGTCGAGCCGCTCGGCCAGGGGCGTTCTTTAGATCGTTAGAGCGGGGCGACCGCCGCGCGGTCTTTTCCGCCTCTCTCGCCTCCTTCTCCTCAGTCCAGAAGTCATGAATCATCAATGGCACCACGACGAGAGAGGCGATGTAGAAGCACCAGAATGGTGCGTCGAACGCAACTAGGAGAAGGCCGGTCACCAGACCGGTGACAATGATCCGCACTAGAAAGCGATTCGATAGATAGGGCGAGTGAGGCTCTTGGGAATTCATTGTCTGCAAGTCCAGTGTAGCTTACCTAGTCCCTAGCAACACAGCGAGCACGAGCAGCAAGCTGAGGACAAAGCCAGCTGCCGTTCCCTTGAAGCCGCACGCCTGGACCTTCTTCTGAGGGCTCCGGCCGATGACTGCGATGGTGATCCCTGCGGCGCTGCCAACGCCGCTCGTGCTGATCACGACTCCAACAAGCTTCAGAACGATGTCGAAGATTTCCGCTTGAGCCACCGGTTACCTCGCTAGCCGTTGATCAGGCGGTAGCCGATTCCCCAGCAGTTGATGACGAAGCGGTGGCCCTCGGGGTCGAGTTTGCGGCGCAGGCGGCTGGCGTGAGAATCGAGGGTGCGGGTCTTCGAGGGGCCGCGGTAGGCCCAGATCGCGTCCAGGAGCTCGGTCTTCGTGTAGACGCGCAGGGGGTCGGCGGCGAGGACGCGGAGGAGGGAGAACTCCTTCTTCGCCAGGTGGACCTCGCGATCGCCTACCGTGACCCGGCGGCGCAGCGGGTCGATCACGAGGTCCCCGACGCGGCTGGGCCCGTCGTTGGGTTCGGTGCGGCGGCGGAGGACGGCGCCGATGCGGGCGCGCAGCTCGCTGTAGACGAAGGGCTTCGTCAAGTAATCGTCGGCGCCGGAATCGAGGCCGCGAACCTTGTCGGTGTCGCCGCCGCGACCGGTGAGGACGATCACGGGCAAGCGCGGGTCGAAGCGGGAGTCGATGCCGTTGGCCTCGCGGATCTCGCGCAGGACGTCGAGGCCGGAAGCGTCCGGCAGCGAGAGATCCAGAAGCAACAAATCTGGATGGTTGTAGCGACAGAGTCGCAGCGCGTCGGAGGCGCTGGGCGCGGGCATGACGCCGAAACGATCGGCGGCGAGGTGCTCGCAGAGCAGGTCGAGGGTTACGTGGTCGTCCTCGCAGACGACGAGGCTGGCTATCTCTTCTCTTTGGGGAAGCATGCGGACCTAAGGGCTGGGCGGGGCAGACTCTCCCCCTCCGGCACCGAGGGAATCTCCAAAACCGCGCAAGCTCCGCGTTGCCAGAGGACGCGGCGCGGCGGTACTCGACGCTTGATCGAGATCACCGCGCCATCGGCGTCGAGGAAGAAGACGTCAAGGGAGAAGCGCATGCCGAAGGTGTGGACGCTGGCGCAGCGCGGGATCAGCAGGCCGGGGCCGGCGTCGCCGCGAGCGCGAAAGGCAAGGCCCCTCAGCCTGGTTCGGAAATCCTTTGCAACGGGGACGGTGGGATGAAGATGGTCCATGCCCCTATAAGGGACCTCGCCCGAGATCCCTCCCCCGCCGCCTAGGATCGACCGATGCCGAAAAAGCCCAAAGTCGCGATCTTCAGCCCGAACCCGATGGTCTCGATCGCGATCGAGAGCTTCAGCGCCGACGGCGGCGACGACATCCACGTCCACCCCGCCGGCCAGGGCGTCTGGGTGGCGCGAATGGCGGCCGAGCTGGGGGCCGAGCCGGTCCTCTGCGGCTTCATCGGCGGCGAGGTGGGGACGATCCTGCGACCGCTGCTGGAGCAAATGCCGATCGAGCTGCGGCTGGTCGAGACGACGGAGGCGAGCGGCATCTACGTCCACGACCGCCGCAGCGGCGAGCGTGAGCCGATCTCCCAGAGCGCGGCGTTGCCCGCCTCTCGCCACGAGGTCGACGACCTCTTCTCGGTCACCGTCGCCGCCGCCCTCGACTGCGACCTGCTCGCGATCTGCGGTCCTTACCCCGAGAACACGGTGCCGCTGGAGATCTACGGCGGGCTGGTTGCCGACGTGAAGGCGAACGGGGTGCCGGCGATCGTCGACCTCTCCTCGCCCCGCCTCGACAGCGCCCTCGAGGGCAAGCCGGACCTGGTCAAGATCAACGACTGGCAGATCGCCGGCTTCATCTCCGGCCCGGTCGACACCGAGGAGCGGATGCGGGGGGCGATGGAACAGGTGCGCGATAAGGGCGCCGAGAGCGTGATCGTCACCCGTGCCGGCGAGCCGGCGCTGGCGCTCCGCGACGGCGGCTTCTGCGAGCTGACGCCGCCGAAGTTCGAGCGCGGCTCCCGCGAGGGCTGCGGCGACTCGATGATGGGCGCCCTGGCGGCGACTATTGCCGCCGACCGCGAGTGGGAGGACGTCCTCCGCCTCAGCGCCGCTGCCGGCGCCACCAACTTCCTCCGCGCCGGCCTCGGCACGGGATCACGGAAAGTGATCGAAGAGCTGGCGCCCCGGGTCCAACTGCGCACGCTGGATTAGAGCAGTGGCTCAAATGGGGTCTCTAGAGGCTCGCCGTTGACGATCGCCTTGGGGGCGGTCTCGGCGATCCACTCCATGTGCGGCGCCAGCAGCTCGACCTCGCGCAGGCGCTCCAGCGCTGGGGAGATCCGCACCGGACGGCCGCCGAGCACGGTGTGGGCGTCGGTCGAGAGGACGTGGACGAGGCCTCTCTCGGCCATCGCCAGCATCCCCTTCGCCATTTTCTCGCGGAGGAAGAAATCGGCGGTCGCTTGGATCAGCGCCCCCTCGGCGACCAGCGCCGCCATCCGCTCGAACATGTCGGCCGAGAGATGGCGCTCGGGGTGGGCGACGATCGTCCGGTAGCCGCGGTCGGCCAGGTGCTCGACCCGCCGCAGCAGGCTGTCGTCGAGCGGCCCCGGCGCCGGCTCCAGCAGGATCCAGTTGCCGCTCCCGAGGGCGACCAGCTCCAGCTCCTCCTCGCCCAGCCCCTCCAGGGCGGTCTCCGCTACCTCGCCGCCGCGGAGGATCTGCACCGCCACCAGTTCCCGCTCCAGCCGCTCGTTCAAGCCCCGCACCCGCCCCGCTAGCTCCTCGATCCGGACATCGTGGTCGTGGCGGATGTGCGGGGTGGCGCAGACCGCTTCGATCCCGTCGGCCTCGGCCTGGCGCGCCATGGCGACGCTGTCGTCGGCGTCGCGGGCGCCGTCGTCGATCGCGTCGAGGATGTGGCAGTGCAGGTCGATCACGGCGTCTCCCTCCGGGCTTCTACCCAATTCGACCCTGAAGAAGTGCAACTTCGGGGCCAAGGTGCAACCAGGCGTTCAGCCACCGCCCCGAACCGGCACGTCTCTACGATGATCGGCAAGATCATGGACCTGCTGACGCCGGGCTTGCGTCAGCGGACTGGCTTCAACTCATGGATAAAAAGACGACCCGCAGAGGGAATTACGAGTCCGGCTCCGACTACGTGCTGGAGTACGGCGAGCTCCGCTTCGCTTTCAACGAGGAGGATTTCGGGCAGCGCGTCGAGCAGGCGGCGGTGAAGCTCCGCTTCGTCGACCAGGGACTCAGCGGCGAGGAGCTCGACGACCTCCTCGACCTCGCGGTCAGCGGCGAGATCGCCGAGCCCAGCTCACGCCTCGGCGAGCACATCAACGAGAACTGGGAAGACCTCGTCGGTCCTTCCAATCGCAGTCTCGTCCACTGGATCCGCCGCCTCGTCTTCCGCGGCGCCTGGCTCGACCAGCGGGTCAAGGAGGGCGAGCTCGACGTCGTCTTCGACGAGCGCACCCAGACCTTCGGCTACGTGCAGCCGGACCGCAGCGACGAGCTGATCGAGCTCTCCAAAGAGCCGTCGTGGCGGCGAATCGCCTATAGACGCTAGGCGTCAGTCGCCGTTCGGGCGCTCTAGAGCAGCCACAACCGTTAAGGATCCACCACCGGCGGAACCCTGGGCACGGCCGGCGTCGAAGAACTCCTTCGCGGCTTCGGCGTCGCCGTAGGCCTCGCCGAGGCGGGTGAGGGAATCGACGAGGAGGATCACGTCTTCGCCGCGGCCCGCGCGGGCGGCGGCCTGGCCGAGCGCGTCGCTGGCGTGGCGCGGCTGGCCGGCGGAGACGATCTCCGCCTGCGGGGCGTCGCGCTTCCAGTCGGCGAGCTCCTCGGGGCTGGGGTCGATCAGCAGGGCGACGGGATCCGGGCCCTTGCTATCGGCGGCGAGGTCGGCGGCGACGCTGCGCAGCAACGCCGTGCAGCCCTCGCGGGTCTCGGCGAAGACGAGCGCCTGGCGGCCGGCCTCGGGCGGCAGCAGCAGGCCCTGCAGGGTGACCCCCTGCTTGCTGCGGCGCCCGAAACGACGGCGCCGGCGGCGGCGTGGGCGCGCCGGCTCGGCGGCAGGCGCCGATGCCGCTGCGATCGGCTCGGGTGCAGGTTCGCGCTCGGCAGCTTTCTCGGGACGATCGCGCCGCTGGCGCGGTTTCTCGGCAGCCTCTTTTTCGGGCGCCTCGCCCTCCTCGATCTCGTCGGAGACGGCGGGCGAGCCGGTGCGGCGGCTGCGTCGACGGCGACGCGGCCGCTCGGCGCGCTCGCCCCCCTCGGTGCCGCGCTCCTCACGCTCGTCACTCGCGCTCTCGGACGCGCCGCTGCCGTTGCCCTCGGCGAGCCGGTCGACCAGCTCGCTCTTGCTCAGCATCCGGTACTTCTCGACGCCGGCTTCGGCGGCCAGCGAGTGCAGGTCGGACAGGGGTTTTTTCTCCAGCTCAGCCTTGTTCATCGGGGCCGCAGACTATTCGACCGAGGCGGCGGGCGACCGGCCCAGCGTCGCGGCGGGGTCGGTGCCCTCCTTGGCGGCGACTGCCAACCACTCCTCGGCCTCGCGCGAGCGCTGCCGCCGTCCCCACCCCAGCTCCGCTCCCAGCGCGTCGGCGACCGCGCGCACCGCCTTTGCCGTGCGCACCTGCGGCGCCGCGAGGATCGCCAGCCTGGTCCGACGCAGGAGCACGTCCGCGACGCTGCGCGCCTGCTCGGAGCGCGCCGCCAGCACGACCTCGGCCAGCAGATCGGGGCGCCCGGGGACGATCGGCTTAGCCAGCCTCGGGTCCGAGCGGGCGATCTCGAGGACGCGGCGGGCGGCGTGCCCGTAGCGGAAGGCGAGCTGCTCGACCGCCTCCTCCCCCACCCCCTCGGGCGCCTCCAGATCCTCCGGCCGTGCCTCCATCCCCAGCGGGATCTCATGGGTGTGACAGGGAGCCTCGCGCCCCTCGCGCTCAACCAGGCGGTCGACCGTCTGCTTCGCCATTCGCCGCCACGTCGTCAGCTTGCCACCGGTGATCGTCAACATCCCCGACGAGGTCTCGTAGAGCTCGGCTTTGCGGGAGATGTCGACCGACTTGCGCGGGTCGCCGGTGGAGATCAGCGGCCGCACCCCGGCGTAGGCGCCGACCAGGTCGCTCTCTCCGATCGCGGTCCCGAAGAACTCGTTGACCGCGTCGAGTAGGTAGGCGACGTCGTCGGCGGCCGGGCGCGGGTGGGCGATGTCGCCCGCGAAGTCGTTGTCGGTGGTGCCGACGAGGGTGCGCCCGTACCAGGGCAGGGAGAAGATCATCCGCCCCTCGCCGGCCGGGACGATGCAGGCGGCCTTGCCCATCGGCAGCTGCTCGGAGTCGATCAGGAGATGGGTGCCGCGACTGGGCGCGATCCGCGGCACGTCCTCCTCCCCCAGCAGCTCCTCGGGCCGGACCTGGTCGGCGAAGACGCCGGTGGCGTTGACGACGTGGTCGGCGCCGACCTCCATCCGCTCTCCCGAGCCCTCCTCGACGAAGGCGACCCCGGTGGCTTTGCCGTCCTTGGAGAGGACCTCGGTCACCTCCGCCCCGTTCAGCATCACCGCGCCGAAGCGCTCGGCCTCGCCGAGGACGGTGAGGACGAGGCGGACGTCGTCGGTCTGGCAGTCGTAGAAGAGGTAGGCGTCATGCGGTTCGCGCGGGCCCAGCGCCGGCACCAGGTCCAGCACCTCGTCGCCGTCGATCGTGCGGTGGCGGTCCGGCGACCAGTAGTAGTCGTCCTCGAGCTCGCGGGCGGCGCGGCGTTCGCGACGGCTGCGGCCGGCGCGACTGGTCGCCATCACGTCGTACATGTTCAGCCCGAGGCCGAGTTTGCGGTCGCGGCGCTCCTCGCCGAGGGCGGCGACGAGGAACGGCGTCGGGTAGACCAGGTGCGGGGCGAGGCGGACCATCAGCTGCCGCTCCAGCAGCGCCTCGCGGACCAGGCCGAGGTCGAAGTTCTGCAGGTAGCGGAGACCGCCGTGGACCATCTTCGAGGAGCGGCTGGAGGTGCCGACCGCGTAGTCGCCGCGCTCGAGCAGGGCGACCGAGTAGCCGCGCGAGGCGGCGTCGAGGGCGACCCCGGCGCCGGTGATGCCGCCGCCGATCACAACCACCTCGAAATGCTTGCCGGCGATCTCCTCGATGGTGCGGGCGCGGGTCAGCATCAGTTCAGGTAGGTGGTGGTGCGGTCGGCGCCGGGACGCTCGGGCGGCGGCTTCTCCTGGCGCGGGTGGCCGAGGTGGAGCAGGCCGACGAAGCGCTCCTCCTCCGGCAGGCCGACGGCGGCGCGCCCCTCGGCGCCGCGGAGGATGCCGGGAGTCCGCCAGTAGCCGGCGTAGCCCCGGGCGTGGGCGGCGAGGAGGACGATGTAGGAGGCGGTGGCGGTCGCGTGCAGGTCCTCTTCCTCCTCGACCGGGTCACCGCTGAGGACACAGGAGGCGACGATCAGGGTCGGGGCGCGGCCGAGCTTCGCCGCCCCCTCCGGCCCGGCGGCCTCCTTCAGGCGTCGCAACGTCTCCGGACCGATCACCCGGAAGCGCCAGGGAACGGTGAGGTTGTGGTTCGGCGCCCAGCTCGCCAGCTCGAGCAACTCGTCGATCTGCTCCCGTGGCAGCGGCTCCGGCCCGAAGGCCTTGTGAGTGCGGCGGGTGCGAATCGCGGTCTCGACGTCCATCCGTCGAGGGTATAGACAGACCCTTCTGGAAGCCGTCGGTAGCTACAGGCCGTAGCGCCAACGCATCCAGCCACGACGGCCGGCGAGGCCAGCTCCGAAGAGGACGCAGCCGGCGAGGAGGCCGAGAAGGATGGCGCCGGCGGTGCTGCTCGAGTCACTTGCGCTCGTTTCCGCGGCGGGCTCGCCCGATGCCTGCGCACCGGAGGTGTCGGGGAAGGTGCCGATGTCACCCTCGGGAGCTGCGCCGCCACTGCTGGGAAATTCCGGCAGCGCCCCAGCCCCTGCACCGGCGCCACCACCCGAGGAACCCGATTTGCCCGCCGATCCCGCGGGAGAGTTTCCGAAGAATTTCTTCAGGTCCTGAGCGGAAGGAGCGGAACCGGAAACCGATGGCGGCAGGCTGAGCGACGGGGAGACGCCGCCCGCGTTGGAGCTCGTGTTCGCCTTCGGCTGCTTCGGCTTCGGCGCCCGCGGCGGCGCCGCGATCGGGTAGTACTTGCCGGTGGCGGCGACCAGGACCTGACCGGTGACCCAGACCGGCGTCTGGTTGGCAACCTCGGAGGCGGTCTGGTCGGGGTTGGCGTAGCGGTAGGAGCCGTCATCGCGCTGGTTGTGGGCGAGGTACTCGGGGGCGCTGACGCTGCCGCGCCGGAAGGAGTCGGGGTTGCCGCCGACGGCGAGGATCCCCTGGATCGCCCAGGCCGTGGACATCGTGTTGACGGTGCCGTTGCCGCCGAGGGGGAAGCCGCCGCCCTTCTTCTGGGCCTGGTGCCGCAGGTAGAAGAGGCCGTGGCCGGCGGCTTTGGAGTCCGGCGAGAGCGCCTGCATGACGGCGCCGGTGCCGTCGGTGGTGCTGGGGGAACCAGGGGTATCGCCCCAGCCGCCGTCCTCGTTCTGGACCTTGCGCAGCCAGTCGAGCGACTTCTGCACGCCCTCGATCCCCGCCGCGCGCAGCGCGATAACGGCAAAGGCGGTCGAGTTCGGCCAGCCGTGGTAGGAGCCGTTGTCGCGCCGGCTCGCCAGCAGCTCTGCGACCAGGTTGTGGTCGGCGAAGTTACGTGGATCCACCCCGGCTCCCTCCAACGCGAGGATCGTGCGAGCGAGGTCCCCGGGGCTGCCGATTGAGCCGATTTCCTTGCGCAGGAAGTCGACCGGAGTTCGTCCTTTGGTCGAGGTGACGTCGAGCGGGTTGCGGCCCGCGGCCTCCAGTCCCAGCATCACCCAGCAGGTGGTCGCGGTCCCCGATTCGTCGCTGGCCGAGGGGCCAAAGCCGCCGTCGGCGTTCTGCACGGACTCGAGCCAGTCGGCGGCCTTGGTGACGGAGGCCGCGTGGGCGGGTGCCGGCGTCAGAGCCACGAGCGCGACGAACAGGAAGGCGGCGACCCCGCCGCTGCGGAGCGCGCCGCCGAGCGGACCCTGGCGACTTGGCGCCCTGGCGGGCGCTCCCCGCTCCCATTCGAAGCGCTGGCGGAAGCGCACCAACATCCGCACCATCGCCGGGCCGGCGACCAGCGCCAAAACCACGTTCCCGAGCACGTGCGCGATTTCGAACGGGATCGCCCGCCCCTCGAGCACGAGGAAGTGCCGCCACGATAGGTCCCCACCGTACGTC
The DNA here is from genome assembly GCA_035535295.1 of Solirubrobacterales bacterium. Lineage (GTDB taxonomy): Bacteria > Actinomycetota > Thermoleophilia > Solirubrobacterales > 70-9 > VAYN01. Next base: position 62,633 of record DATLQI010000021.1, read on the forward strand.
GCCATCAATGAGAAGTTCATCAGAGCGCCGTACAAAATGCCAGCAAAACCGCAGGTTGCCGCAAGGGCGAGGCGGCCGGCGTCGCGCGTCCCCAAGGCAAGGACCGCCCCGAGGACCCCGCACAGCCCCCACCCCGCCATCTGCCACGGCGTCCACGGGCCTTGGCCGAACCAGAAGTTGGAGACGAGGGCGGCGAGGGCGCCGACGGCGAAGCCGGGGGCGCCGCCGAGGGCGTAGCCGGCGAAGATGACGATGTCGGTCGTCGGCTTGACGTTGGGGAAGGCGGCGAAGGCGATGCGGCCGGCGATCGCCAGGGCGGCCAGAGCGGCGACCAGCGCCACCACCTGCGCCGGCGGCCGCGAGCGCTCGTACCAGGCGAAGCCGGCGAGGATGACGAGGCCGACGACGAGGAAGCTGGCGACCTCCCAGGTCACGGCGCCTCCTCCCGCAGCGCCGCGGCGCCCTGCTCGGGCGTGACCACGCCGGGCAGGTCGAGGACGCGGGCGACCTCGGTGGCGAAGTACCAGCCACCGGAGAGGATCTCCGCCATCGGCCCGTCGGCGATGACGACGCCGTCGCCGAGGAGGACGACGCGGTCGGCGAACTCGGAGGCGAACTCGACGTCATGGGTGGCGACGACGACCGCGGCGCCGCCTGTCGTCAGCGCTTTGATCAGGTTCACGAGCTCACCTTTACGCGCGTGGTCCATGCCGCGGGTCGGCTCGTCTAGGGCGACGAGGCCGGGTAATTGCTCGCCTTCCATGCGTCCGGCCAGCGCGATTGCCAGCGCGAGGCGCTGGCGCTCGCCGCCGGAGAGGTCGCGCGGGTCGGCGTCCACCTTCTCCTCCAAGCCGACGACCCGCAGCGCCGCCAACCCTTCGTCTCCCGGCAGCTCGTCGCCGACGCGCTCTCGGACCAGGTAGTCGCTGGGGTTCTGGGTGAGGAGGGCGATGGAGTCGACCGAGAGCTTCCCCGCGACCGGCTCGTGCAGGCCAGCAGCGGTCCGCAGCAGCGTGCTCTTGCCGGCGCCGTTGCGGCCCATGAGGGCGACGCGTTCGCCGCGGTGGATCGTCAGCTCCACGCCCTTCAGCACGTCCCGAGGATCTTCGCCGCGATCCAGCTCGACCCACAGGGCGGAGGCGCGAAGGGTTGCGGGTTGGGAGGGCGGGACCCCCTCCTCTCTCAACTTGCTCGGGTGTGGCGTGGGTGGCCGTCCCAGATCGGGCTGCCCGAGAAGTACAAGCCGTTCGGAGGGGGTCCCGCCCTCCCTTCGACAGTCATCGAGAGTTCGGCGGGCGACGCGAACGCCGATGGGAAGAGGCTCGATTCCAGCCAAGGAGAAAAGACGGGCTGCCGGAGTCTCAAGGGCGGGGTCGTTGTCTTGGGACCAGGCGAGGAAATCGGTCGGTGGGCCGTCGAAGGACAGACGCCCTCCTTCCATCGCAAGCACGCGGTCGGCGGCCGCGAGGCAGCGCTCCAAGCGGTGTTCCGCGAGCAGGACCGCCACCCCCCACTCCTCGTTGAGACGTCTCAGGAGCCAGATCAGCTCGTCGCCGGCGACTGGGTCGAGCTGCGACGTTGGCTCGTCTAAGAGAATCAGGCGGGGGCGGGTGACCAGGGCGGCGGCGAGGGCGACGCGTTGGAGCTCTCCTCCGGAGAGGGTGTCGACGGTGCGGGAGAGGAGGTGCGGGATCGCGAGGGCTAGCGCCACCTCCTCGACGGCGCGGGCGCGGTCGGCGGGGGCGTCGCCGCGCATCTCCAGGGGGAGCTCGACCTCGGCGGCGACGGTGGTCGAGACGACCTGGGTCTCGGGGTCCTGGGCGAGGTAGCCGACGGCCGCGGCCAGCTCGCCGGGGCCGGAGGCGATCGCGTCGAGGTCGGCGACCCGGACCTCGCCTTCGATCTCGCCGCCGTGGAAGTGCGGCACGAGGCCGCAGGCGGCCTTGAGCAGGGTCGACTTGCCCGAGGCGGAGCGGCCGGCGAGGAGGACGAATTCGCCCGGCGCCACCTCGAGCGAGACGTCTTCAAGCGCCGGAGTCGGAGCCTGCGGGTAGCCGTAGCTCAGTCCGCGCACCGCAAGCGCCGGCGCCGCCCCGCGCCTGATCGCCAGCTCAGACACGCGCCACCTCCGCCCCCCTCTGCCGACGGGACGATTTCCCTCCATATAGGCGTACTTTCGTCCCGTCGGCGGGCTGGGCCGCTCGGCGCTTCGGCTTGCGCCTCAGCGGGGCGAGGCCGCTGAGGGCGACTAGGGCGCTGAGGGCGAGGGTCGTTGCGCCGAGGCCGATCTCTACGGCGGGATAGGTCTGGAAGTCGTCGGCGCCGAGGGCCTTGCCGACGATTGCGGCGGCGAGGAGGAGGGCGGCGACGGCGTAGAAGCGGCGGTCGTAGCGGGAGCGGGTGCGGCGGTTGCGGGCGCGGGGGGCCTCGAGGCTGTAGCCGCGCAGCTCGAGGGTGGCGGCGACGTCGACGGCGCGGTCGAGGGAACCGGCGAGGAGGCGGCGGGCCAGCGGCGCCTTGCCGACCGGAGCGGCGCCGGGGCCGCGAAGGCGGGCGGCGTCACGGAGGCGGGCGGCGTCGGCGGCGGCGACCGGGACGAGGCGGGAGACCAGCGTCGCCGTCAGCGCCGAGCGGCCGGCCAGCGGTCGCAGCACCCGCAACACCCGGTCGGGGTCGACGCAGGCCGAGTAGACGGCGGCGGCGACCATCGCCACCCCGGCGCGGAGGCCGCCGGAGAGGCCGGCGACGATCGCCTCGAAGGTGACGTCGACGCGGCCGACGAGCGGCCAGTCCCCGAGGCGCGCCACCACGGTTTCGCCGCGATCGACGACGAGGGCGTTGACGACGACGATCAGCAGCGCCAGGGCGAAGCCCATCTTCAGAGCCACTCGCACCGCGCGGCGCGCTCCGGCAAGCAGGCCCGCCACCGTGGCAGCAACCCCCGCCGCGACCAGGACCAGCGGGTTCGAGTAGAGGAAGGCGACGGCGACGATTGCGCCGAGGTAGGCGACGGCGGCACCCGGCGAGGCGAGCTGCAGCGGGCGCGGTCGCGGCTGGTAGGCGAAGGGGGATTTCACCGCTCCTCCAGCGGCAACGGCACCGTCTTGCCGCCCTCGATCGCCACCGCGTAATGGTCGCGCAGGTGATCGGCGTCGAGGGATTCGGCAGCCACCCGAACCGCCGCCGCCGTCCCACCGGTCACCACCCAGACCGGCAGTCCGCCATAGCGGCTGGTGGCGGCGACGAGCCCCGCGTCGGGGCCGAGCTGGCCGGCAACCTCTCCCCCCGCGTCCATGACCGTCAGCCGGTCGCCTTCGAAGTCCGCGAACACCCCGCTTTCGGCAGGGCCGGCTTCGATCAGGTGGGCGATCGGGTCACGGCCGACCCACTTCCAGGGGCCGACCAGGATCGGCACCGTGTCCTCGGTAGGCGTATCGACGATCTTCGCCCCTTCGCGCTTAAGCGCCGCCCGCACCTCGCCGCACGCCGCACCTCCTTCTTCGCATTTGACCTCTACCTGGGAGGGCAGACCCGCGACTCCGTCGCTGAATGGCGCCGGCCAGGATCCAACTACCGCCGGGACGTGGTTGACCGCCCCCCAGTCGCGGTAGTCCCACCAGATGCTCTCGCCCCCTTCGAGGTCAGTCTCCGCCGCGCCCACCGGCCATTCGACCCCGTCGACGTAGAAGAACCAGTCGTAGGGATCGCCACCGCGCTGGCCCTCGGCGACGCCCTCGATCGAGTGGACGAAGCCGCCGCCGTAACGGGTCTCGATCTCGGCCTCGCCTTCCAACACCCGCATCACCGTGTCGGACTCCTTCGCCTCGACCGAGGCGTGGAGAACCGGCACCGCGCCGTATTCGCGCGTCACCGTCAGCCGCACAGCGCCGACGTCGGCGCCGGGACCGAGGCCGCAGCCGGCGGTCGCGAGCGCCGCGCAAACGAGCGCGCTCACGACCGCCGTGCCGCGGCGAGGGGTCATTTAGGGCACTTGCCCCCGACGCAGACCGGCTCGCGGGCCGAGGGGATCTCCCCCGTCGCGCGGGCGATCAGCTTCGCCGGCTTGCCCAGCGTCACCGTCGTGCGGCCGTCGGCGCCGGTCGGCTGCTCCGCCCCGGTCACCTTCGCCCCGGCCTGCGGGCTCTTGCGGCCTTTTTCGTCGTAGGCCCAGACCCGGACCGTGAACGACTTCCCGGCCATCGCCGAGTCCGGCGCGCTCAACGCCAGCTCGTCCGGATATTCGAAGTCCGGGGCTTCGGTCTTCGACAGCGCCCACAGCACTTCGTCCCCGGCCCTGATCTTCGCCACCTCGCCGCCGACCTGCAGCGACTCGTGGTTGATCTTCAGGTACCAGGAGGAGCTGCCCTTGGCGACACTCGACCCGATCCCGCAGAGCGCGAGGCCGAAGTCGAAGTGGTCGCTGATCGAGAGCGGCCGCAGCGCCGGAATCGTCTTCGCGCCGCTGGCCAGCAGGCCCATCGCGGTGTTGCCCTTCAGCTGCACGGCGTCGCCGCTGCCGCCGGTGCCCGGCCCGAAGCAGGTGGCCTTGGGGCTGGTCTTGACGGAGACGTTCGCGCTCGCGACCGTCCTTTCGGCGAGCACCTTGCCGCCCGCGCCAACGACGCGCAGGTCGGCCCGCAGCCCCTTGGCCGCGGCGCCCGCGGTGAAGGCGAACGTGATGGACAGAGCCAGCGCGCAGACGGCCGCCAGCCGGAACGGGGTGATTCTTGGCATTTACGCCACCCTTTCCTCGAGGGTTGATTTGGCTAGGCCGGGGACAGGTCTCCTGGCTTCCGGGATCAGGGAGGACGCGCCTTCCCGGAGACGAGGTGTCGCCTCCAGTGGCTGACGCGGTTGCGCCTGCGAACTCCTCCACCCGGTCACAGTGGCGGGACCACGCCGGACTTGCACCGGACTTCCCTTGACCACCGACCGATATGTACGCGGCGAGTCTATCCCGCCGCGGCGTCAGGGTATGAGCACCGTGCCGCACCCGCACCGCACGCCCGGCCGCCACACGCACTGGCGGGTCGCCCGCCACCGGCCACGGCTGCTGCGCCTGGGCGGCCTCGCAGCACTGCTGGCAGTGGTCGGCCCCGGCATCCTCGCCGGCCTCTCCGACGACGACCCGGCCGGGATCACCACCTACTCGATCCTCGGCGCCGACTACGGCTACGAGCTGCTCTGGGTGCTGGCGCTCTCGACCGCGGCGCTGGTGGTCTTCCACGAGGTCGGGGTGCGGCTCGGCGTGGTCACCGGCAAGGGGCTGCTGACGCTGGTGCGCGAGCGCTTCGGCCGGCGCCCGGCGCTGCTGGTCGCCTCGGCGCTGGTCGTCGCCAACACCGGGACGATGTGCGCCGAGTTCGCCGGCGTCGCCGCCGCGAGCGACCTGCTGACCGGGACCAGCCGCTACGTCAGCGTGCCGCTGGCGGCGATCGCGATCTCGCTCCTCGTCCTGCGCGAGAACTTCCACCGGGTCGAGCACCTGCTGCTGGCCCTGAGCGGCGTCTTCGTCGCCTACGTGGTCGCCGGCGTCCTCGCCGACCCCGACTGGGGCGGGGCGGCGCGCGGCCTCGTCGTCCCCAGCATCCCGCTCGAGCGCGAAGCGCTGCTGGTCGCCGTCGCCACCCTGGGGACGACGCTGGCGCCCTGGGGCCTCGCCTTCATCCAGTCCTACGCGGTCGACAAGCGGCTCGGGGTCGAGGACCTGCGCTACGAGCGGGCCGACGTCATCGTCGGCGCGCTCCTCACCGGCGTCATCGGCTTCTTCGTCGTCGTCGCCTGCGCCGCCACCCTCCACGCGCAGGGGATCGGCGTCGAGGACGCAAGCGACGCGGCGCGGGCGCTGGAGCCGGTCGCCGGCGACGCCGCCGCGACCCTCTTCGGCCTCGGCTTCCTCGGCGCGGCGCTGCTGGCGGCGGCGATCGTCCCCCTCTCCACCGCCTACTCGATCTCCGAGACGCTCGGCCGCCGCGCCGATCTCGACCGCGGCTTCCGCGAGGAGCGCACCTTCTACCTCAGCTTCGGCGCCGTCACCGCGGTGGCCGCGGCGATCGTCCTCATCCCCGGGGCGCCGCTGATCGAGCTGCTCTTCCTCACCCAGGCGCTGAACGCGGTCCTACTGCTGGTCCTGCTGCCGTTCATCCGCTCGCTAGCCAAGGACCGGGAGCTGATGGGAACAAACGCCTTGGGCCGCTTCGACCGGGTGACGACGGCGCTGGCGCTGGCGCTGGTCGCCGCCTCGGTCCTGGCGCTCGGGGTCCTGGCGCTGCTCTAGCCGAAGGCGTTTTTAGACGCGCGCCGGGATCCGCTCGGCGTACATCCGCCAGAAGAAGATGCCCGCTCCGCCGGTGCCGGCAAGGATCGAGAGCGATGGGACGATCAGCTCGATCGGGCCACTGACGAGGCCGACGGTCAGTGTAAAGACGGCCATCGTCGCCACCATCACCAGGACCGCGAGCACGGCGACGAAGCCCTTCCGCACCCAGCCGAAGCTGCGGCGTTCCTCCTGGGCCATCCGCAGTTCCTCGCGCTGGTGCTCGAGCTCGATCTCCTGGGACGTCCGCAGGTCCGAAGCGTTCGCCGGCAGATCATGCTGAAAACTGCGGTCAACTCTATTGTGCAAAAACTTCTGACCGTGCATATATGCGTTTTCCCGCTCCCGTTCCCGGGTTTTCGCTTCCCCCGCACGTCCCCACGAGGCCCCAACCCCGTCGAATGAAGGTAGACCGGGGCCCGGAGTCTTGTCAAGGAATAGAGCAGTTTTCTGTAAACGGTTGACTAGCTAGACGGCCAGCAACAGGTCCAGGACCATCATCACCGCGGCGCCGACCGCGATCCCCAGCGTCGGGCCCGCCCATCGCCGTCCCTCGTAGGCCTGCGGCAGCAGCTCGATCGCGATCAGGCTCAACATCGCCCCCGCCGCGAAGGCGAAGGAGAACGGCAGCAGCGCGTTGACCTCTTCCACCGCGAGGTAGGCGATCACCGCCCCCACCGGCTGCGGGGCGCTGGTCCCGACCGCCGCCCAGAACTGCCGTGCCCGCCCGTAGCCGGCCGCCTCCATCGGGATCGCGACGCTGGTGCCCTCGGGGACGTTCTGGATCGCGATCGCGAGGATCACGAACAGCCCCAGCCCCGCCCGTTCGGAGGCGTAGGCGGTGCCGACCGCGAGCCCCTCCGGGAGGCTGTGGACGAAGAGGACGGCGAAGACCAGCGCCGAGGTCCGCGCCGACGGCCCGCTACGCCCCATGAAGACGGAGTCGTGGTCGAGCCGGCTCCGCGCCACCCCCAACAGCACGCCCCCCACCGCCAGCCCCCCCACCAGGTCGAGGGCCGAGCCTTCTTCGGCGGCGGGGAGCAGCAGCCCGACGATCGAGGCGACCCCCATCACCCCAGCCGCCAGGCCGAGCAGGAACGGCGTCAGCGCCGCGGCGCGGGTGCCGAGGAACCAGACCGGGACCGCCCCCAGCCCAGTCGCCAACGCCGTCCCGCAGGCGGCGAGGAAGAGGACGAGGAGGTCGGGCATCGTCCCCACGCTATTCGTCGCCGAGGAGGCGACGGCGGGCTTCCGCCCTTGGCTCTTCCTAGTGAGCTTGGCGCCGGCGGCGGCCGAGCAAGCGGACGGTGCGGGCCGGGCGGGGCACCCGGAACATCGTCAGCTGACTGGAAAACGGCTCGGCCGCCGCCCGGCGCCGATGCTCGCGATCTGAGCGCTCGGTGGCGCCCAGCACGAGCAGGGCCTGGCCACTCTCCACGACGGCCGAGCGAAGCAGGCGCTCGTGGCCGCCGGGACAGCGCCGGGTACCGTCGACGCAAACACAGCCGGAGTCCTCCAGCACCTGGGTGTGGTAGCTGATTTCTCCACGGCTGAGTTGGGGGAGAGCGGCGACGATGTCTGTGATGCTGCGCGGCCGCTCCGCCCCTTGCAAAACCCTGAGGATGTCGCGCCTTGTGGGATGGTTGAGGGCGTCCTGGAGTTGGGGCTCCAACGTTGCCACCAAATCCGCCGCCAGGCGTCCGTCTTCGACCAAGACCCCCGCGTCGCCCATCTCTCCCCTCCTCCGGGTGGTTACCTAAAACATCACGATCACTAAGAGATCGTTGCGGAAGCGTAGAAGCGGACACCCGCAGTTACGAAGGCAGAATCCGGCAGTAATCGGGCGACGCGGATAGCGGCGGCTACTTCAGGCGGCAGAGATAGACCCCCTTGGTGTGATGATTTTCGTCCAGCCCCTGGGTCAGGTCCCCCTCGTACTCCCCGTAAAGAGCGACGCACTCGAGCCCGGCGGCGTCGATCGCTCCGCGCACCTGCTCCTCGCTGAAATGGCGCTGATGATGAACGTGGGCCTTCCCCGGTTGCCCCGGCACCTCGAAGCGCGCTTCGGCAAAGGTCCCGGGTGCGACCTCCTCAGGCGACAGCTGGCCCTGCCAGATCAGGCGCTGTCCGTCATCCTCGACGACGACTTCTTCGCTGAAGAATGTCCGGTAGGTGACGAGCGTGTTGAGGTCGAAGAGAGCGATTCCGTCCGGCGCGAGGTTGCGGCTCATCCCCGCCAGCGTCGCCTCCACTTCCTCGACCTCGAGCAGGTAGTTGAAGGGGTCGCTGACCGCCCAGATCAGGTCGAACTCACCCAGTTGCGGCAGCTCGCGCATGTCCGCCTCGACCAGCTCGGCCCGGCCGCCGGCCCGCGCCCGCGCCCGCTCGAGCATCTCCGGCGAGATGTCGCAACCGGTGACCTCCCAGCCCCGCTCGAGCAGGCCGATGAAGCTGAGACCGGTGCCGCAGGCAACGTCGAGCAGTCGGTTGCCCCCGAACCCCGCTTCTTCGGCGACCGAGAGTAGACGTCCCGTCCATCGCTCATATTTGTAGTTGCGATTGAACTCGTCATAGACCGGCGCGTAGAGGTCGTAGGCCTCCTTCGCCGCATCCCCCGCTACCCATTGCTTTTGCATATCTCCTCTTTCCTCCGTTTCCCGAAGCAAAAAATCGCGGCCCCCCCCGGGCGATCAACCTGTCGAAGAAGGCCGCGATCCACTTAATTGCCCTTGCTGTTGCTCGCCATGGGCAGCACCGTTTGCTTTGCGTCGAGTTTCATCCTGCTCACCCCCTTTCACAAGATCCGACGTTTATAGGAGCATGATTTATCGCTGGCAAAATCGGTCACCAATCCCAAATTCGAAGCAGGACTTTGGGGAAGAAAGATTTTTTGAGCGAGAAGAATTAGTCTTTGTTCTGTACTCAGCGTCTATTGAGGAGGAATCCAGGTGACGCGGGCGGTCGGAGAGAGAGAACCAGCAGCGTTCGGAATCAGCGTGCGGACGGCTCGAGCGCTTGCCGATCCCTGGCGATTTCGGATCCTCACCGAGGTCACCTCGCGGCCTCTCAGCCCCTCGCGATTCGTCGAGGAACACGGCGGCGAGCTGACCCACGTCGCCCGCTGCTTCCGCCAGCTGGCCGAGTGGGGCTACCTCGAAGTGGCCGAAGAGCGTCCGGGCCGCCGCCGCGGGGCGGCGATCGAGCACATCTACCGCGCGATCCGGCGTGCCCAGTTCGACGCCAATACCTGGGAAAGCGTCTCCCACTCCGATCGCTACAGCGTCACCCGCTCGATCCTCGACTCCTATCGAACTCGGATCAGCGAAGCGCTGGAGGCCGGCACCTTCGACCAGGAGGTGGACCGCCACCTCTCATGGGAGATCATCGTCCTCGACAAAGAGGCTTGGCAGGAGCTGTGCAGTCGACTCGACCTCATCCAAGGGTCCCTCGCGGAACGTGAGCTCGAGGCGGCCAAGCGCCTTGCGGTGAGTCGCGAAGAAGAGATCCCGGCAACGGTTGGCCTTGCTGCTTTCCGCTCGCCAGGAGAGCCAACACCGAAGGGCGGCGCCAACGGCCACTTGGAGCTCGGGGTACCGATGATGGGAGCTCACTACGTGCTCGGGCCGAAGCTGGCCAAGGCCCTCTCCAACCGCTGGCGCTGCCGGATCCTGATGGAGGTGAGCATGCGCCCGCAGAGCCCCTCCCAGTTCGTCGAGCAGGTCGGCGGCTCGATGACCCACGTCTCCCGCTGCTTCCGCGAGCTCGCCAAGTGGGGCTACCTCGAAATCCTCGAAGAGCGCAAAGGCGGTCGCCGCGGCGGCGGCGTCGAACGAATTTACAAGAGCACCCATCGGCCCTACTTCGACGCCCCGACCTGGAAGAGCCTTCCCCGGGTTATCCGCGAAGAGATCTCTCCCTGGTTCCTCAACACCTACTTCGACCACGTCGGCGATGCGATCGAGCAGGGAACCTTCGACGCCGACCTCGACCGTCACCTCACCTGGCAATCCGTCGTCTTCGACCGCGAGGCCTGGACAGGGATCGGCAGTGAGCTCGACGAGGTTCTGGCCTGGCTGCCGGAGCTGAAGGCCCGGGCGCTGGAACGAACCGAGGACAGCGACGAGCTGATCACGACGACGGTGGGGATGGCTTCGTTTCGCTCGCCCTCGGGGAAGCGCGCTCCCTCGGACGTTTGACGAGCCGCCGCGGCGACATCCGTCCAGACCCTGAATTCCGCGCGTAGGGTCCCGCCACTTCGCCCGCCCCTGGTAATCGGGGCGGCTTGTTCGATCAACGAGGCAAGGGGAGGAACTCGATGCGCAAGGGACTTTGGCGGCAGGTGCCGGCGCTGGCGGTTGCGGGCTTGGCGCTGGTGGCGGCGCTGGGCGGCACGGTCTACGCGGCCGGGAAGATCAGCGGGCGGACGATCAAGGTGAAGTCGCTGCCGGGGAACCGGCTGGCGATCGGGTCGGTGCCGGGGAACCGGTTGAAGCCGGGGGCGATCAAGGGCTCGGCGCTGGCGCCCGGCTCGATCACCGGGATCCAGATCGACGCCTCCACCCTCGGCCAGGTCCCCTCAGCCATCCACGCCGACGTGGCGGAGTCGGCCCGTGACGCGGAGACGGCGCTGAACGCGGTCAACGCCGAGAACGCACGGACCGTCAACGGCTACGAAGCCGGCTGCAAGACCGGCACCCGCGCCTTCGCCGGCGCCTGCTGGCAGAGCGCGGCAAGCGAAAACGCGCTGAACGCACCCGCGGCGGCGGCGGCCTGCGCGACCCAGGGCGGCGAGCTGCCCGAGGCGCTGGCGCTGGTTGCCTTTTCCCAGCAGCCGGGGGTGGCGCTGGCGACGGGGGATGAGTGGAGCGGGGATCTGACGAACCTCTCGGGGCTCGATGTCTATGCCCTAGTCACGGTGTCCTCGAGCGGCCAGGTCAACTCTGCTGCGTCTTCATCCGCCAAGAAATTCCGCTGCGTCTTCCCCTTGCTCGGTTGAAACAGGTTCCTCTTCTATTCTCAACGCGATGTACCCGCACTGCGGCAGCGGTACATACCGGCCCGGCCTGCTCACTCCAGTCCTCGCCCTGGCGCTGGTGCTGCTGTTCATCGCCGAAGCGGCCGAGGGCTCGGAGCGCTCCGAAGCCGCCCGCGTCCGCAGCTACTGGACCGCGGAGCGGATGGAGAGCGCCCGCCCGCTCGACCTCGTGCTCGGGCGGGACGGCGAGCCGCGCCTCCGCCTCGCGACCCCGACGTCACCGCTCGCCGGCGCCAGCTTCGCGGGTGTTCCGACCCCGACGGAGCCGCCCTACTCCGCCAACGGCCGGCTTTTCATCCGGGTCGGCGAGAGGCGCGGGTACTGTTCGGCGACGGCGATCGACAGCCCCACCCGACGCCTGGTTCTGACCGCCGGCCACTGCGTCAACGAAGGCGGCGAATTCGGTGGCCACCGCTGGTACCGGGACCTCCTCTTCGTCCCGGCCTACAGCGGCGAGAAGAGGCCCTTCGGCGCCTTCCCGGCCCGACGGGGCAAGGTCTTCGCGCCGCCGCAGTGGACGAACCACGGCAATCGCGACTTCGACCTCGGCGCCTTCCTCACCGCTCCGAACCAGCGGGGCGAAGCGCTCGCCGACGCGGTCGGCGGCGGCGTCGCGATCGCCCTCGAGCGCCCGCGCCAGCAGGAGTACATGACCTTCGGGTACCCGCACAAGTTCAGGTGGATGCAGACCTGCACCGCCCGCTACGCCCGCGACGACCGCTACGCCTTCCACTTCCCCGGCCCCCCGACCTTCGGCGTCGCCTGCCAGTGGGTCCCCGGCGCCAGCGGCGGCGGCTGGCTGATCGAAGACGGGACCGCGATCAACGGCCTCAACTCCTACGGGCTCCTCGGCGTGCTCGGGACCACCTACGGTCCCTACTTCAGCCGCGAAACCGTCGGCAAGCTGGTCGCAGGGCTCTAAAAGCGCCCTCGGCAAGAAGCGCTCAGCTGGCCTCGAGCAGGCGCCGGTAGTAGCGGTAGTCGCGCCGCTCGGGACGCAGGTTGCAGGCGAGGGCGAGGTGGTGACGGGCGCGCCGCTTCTGGCCGGTCTTGCTGAGGGCGCGGCCGAGGCAGAAGTGGGCGAAATCGTTGACCGGGTGGGACTCGACCACCGCCTCGAACTCGGCCGCGGCCGGGGCGAAGCGGCCGGCGCGGAAGTAGGCGCGGCCGAGGGCCTCACGGACCGAGGTCTTCTCCGGCGCCCGCCGGGCGGCCTCCGCCAGCGGCGCGGTCGCGTGCTCGAAGTCCCCGTCCTCAAGCAGCTCGAGGCCGCGACGGTAGAGCGTGTAGGTGGGCTCAGCAGCGCCTTCCGCGGACATGCACCAAGTGTAGGAGGCGGGTGAAACGTGCTCCCTAGCAGGGCAAAAGAGGCGGCCTGCTACCTTAGGTAGACGAGTTCGGCAGCGTCTTGCCACGCCGACTCCGCGTTCTATGAGCACTATGACTGCGAAAAAATGGACCTGCGATCAGTGCGGGGTGACCGTCAGCCGCCTCGGCGGCGAGAAGGTCGAGCTGCCCGCGAGCTGGGCGAGCTCGGCCGAGGGCACCTTCTGCCTGCTCTGCCGCCGCGAGCGCGCCGCCCAGGCCGCCCTCGACGCCGCGCCGTCGGGATCCCTCGAAGACCGCGCCAAGCTCCGCCGCGCCGCGCTCGTCGAGTTCGAGGTCCGTCGCCGCCCCGGCCACGGCAACGGCGAGATCGCCAAAGCCTGCCGCTCCTCCGTCGCCGCGGTGGTCGCGGCGCGCAAACGCCTGAAGATCCCGGCACCGCAGTAGCGCATCGGATTCCCGACACACCCGGGTGCGCTTAGAGCCGGCTGCGCCGCTACACCTGCGTGCGCTCGGACAGGTCGGCGAGCAGGGCGTCCATGCCGGCTTCGCCGTGGACGCGGCGTTGGCGGTCGGCGCCGTTGCCGTCGCTGAGGATGCGGTCGATCTCTTCGAGGGCGTCCTCGCCGCCGAGGTCGCGGGCGTAGGTGCGCGCCTCTTCGAGGGTGCCGCGGGCGACCTCGGGGGCCGGGGCGGCGGTGCTCTCGTCGACCATCAGGCGGGCCTCGAGGCCGTAGCGCTCGGCCTGGAAGTAGGACTCCTCGATCGCCTCGCGGGTGAGGCCGGGGGCGCTGGGGCTGTCGATCTCCTTTGCCGCCAAGGCCTGGATCAGGGCCGCGATCGCGGCGTTTTGCTCCGGCCGCGGCTGCACGTCCATGCCGCGCACCTCGACCGTCCCCAGGTTGGGGTGCGGGCGCACGTCCCACCAGATGTAGGTGTAGTCGGAGACGCCGGCGGCGGCGATCAGCTGGTCGGCGACGCGGAGGAAGTCCTCGTAGTCGCGGAAGGCGCGGGGCAGCTCGAAGCGCGGGTAGGTGCGGACGGCGGCGGCGCGGGCGCTGGCGAGGCCGGAGTCGGCGCCGTCGCGGAAGGGCGAGTTGGCGGTCAGCGCCGCCAGCAGCGGCAGGTGGTGGCGCATCGCGTTGGCGACGGCGACGGCGGTTTCGGGGTCGGGGACCCCGACGTGGACGTGGAGACCGCAGGGCGGCGTCGCCAGCAGGCTCGCGAGGTCCTTCTTGACGCTCTCGTAGCGGGCTTTTTCGACCAGTTCCGGGTCGCCGCTCTGGGCCGGGTAGAGGCCGGAGCCCATCAGCCGCGCGTCGGCGGCGGCGACCGCGCGGCGCACCTCCGCCAGCTCCTTCGCGGCCTGGCCGGCGTCGAGACAGACGCCGGTCTTGAGCTCGATCTGGGTGGCGAAGATCTCGGTCGAGACAGCATCGCGATGCGCCGGCTCGATCCGCTCCAGCACCTCCTGGCCCTCAGCAACGAGCCCGCACCCCTCGTCGACCAGCAGCAGCTCCTCCTCGACCCCGATCGTCAGCGGCGTCGAAGAGCCGAACTTGTGCTCGCGGCCCGTCGTCTCGTCCTCGGTTTTAGATGAAGTCCCCATTGTGCTCCCGTGAGGCGAGCTACCCCAGCGCGAACCTTCTTTAACCCCCACCTATCCTGGCTCGGGTGCCAACCTGGGGGCGACTCGACGTGCTGCGGGAACCGGACTACCGGCGGCTCTTCCTCGGCCGCACGACCTCGCTGGTCGGCGACGGGATGGCGCCGATCGCGATCGCCTTCGCCGTCCTCGACCTGACCGGCTCGGCGACCGACCTCGGCCTCGTCTTCACCGCCCACGCCGCGGTGATGATCGCCCTGCTGCTCGTCGGCGGCGTCGTCGGCGACCGCGTCTCGCCGCGAATCGCGATGCTCGGCGCCGACCTCACCCGGGCGGTCTCGACGGCCCTTCTCGCGGCCCTGCTGCTGACCGGCAGCGCCGAGATCTGGCAGCTGGCGCTGCTCTACGCGATCGACGGCGCCGCCACCGCTTTCTTCAACCCGGCCTCAACCGCGATCGTCCCTCAGGTGGTCCCCGGCCAGCGGCTGCAGGAGGCGAACGCCCTGCTCAACATCTCCCGCCACGGCGGCAAGGTGGTGGGGCCGGCGGTGGCCGGGGTGCTGCTGGCGCTGGGCTCGCCGGGAACCGCGCTCGCCGTCAACGCCGCCACCTTCGCGGTCAGCGCCCTCTGTCTGCTCGGCGTCCACGCCCCGAAGCTGCCGGCCAAGAGGGAGCCGGCGTTCTTCTCCGAGCTGCGGCACGGCTGGCGCGAGTTCTTCAGCCGCAAGTGGATGGTCGCGATCGTCGTCTCGGCGGCGGTCAGCAACGGGATCTTCTTCCCCGTCTTCCAGGTGCTCGGCCCGGTGGTCTCCAACGAATCGCTCGACGGCTCCAGCTCCTGGGCGCTGATCATGGCGCTGTTCGGCGTCGGCGGCCTGCTCGGCGCGGTCGCCGCCCTCTCGCTGCGCCCGCGCCGGCCGCTGCTGGTCGGCGAGGGCTTGATCTGCCTGATCGCGATCCCGGCGCTGCTGCTGGCGATCCCGGCCTCGACCGCGGCAATCGCCATCGGCGCCCTCGTCTCGGCCACCACGGTCGGCTTCGGCGAGGTCCTCTACGACACCGTGGTCGCCCAGCAGGTCCCACCCGAGTCGCTCTCGCGGGTGATCGCCTACGACTGGTTCGGCGCTCTGGCCCTGGAGCCGATCGGCCTGGCCCTGGTCGGCCCCTTGGCGGCGGGCCTCGGCACCTCGACCACCCTCTGGCTCGGCGCCGCCGTGATCACCGTCGTCCAAGCCTGCGTCCTCCTCGTCCCCAGCCTCCGCCACCTGGAAGCGCGACCGGAGGCGCCGACGCCGCTCCCCTTGCGCCCGGTCGAGGCGGGCGACTGATGAGTGCGCCGGTCTTTTGTGCCGCTATGCGGAACAAAAGATCAGCGCACTTTGTTCAGAGCGTGCGCAGGACCGCTTCGGCGGCGTTATAGCCGCAGATGCCGTGGGCGCCGGGGCCGGGTGGGGTCGCGGCGGAGCAGATGAAGAGGCCGGGGGCGCCGGTCCAGTAGGGGACGGGGGCGACGCGGGGGCGGAGCACGGTCTGCAGGGGGGTGTTGGCGCCGCAGAGGATGTCGCCGCCGAGGAAGTTGGGGTTGGCGGCCTCGAACTCGGCGGGAGTGCGGGTGGCGCGAGCGACGATGCGCTCGCGGAAGCCGGGGGCGAAGCGTTCGACCTGGTCGAGGATCGCCTCGGTGGCGTCGCCGTCGTAGCCGGCGGGGACGTGGGCGTAGAGCCAGAGCGGGTGCAGGTCGCCGCGCGAGCGCTGCGGGTCGGCGAGGTACTGCTGGCCGACGAGGACGAAGGGGCGCTCCGGCATCCGGCCGCGGTTGATCTCCGCCTCGGCGTGGACGAGCTCTTCGAAGGAGCCGATCACGTGGACGGTGCCGGCGCGGCGGGCCTCCTCTTGGACCCAGGGGACCCCGCCTTCGATCGCGAGGTCGAGCTTGAAGGCGCCGGGACCGTGCTCGAAGCGGCGGTAGGCGCGGGCGACCCGGGCGGGCAGGCGGTCGCCGGCGATCTCCAGCACCCCGCGAGGGGCGAGGTCGAAGACGACGGCGTCGGTGTCAGGCAACTCGTCGAGGGAGCGAACGGGTCGCCCGGTCTCGATCCGGCCGCCGTGCTCGCGGATCACCGCCGCCCAGGCATTGGCGATCGCGATCGAGCCGCCCTTGGCCACCGGCCAGCCGCAGGCGTGGCCGGCGCAGGTG
The DNA here is from genome assembly GCA_035535295.1 of Solirubrobacterales bacterium. Taxonomy (GTDB): domain Bacteria; phylum Actinomycetota; class Thermoleophilia; order Solirubrobacterales; family 70-9; genus VAYN01. Next base: position 79,113 of record DATLQI010000021.1, read on the forward strand.
AGCGCCATCCCGATCGCCGAGCTGAACGGGCGGCCGAGCGGCGCGTAGGCGTGGGCGGCGACGCCGCCGAAGAGGGCCGCCGCCTCCGGCGTCCCCAGGTAGCGCGCGAGCGCGGTCGCCGGCAGCGCCGAGGGCAGCCCGAAGCGCACGAGCCGCAGCGGGTGGCGCGGGACGTGGATCAACGGGTGGTAGATGTCCGCGGTCAGGGACTCGAAGCTCTGCGACGGCGCACCGAAGACGCGCTTCCAGCGGGCGCCGGCCTCCCCCAGCCCGGCCGCGGTCGCCTCGAGGGAGCGCAGCATGGCCGCGCCGCCGCCGCCGTCGAGCGGGTGGGCGAGGTCGACCTCCGGCCAGGCCCACTCCAGCCCGTGCCGCTCCAGTTCGAGCCCGAGGCCAATGGCCGCTGGCGAGGAGACGACCATCGGGTGGGTGGCGCTGCACTCGTCGTGGAGGAGCCCCGGCTCGGTCAGCTCCGAGCTGCGGGTGCCGCCGCCGATCGTCTCCGCGGCCTCGATCACGGTCACCTCGACGCCGCGGCCCGCCAGCGTCGCCGCGCAGGCGAGCCCGTTCGGGCCGGAGCCGACGACGATCGCGCTACTCATGGTGGACCGGGAAAGGCTCGTCGCCGACCAGCCAGGGCTGGCGGACGACCATGTCGCGGACGTCGACCCAGCCCTCCTCGACGAGCCCCTCAGCGGCGTCCCAGATCCGGTAGCGCTGACGCTGCAAGTGTGCGGGCTGGGACTCCAGCGTCACCACCCGCAGCTCCCTCGGGGAAAGACAGCAGCGCTCCTCCACCGCGGCCAGCAGCCGCTGGTCGTGGAAGTGGCCGTCGCCGAAGTTGTAGCCGAGGACGACGCCGGCGACGAGCTCGCCCTCGCGGACGCTGTAGTCCTCGACGTCGTCGACCGCCCGCAGCGCCAGCGCGTTCAGCGCCCGCCCATGCGAGTGCATCGAGCGGAAGGCGAGGCCTTTGTAGACGAGCACGTCGATCATCTCCGCGTCGTAGAACTTCTCCAGCTGCCTGGTGACGATCGGCGCCGCCTTGACGACGTCGCGGTCGAGCTTCTCCTCCGCCCCCTCCTCCCCCTCGCCACCGCGGCGGAAGAGCCACTGGCTGGTCGCCCAGTTGCCGGCGTAATAGCGCATCGAGGGCAAGAAGGAGACGAGGTCGGGCCGGAAGTTCCCCAGCAGCGGCAGGCCCACGCAGATCAGTCCCAGGACCACCAGCAGCAGCGGGTCGTCGATCGAGGACCAGGGGGCGTCGGCGTAATGGCCGAAGAGGAAGAAGAGGCCGAAGATCATGAAGACGTTCCACTCCAGGGGAACCGCCAGCGGGAAGGTCGAGAAGATGTGGACGTGGAAGAGGACCATGCCCGCTAGGGCGAGGGTCCCGAGCAGGCCGCCCTGGGTCAGCAGCAGGACCAGCGGCAGGGTGAACTCGGTCAGCGTCCCGAGGTGGGCGTCGAGCTCGCCGAGCCGCGAGGGCCGCAGGTCCTCGGGGTGGTCGCGGTAGAGGCGGCGCTTGAACGCCTTCGATTTGTTCCACGGCGTGTTGCTGATCATCACCGTGACCACGAAGGGGAAGTGGCGGTTCAGCTTCGAGGACGCCGCGCCCCACCAGATGCAGAAGAAGACGAGCTGGGCGGCGATGACCACGTTGGTCAGCGGGAAGAGGAAGATGATCGCGAGGCTGCCGTAGATCTCCGCCCGCGCCGCCAGGAACGGGACCTTGTCGCGGAGGCCGAGGGCGGCGAGGAACGCCAGCAGGACGCCGACCGCGGCGGGCTCGAGGACGTCGCCGCCTGAGAGCAGCAGGTAGAGCACCGATGCCAGCAGCCCCGCGTAGAGCCCGACGTCGAGCCAGGTCCGGGTCGTCCCCCGCGTCCCCGGCACCTTCCCCGGCCAGGGCGGCAGCCGCGTCGTCCCCGGCCGCAGCCAGTAGAGGAAGCCGCCGACCATCGGGCTGAAGCGCAGGGTCAGCGGCAGCGAGCCGGCGCCGAGCCCGAGCACCTCCCAGAGCATCGTCCAGACCACCGCCTTCTGGAAGACGATCGGCTCGTACCAGGCGGGCCAGCCGCTGGTGGCGAAGATCAGCAGCGCCCCGAGCCCGGCGTAGGCGAGGACCTTGAAGACGTAGAGGAAGTAGACCGCGACCGGCGTCCCGAACCCGTTCAGCGCCCAGTCCTGGGCCAGCGGCTTGATCCGCTCCAGGTGCGAGAGGCGCCGCCACTCGGAGACCTCGAACGGCGGCGGTGCGGGATCGAGCAGGCCCATGCCCGGCTCAGCCTAACCTCCGCTGTCATGGCCTACCGCCGCATCCTCGCCCAACCCAACGTCCTCGCCCTCTGCGCGGCCTCGGTGCTGGCGCGGCTGCCGGTCGGGATGGGGTCGGTGGCGCTGGTGATCTTCCTCCACGACCGCACCGGCTCCTTCGGCGTCGCCGGGCTCGCCGCCGGCGCCTTCACGATCGGCCTCGGGGCGACCTCGCCGCTGCTCGGCCGCCTGGTCGACCGGCGCGGCCCGCGGCCGGTGATCATCCCCTTCGCGCTGGTCGCGGCGCTCTCCCTCGTCCTCGTCGTCGTCCTCACCGAAGCCGGCGCCGGAACCGCGGCGCTGGTCGCCGTCTCCGGCCTCGCCGGCGGCTCGACGCCACCGATCGGCGGCCTCCTGCGCCAGCTCTGGCCGCGGCTGGTCGGCGAGGACGACCTCGTCGGCGGCTACGTGATCGACTCGCTGCTGATCGAGGTCTTCTTCGTCGCCGGCCCGCTGCTGACGGGCGTGATGGCCGCCGTCATCGACCCCGCCTCCCCCCTCTTCGCCGCCGCCGGCCTCGGCTTCCTCGGCGCCCTCTGGTTCGCCGCCGTGCCCGCGGTCGGCGCGGTCGAGCGCGCCGCGACCGAGCACCGCACCCGCGCCGGCGCCCTCGCCTCGCCGGCTATCCGCCTCCTCGTCCTCACCGGGGTCCCGATCGGGATCAGCTTCGGCGTCTTCGACGTCATCTACCCCGCCTTCGGCTCCGACCACGGCAACTCCGCCCTCGGCGGCCCCTTCATCGCCGCCACCGCGATCGGCTCGGCGGTCGGCGCCCTCGTCTACGGCGCCCAGGCGCACCGCTTCCGCACCCCCGCCCAGGGCTCGATCGCGCTGGCGGTCTACCAGCCGCTCGCGGTCGCACCGCTGCTGCTCGCCGACTCCAACCTGGCGATGTTCCTGCTCGCCCCGATCGCCGGCAGCTACATCGCCCCCGCCAGCAACCTCCGCAACCAGATCGCCCAGGCGGCGATGCCACCCGGCACCGGGACCGAAGCCTTCACCTGGCTGGCACTCTCGCTGACCGTCGGCGCCAGCGCCGGCGCCGCCCTGGCCGGGCCCTTGGTGGAGAGCAGCGGCTGGCGCGCCGGGGTGCTCCTCGCCGCCGGCCTGCCGGCGCTCTGGCTGCCGCTGATCCTCCTCCGCCGCGAGCTGCTGCACCGGGCGGTGACGGCGGAGCGCTCCGCGGCCTGAGAGCTACGCGGCGGCGAGAATCCCGATCGGCCGGGCGATCCGCGGGGGGATCTCCGAGGGCTGGGGCAGCTCGAAGCGCGGGTGGGCCTGAGCCGGGGCACTGCGCAGCGTCGCGACGCCGAAGAGGACGCCGTCCGGCTCGCGGAAGAAGAAGCAGCGGTAGCCGTCGCACTCGATCAGGCGGCTGACCGTCGCCCCCATCCCGATCACCCGCTGCCGCCAGGCGCGCTCCTCGCCCGGCCGGCAGGCCCAGGCAACGTGGCGGACCGAGCCGGCACCTTCGACCGGACGGGACGGCGGCGGCGCCTCGGTCTCGTAGCGCACCGCCCCGGTCCCGGCGCCGACCCGCCACGCTCCCTTGCCGCAAGCCTCGAACCCCAGCCGCCCCGCCAGCAGGTCCCCGCTCTGGACGCTGTCGGCCGCGTAGGCGCGAACGCCGGTGAGAACCAGGCCTAAATCGCCCGGCGTTCGTCCTTTCCGCGGAATAGGTGGGGAAAGGACGAACGCCGGAGGGAGTGTGAGCTCGTGCTCGAGGCCGTCGGAGTCGCTGAAGCGGAGGGCGAGGGGGTCGCCGGCGCCGTTGAGCCAGGCGGTGACGGCGACGCCGGCGCGCTCGAGGCGGCGGCGCCAGTGGTCGAGGGCGGCGGGAGCGGGGACCGACCACCGCAGCCGGTGGACGAGGCCGCGACCGGCGACGCCGGGGGCGGCGCCCGGGGAGACGACGAAGCTCAACACTCCCCCGCCCCGCTCGGGACCGGCGCTGAACGCCAGCGTCCCATCGCCCGCGTCGGCAGCGGCCTCGAGACCCAGCAGGCGGCCGTAGAAGTGCTCGCATTCACGGCGCGAGGAGGCGATCGCGGAGACGTGGTGGAGGCCAAAAAGGTTCATTCGGATCCGAATTGTATACTTTTCTTATCGACAAACTTCCTAACATCCTCTACATCCACTCCCACGACACCGGCCGCTACGTCCAGCCCTACGGCTTCCCGGTGCCGACGCCGAACATCCAGCTGCTGGCCGACCAGGGTGTGCTCTTTCGCAACGCCTTCTGCGCCGCCCCCACCTGCTCGGGCAGCCGCGCCTCCCTCCTCACCGGCCAGTACTGCCACAACAACGGCCTACTCGGCCTCGCCCACCGCGGCTGGGAGCTGAACGACTACGGCCAGCACCTCGTCCACCCCCTGCGCGAGGCCGGCTACCGCTCGGTCCTGATCGGCGAGCAGCACATCTCCGAGGACCCGGAGGTGATCGGCTACGACGAGGTGATCGAGGTCGACAGCCACCACGCCGCCGACATCGCCCCGACCGCGATCGAGCGCCTCGGCGCCACCGAGGCGCCGTGGTTCATGTCGGTCGGCTTCTTCGAGACCCACCGCACCTACCGCGTCCCCACCTCGGTCCGCGACACCCTCTACTCGCTGCCGCCGGCGAACCTGCCGGACACGCCGGAGACCCGCGCCGACATGGCCGCCTTCAAGGCCAGCGCCCGCTCGCTCGACCAGGGGATCGGGGCCGTCCTCAACGGCCTCCACCAGCTCGGCCTCCAGGACAGCACCCTGATCATCTGCACCACCGACCACGGCCTCGCCTTCCCGGGCGCCAAGGCGACCCTGTACGACCGCGGGATCGGCGTGATGCTGATCATGCGCGGCCCGGGCGGCTTCCTCGGCGGCCGCGTGCTCGACGGCCTCGTCAGCCACCTCGACATCTACCCCACGCTCTGCGAGCTGGCCGGGATCGCCGAGCCGCCCTGGCTGCAGGGGACCTCCCTGATGCCCCTGGTCCGCGGCGAGACCGCCAAGCTCAACGACGTCCTCTTCGCCGAGATGACCTACCACGCCGCCTACCAGCCGCTACGCGCCGTCCGCAGCGAGCGCTTCAAGTACATCCGCCGCTTCGACGACTACGACCGCCCGGTCCTCGCCAACTGCGACGACAGCGCCAGCAAGAAGATCCTGATGGAGGCCGGCTGGGGCGACCAGCACGTCCCGGAGGAGCAGCTATACGACCTCCTCTTCGACCCCAACGAGCTGAACGACCTCTCCACCGACCCCACCCGCCAGCAGATCCTCACCGAAATGCGCGACCGCCTGCTCGAGTGGATGCGCGCCACCGAGGATCCGCTGCTGGACGGCCCGGTTTTGGAGCCTCCGGGCGCCTGGTCCAACGACCCGCGCCAGGCGAGCCCGAACGATCCGACCAGCGCGGCGGAGCGCTAGCGCCCCTCATTACGAAAGTTCCCGGCGAACGACCTCGATCAACCCGAGCCTGATCTTCTCTGCGAGCGGATCGAGGAATCGGTCGATGATCGGCCGCCAGTCGTCCCCCTTGTCGACCGCGAAGGCGGAGGCTGCCAGGAGGTGCGTCGAGAGCTCCGCCAGCCTCTCCGCGGTGAGCGGGATCTGCGAGATCTGGTCGTCCGTCTCTTCGGGGAGAGCGATCGTTCGCAGCAATCCCTCCAGGGCCCCGGACATCGGCGAGGCCTCGAGGAAGTAGACGAGGTGGGGGATCCTGCGGTGGGCGAGGCGCAGCCAATCGACCACCCCCGGCGAGTCGAAGATCGAGACGCCGTCAACCTCGAGCTCCGGGAAGGCGAAGAAGATCGTGCCCTGGAGCTCGCGCGCCTCCTCCGGATCGACCGCCGAGCCGAGCATCTGCTCCAGCGCCCCCATGTTCCCCGAGGCGACCCAGTCGGCTGGAATGTCGAGCTCACGCAGCATCGGCCCGCAGCCCCTCGAGGTCCTCTTCGGCGATCGGCCGCTTGCTGCCGTCCTCGGAGACCAGCTGGAAGTCGAGCTTCGCCAGCTTGTACTCGTGGCTCATCTCCCCTTCGTGCAGTTGCACCTCGAGGCGTCGCATCTCCTCTTTGTGCTCGTAGCGGCGTTCCACGATCTCCTTCACCCCTTCGACGATCTTCGGCCCTCCCAGAGCGACGATCAGGGCTATCAGCAGTGGTTCCTTCATCTCCTCGTCGTCCTCGTCCGCAACGGCTTCGAGCTGGGCCTCGCCCCCGAGCGCCTGCTCGATTTCCCTGCGCAGCCACTCCAGTTCCTCGGGCTGGCCTTCGATGATCAGGTCCATCGTCATTCCTTTCCTCCGGCGATGAGTGGTTCGAGCGTGGTCCCGTCGGCTTTGACACGGTGCCGGGTGGTCTGGGCGAAGAAGTCGGGGAACTCGCAGGCCTCGGGCTGCGACGGCACTTTGATCCATCCACGGCAAAGGCCGGTGGAGTTGTAGGCGCAGGAGAGGTGAGGGCACTTCGGGTTAGGCCCCGCTTTGCCCGAGAGGATCTCCCGCCACACCCACCTGCTCTTCAGCCAGAGGCTCGTCATCTCGCTGTAGGAGATGCCGTCCAGGCCCGGTACCTGCGTCCGCCCCAAGACCGGCGCCAGCGCCAGCAGCGTCGAGCCCTGGGGGAAGTCGGGGTCGTCGAGGGCGATCGTGATGGCTGGCGGCAGGTAGTCCTGCAGGCGCGGGTCATAGGAACGCTTGCGGCGGTCGAAGAAGCGCTCCGGGTATCGCAGCGCCTCCCGTGCCACTCCCCGCTGGTCGTCCTCGCCTTCGAGGTCGAGCTTGGTCAGGGGAGCGACCGGCAGCTGCGGATACCTCCGCACGATCTCCGCAAAGGTCTCGGGATCGATCGCTCCATAGGGGTCTTCCCACTCCGGGCTCTGCATCGAGAGCTTGTCGGCGGCGACGCTCCCGTGCTTCGACCGGAGGTCGGCGAAGAGGAGCTCCTCGAGCTCCTCGTCGTCCATCTCGAGGCGTTCGAAGAAGTCCGCGCCTTCGTGCATGATCGTCGCGAAACTGCCGAAGAAGGTGTCGAGCGGCCGCGTCGAGCGGAACGCGACCCTGACCATTATCGGCAGCAGCCGCAATGCCGCATCGTCGCCGAAGTGAATCGCGAGAAACGAGAAGAGTCGGGTGTAGCGCGGCTGCTCGCGCAGCCAGCGGCGGAAGGCGCGGCCGAGCCCGCGGCCGGCGACCTCCGCCCGGTACTGGAAGACGGTGGCATCTCCCTCGACCAGGTCGCGCTCGGTGAGCACCCCCCGCCTCACACTGTCCTCGACCGCCTTGAGCTCAACGCCGTCCTCCCTCACCACGGCGCGGACCGCGACCGTGCTCAGCAGCGAGGAAAGAGCCCAGTCCTCGTCCATCTGGAAGGTCAGCGGCAACGGGTAGGACGCTGGGTTCGCGCTGAGGTAGAAGGCGGGGGCGACCATCGTTTTCCCGCCCCTGACCGCTCGCAGGTAGAGGGCGGGATAGCTGAGCAGTTGCAGGACGTGCGCCCACTCGTGCAGGACCAGGTGCCGGTGCCTTTCCCAGGCGTATAAGTAGAGATCCTGCTTGAAAGACTGCTCGCGAGGCCCGAGGCGAGCGGCGCGAACGAGCTCCTCGAACTCGGCATCGCCCCCCCGCAGGGTCAGATGGACGCAACCGCTCACCGAATCGACATACGAATGAGCGCGGGCCGTCACATGATGACTCTAAAGCGTTAAAGAAACTTTCTTGTAACGCCAGCAAACCGGTCAGTCCATACCCTAAGGGGATTCGAACCCCGGTTTCCGGACTGAGAATTGCCTCTGGGAGTCGTTTGCGGCGATCCAGAATGACTCCGTCCAGATAGTTCAGTCGAGTTGGATTCCGTTCAGTGGAGTCGGGGACATATTTCGGGACACGCTTTCGGCCCGCCCCTGAGGCATCGGACGCGCGAGGTAGCCTTGTTGAGATGCCTCTTCTTCCCAGAAGATCGGACCATGTCCAAGACAAGCTGCATCGGCTCGAAGAGCAGATGCGGACGATGAACTCGAGGATCGACGAGATGGCCGAAACCTTCGAGTCGCGCCGCGCCGACGACGAAGCTGCGGCCGTCGCCGCCGAGCGCATCCGCAGCGGCGCCGTCGATCACAAAGAAGACGGCGCCGAGGCGCTGGCCAAACTAGGCATCGAGATCCCCGCCGAGGAATGACCGGCAAAGCGCCCGGCGCAGTGGGCGTGACCTTCGCCAACGGCGTCCTTGACGACGTTGCGGAACTGACCACTCCGGCCGCCGATAGTGACCAAGCCGGCAAAGACGAAGCCGAAGCCCTGAAGCGTCGCATCGCCGAGCTGCTGGTCGAATGCAAGTGGAACCCGTTCATCGGCGAGCTGATGGGTCCGGGCCTCCATCCCGAGCTGGCCAACTGCCGCCGGGTTCGGTTCGACATCCCGACTCACAAAGCGAAGCCCCGTTTTCGCCTGATCTACCGCAACGAACCTACGGACGGCGCCCCTGCTGAGTGCCACTGGCTGACCGTCGCACCCCGCACCGGCCTTCAGGCCCACCGCCGCGCCCGACAGCGCTCATAACCCATATTTCGCTGCACCGGCAAGAAGCGAAGGAGGCGACAACTTGTGACTGTTAATTTTTCCACCACGGCGGCTCCTCCCCCACCCACATCTCTATTCCTTTGATCTGCATCCCCTCGTCGATAACCATCGGGCCATAGGACGCGGGCGGCGCCGAAAGGTCAGGGGGCAGGTAAAGGAAGCTCATCTCCCCCGACATTGACGACCACGCCTTGAAATGGTCAGCGAGTCCCCGCGGAGCAACCGGGGGCGTTGGCGACGAGATTCCTCCCTCTTGCCCAGGCACTGGCCTAGGGACTGAAATGACCACCAACCCCTTGCCAACGCTGGTATTTGAGCTGGCGAAGTCACGCACAGCCTCGGCCACAATGCGAGCAGAGACAGCGACCGAGGGGGTACGTGCCAAACCCCGCGTGATCTGACGAATCAGCCGTTCACTCCGTGAGCGGGAGAAAACCTGGCCAGCCGTCCAAGCGCCGACGGGCGGACCACCCCGGAAGATTCCGTGTCTGTCTCGGTGGGGGTAGAACCAGCGAAGCTCGAAGGAGTCCTCCGCCTTCGGCAACCAGCTCCGACGCCCGGCGAAGTTCGATACGAGGGCGACGTACGGCTCCAACTCTCCGGGGCCTGACTTCATCACCCCCCACCCACAGCCGATTATTGCGAGGCGTTTAATCGCCCGGTTCAAAGGAACCGAAGCGAACTCTCGGGTCCCAACGTCTCGAAGGCGAACGAGAGAGTCCTCACGATTATCGCCTTCGGCCATCGTCTCCATGATCCACTCGTCCGTCGGCTTGCCGGCAACCTCCGCGATTCCCGTGTAGGCGAACGCGGCTTGCGGAGAGCGCAGATCGGCAACAGCCTTGTTCGCTCGGTCGGTAACGGGCCGCCCGGTTTTGACATCCGTTAGGCGCTGATCCGAGACGAGGATCAAGGCGTCTGAAACCAGTGCTGCGACAAGGAGGGTCAGGTTCTGCCTCTCTCTTTAGGATCAGCAATCAGGCCAACGGACTCATTAATGAGGCCCACCGGGATCTCCAACACGTTCTCCCGGCTCACCGATCTGCATGCCAACCGCTCCGTCGATTATCCATGACCCGGCAATTTGACTTCCTGCGATTTCGCTCGCTCGGGGGCCAAAGTCGAGGCCGGTACCAGCAACTTTTAGCGTGACCTCCACGGCAGCAACCGGGAACTGGATGCCCGCACTCTTGATCGAGTCGCGGTGGGAAAGATCGGGTATGGGAAAGCCGCTTCGCTCCAGGCGCTCGACAACATCGCGCGGCAAGGAGGGAAGCGGGTAGCGCTCTTCGAAGTCATCGGCAGTCTGGATCTCGCGGAACTCGACCTTCAGGTGGTCACCATTCGGGTACTTCGCCTCAACCAGCCGGCCTGACGGCGGGCATCGAATCTCGGCCTCGTCGGCGCCGGGGGTAATCCAGAGGTTGTCGACCATGACCATTCGAGGCTCGGCGGCCATCGACGGCATGTTCACATTCAGCAAAAGCCGACCGGAGTCATCGCGGTTGAAGTAGATGACGGGCACGTTCTCGATCTGCACCGCGATCGGCACCCGGACGTAGAAATTGCCGCCGATCACGCCCAGTAGTTCCTCGCGCATCCAGTTGAAGCGGCCCTGCAACAAGTGGGCGCGATCACGGCCCGCCCGCTTCAACTCACGCAGCTGCTCCCGCGTGAAGGCTCCAGCGTCAGCCTGAGCGTGGTGCTCGCGGCAGAGGGCGATCATTCCTGCTGGGTCGTGATGATGGCGCTCGGCCCAGGGTGGGTCGAAATGGTGCCAAGTCAAGTAGGGGCTGCCGCAACCCTCGACCGGGCAGCCGAATCCGACCTCCGCGGCAAGCGTTCGGATGACGTCAACGGGTGGTTGTCGACCCAGGTCGTTCACCAGCGAGCCTAGCCCGCAGGCGGCCGTCACGCGCCACCAAGGTCGAGACTTTGCCCCCTCCGTTGCCCTCGCACGAAAGCGCCGCCTCTTAAGGCGGCGTTTGGCTCTACATCTGAGATACCGCTACGGGGATTCGAACCCCGGTTTCCGGACTGAGAATCCGGCGTCCTAGTCCCCTAGACGATAGCGGCGAGGATGCAGGGCATTTTAGCGAGCCGGAGGGTGGGGGCGCGAGACGTCGGTCACATGAAAGGTCCGCAAGGCGGGGAGAGGCGCGGGGGGCGCAACCGGTAAATTGCCTCTCCCGCGCGGCTGTGGCGGAACTGGTAGACGCGCACGGTTCAGGTCCGTGTGGGCGAGAGCCCGTGGAGGTTCGACTCCTCTCAGCCGCACTCCTCCCTTGTGAATCTGTCTGAGGCCCCGCTATAGGGGGACTGAGACAGATGCGGGCTTCGATGCCCGGGCCGCGTTGCCGACGATCTCCTCGACGAAGGTCGGGTAGAGGGCACGGGGCATGTCGTGGCCCATGCCGTCGATCAGCTTCAGGCGGGCGCCGGGGATCGCCTTGGCGGTGGCGCGGCCGCCGGAGGGGTTGACGAGGAGGTCGTTTTTGCCGTGGATGACGGCGGCGGGGAGGCGCAGCTTGCGGAGGGCGGCAGTGCGGTCGCCGGAGGCGGTGATCGCGTGCAGCTGGCGGGCGATTCCGGCCTCGCTGTGGCCGCGGTCGAAGGAGAGGGCGGCGATCTCGCGGATCCGCTCCTCTTCAAAGGGGTAGCCGGGGGAGCCGATCACCTTGAAGGTCTTGACGACGCGCTCGATCGCCGCCTCGCGCTCGCGCGGCGGGTTGCCGAGCAGGAGGCCGAAGGTTTTGTAGCTGGGGTGGCCGACGCGGCGGCTGCCGGTGGTCGACATGATCGAGACGAGCGAGCGGACGCGGGCGGGGTTCTCGATCGCGGCGGTTTGGACGATCATCCCGCCCATCGAGGCGCCGACTAGGTGGGCGGACTCAATCCCGAGGTGGTCCATCAGGCCGAAGGTGTCGGCGGCCATGTCGTGCAGCAGGTAGGGGGCGCTGCCGCGGCGGCCGATCAGCATGTCGAGCGTGCCGGGCGCGCCGGCGTCGCGGAGCTTGGTCGAGCGGCCGATGTCGCGGTTGTCGAAGCGGACGACGCGGAGGCCGCGCTCGGCGAGGATCCCGCAGAACTCCTCGCTCCAGGCGATCATCTGCGTCGCCAAGCCCATTACCAGCAGCAGCGGCTCCCCGTCGGGGTTCCCCATCTCCTGGTAGCAGAGCTCGATTCCCTCGTTGACAGGGGCGAACTGCTCCTCTGAGAACCCGTGCATCCGAAAATCGTACCCAGACTGGCTGGTCAGCCAAACGTTCTCCGGTAGAAAGGGCGAGTGCGGACGGCGATCATCTCCGACCTCCACCTCGGCGTCGCCTCCGACGAGGACGTGCTGCGCGACCCGGCGGTGCGGCGGATCCTGCTCGAGGAGATCGCCGGAGCCGACCATCTCGTCCTCCTCGGCGACGTCGTCGAGCTGCGGAACCTCCCAGTCGGGCCGTCACTGGCGTGCTCCCGGGCCTTCTTCGAGGAGCTCGGGGAAGCGCTGGGGGAGGCCGAGGTGACGCTGGTCCCAGGCAACCACGACCACCGCCTGGCCGAGCCGCTGCTCGACGACCTCTCGATCGCCGGCGGCCCGCCCCTCGGCCTCGAGCACCACCACGCCCCCTCCCCAGGACCAGCGGCACTGCTCGACGAATGGCTGGGACGGACCCGGCTGCAGATCGCCTACCCCGGCGTCTGGCTGCGCGATGACGTCTATGCCACCCACGGCCATTACATGGACGTCCACCTCACCCTGCCGCGGGCAGAGTGCATCGCCGCGGCGCTGATGGCCCGCTTCGCCGGCCCGCTACCGACGCGGATGACGCCGAGCGAATACGAACGGGTGCTGCGCCCCTTATATGGACTCGCCTATGGCCTTGCCCAAGTGCTGCCGATCCGGCGTCGCCGCAACGGGCCCTTCGAGCGAGCCTGGGAGGTCCTTGCCGGGGAAACGCGGAAGCAGACGCTCGGCGCCCGGGCCGCGCGTGCCAGCTTCCCCCTGGCGATCGGCGCCCTCAACGGGCTCCTCCGCGCCGACTTCCAACCCGACGTGACGACGCGGGCGATCTTCCGCAGCGGCGTCGAGGCCGCGAGCGAGATGGCGGCGCGCCTCGGCCTCGACGACGTCCACGTGATCACCGGCCACACCCACCGCGGCGGCCCCCTCCCCGACGAACCCGAGTGGCTCCTCCCGGGCGGCGGCCGCCTCCACAACACCGGCAGCTGGGTCTTCGCCTCCGCCTTCCACCAGCCCGGAACCCCACCGAACTCCTACTGGCCCGGCACCGTCACCTGGCTCGAGGGGAACGAGCCTCCCCGCCGCCTCCAGCTCCTCCACAGCTATTCCCACGAGGAGATGAGCGACCTGATCAACCGGCCCGGCTAGGGACCCGGGGGTGGGGGTCGCCGGACCCTCCCCGCTGTTGTCCGCCGACCCCCACCCCCGGGTCCCTCACCCAAGCCAATCGGCGATGATCGCGCCGATCTCCGGCCCCGCGTCCTCCTGCAGGAAGTGCCCCGCGTTCTCGACCGGACGCGGCGGCGGGAAGTTGAGCTGCGAGGAGACGCGCTCGCCGACCGCGAAGGGCAGGACCGGGTCGGAGTCGGCCCAGAGGACCAGCGCCGGCCGCTCGTCCTCGCGCAGGGCGTCGGCGACCCGTTTGCCCTCGGCGGCGCCGGGGGCGTCGGGCTCGGTCGGGAGGATCAGCGGGAAGGCGCGGGCGCCGGCCTTCGAGGGGCCGTCTATATAAGGGGCCTCGTAGGCGGCGATCACCTCGTCGCCCGGATCGTTCTTGCAGCCGCCGCGGACCAGCATCCCGACCGGGACCTCGTCGCTGTTGCGAACGAACTCGCGGAAGGCGAGCCAGACCTCGCTCATCTTCTGGTGGCCGGTGAAGGGGCCGGTCTCCATGATCACCAGGCGGCTGATCCGGTCCGGGTGCTCGACCGCCAGCCGCAGCCCGATCGGCCCGCCCCAGTCGTGGACCACCGCGGTCGCGTTGCGCAGGTCGAGCTCCTCCAGCAGCGCCGCCATCAGCTCGACGTGGCGGTCGTAGGTGTACCAGCCGACGTCGGTGGGCTTGTCGGAGCGGCCGAATCCGGCGTAGTCGGGGGCGATGCAGCGGTAGCCGGCGTCACGCACCGGCGGGATCACCTTGCGCCAGAGGAACGACCAAGTTGGCTCGCCGTGGAAGAAGACGACCGGCTCCCCCTCTCCCTCGTCGAGGTGCGCCAGTCGCAGCCCGTCGAGCTCGCGATAGCGGGACTCGAACGGGTAGTCCGGCAGCCCTTCCAGAAGCTCGTCCGGGGTGCGGACGGCGTCGACTGGCATCGCTGCATCCTATGCCGAAAAGGGATTCTTGACTCAAATCCCAGGAATCCAGATCAGGATTCCGGACTTTCTCGGTCGACTTTGTGCTACTGTGCCCGCCTCATTGAGCAGTAAGTTGCTCAAGAACGTAAGTTAGTCGACATAGGAAGGAAACTTTTAGATGCGGAACGCTCGCACTACCCGGCGGCGCAGCGTGAAGGTCGGCCTCCCCGCCGCTCTTCTCGTACTGCTCCTCGCAGTCTTTGCCGCTGGATGCGGCGGAGGTGACGACGACGCCACTGGCGCCTCGGGCGGCAGCGGCGGCGGCAAGCTCGACGTGGTCGGCTACTCCACCCCCGAAGCCGTCTACACCGAAGCGCTCGAGCCCGCCTTCGAAGAAAGCTCCAAAGGCTCCGGCGTCAGCTTCAGCAACTCCTTCGGCGCCTCCGGCGACCAGAGCCGTGCCGTCGCCGCGGGACAGCCCGCATCGGTAGTCCACTTCTCCCAGGCCGGCGACATGGAACGGCTCGTCGAAGAAGGCGAAATCGTCGCCAAAGACTGGGACCAGAACAAGTACAAGGGCATCGCCCAGAACTCGGTCGTGGTCTTCGTGGTCCGCAAGGGCAACCCCGAGGGCCTCGAGACCTTCGACGACCTGCAGAGCAAGGACGTCGAGATCATCACCCCCAACCCGTTCAGCTCGGGCTCGGCCCGCTGGAACATCATGGCCGTCTACGGCAACGCGATCGAGGCCGGCAAGTCGCCCGACCAGGCGCTGGACGAGGTCCGCACCGTGCTCGAGAAGACCGTCGCCCAGCCGGGCAGCGGTCGCGACGCGCTCTCGGCCTTCACCCAGGGCCAGGGCGATGTCCTCCTCAGCTACGAGAACGAGGCGATCAAGGCCGAAGAGGAGGGCGAAGACGTCGAGTACGTCGTGCCCCCGGCGACGCTCCTGATCGAGACCCCGATCGCCGTCACCAAAGACGCCCCGGAGCCTGCCGCGCAGGACTTCCTCGACTTCATCTGGTCCGATGAAGGACAGGAAATCTGGGCCGAAAACGGTTACCGGCCGGTCAACCCGAAACTCGTCGACGAGAAGCAGTTCCCGACCCCGAAAGACCTGTTCCACATCGCTGACTTCGGCGGCTGGGGCAAAGTCAACGACGAGTTCTTCGACGACGAAACCGGCTCGGTCGCCGAGATCGAGAAGGAACTCGGGGTCTCGACGAGCGGCTGATGGAGGCACACCCGGCAAACCTCCCCGCTCCCAGCCAGCACCGGGCAGGCATCCGCCTGCCCGGTCTCGGCGTCGGCTTCGGCGGCGGCATGGTCATGCTCTATCTGAGCTTGATGGTGCTGCTGCCGCTGGCCGCCGTCGCCAGCGAAGCCTTCTCCCTCGGCCTCGGCCACTTCTGGGAACAGGTGACCTCGCCGCTGGCGAAGAAGTCGCTCGAGCTGACGGTCGTCTGCTCGCTGATCGTCGTCGTCGTCAACGGCTTCTTCGGCACGATCCTCGCCTGGCTCCTCGTCCGCGACAAGTTCCCGGGCAAGAGCATCATCAACGCTGTCATCGACCTTCCCTTCGCGCTGCCGACGATCGTCGCGAGCCTCATCCTGCTGACGCTCTACGGCGCCGACAGTCCGCTCGGGATCGACCTGGCCTTCACCCGGACCGCCATCGTCGTCGCCCTCTGCTTCGTCACCCTGCCCTTCGTCGTCCGCGCCGTGCAGCCGCTGCTGCTGGAGATGGACCGCGAGATGGAGGCCGCGGCGGCCTCGCTGGGGGCCGGCAACTTCACGATCTTCCGCCGCATCATCTTCCCCAACCTCTTGCCGGGCCTCGCCGCCGGAGTCGCGCTGGCCTTCGCCCGCGCCCTCGGCGAGTTCGGCTCGGTCCTCCTCTTCGCCGGCGGCAACCCGGATACGACCGTCTCCTCGGTCTTCATCCGCAATCAGGTCGAGTCCGGCAACGAGGTCGGCGCCGCTGCCGTCTCGGTGGTGCTGCTGGTCGCTTCGCTGCTCCTGCTCGCCTCCGTCTCGCTGATCCAGCGCTGGGCGATCCGACATGACCGCGGCTCGACGGACTTCGTCGTCGCGGTCGAGAACAAGGACGTTTCGGGAGGCGGTGCCTGATGGCCACCAATCCCGCCAGCCGCTGGGGCCTGCGGTTCCTCGGCCTCGGCTACCTGACGATGCTGCTGCTGATCCCGCTGGTGATGATCTTCTACAAGACCTTCGAAGAAGGGATCGGCCCGCCGCTCGACGCGGTCACCTCCCCCGACGGCCTGCACGCGCTGAAGCTGAGCCTGCTGATGGTCGTGATCGCGGTGCCGCTGAACACGATCTTCGGGATCGGCTGCGCGCTGCTGCTGGTCCGCCACAAGTCGAAGTTGAACCCGTTTATCGACGCGGTCATCAACCTCCCGTTCGCGGTCTCCCCGGTCGTCATCGGCCTCTCGCTCTACCTCCTCTACGGGACCGGCGGTTGGTTCGCCTTCCTCGGTGAAGAAGGAATCAAGATCCTCTTCTCGGTGCCGGGGATGGTCCTCGCCAGCATCTTCGTCTCGCTGCCCTTCGTCGTCCGCGAGACGGTGCCGGTGCTGCAGGAGATCGGCACCGACCAGGAGCAGGCCGGCCAGACCCTCGGCGCCAACGCCTGGCAGACCTTTCGGAAGATCACCCTGCCGTCGATCCGCTGGGGGGTCGCCTACGGCGTCGTTCTCACCACCGCCCGCGTGCTGGGCGAGTTCGGCGCGGTGACGATCGTCTCCGGCTCGATCAACGGCCAGACCCAGACGCTGCCGCTGTTCGTCGAGAAGCAGTACGCCAACTTCAACTCAACCGGCGCCTATGGCGCCTCCCTGGTGCTGGCGCTGCTGGCGCTACTCACCCTGTTCGCAATGAACCTGCTGAAACGAAAGGAGGACGCCTGATGGGAATCTCAGTCGAGGGAGCAAACAAGAGCTTCGGTGACTTTCAGGCCCTCAGCGACGTATCGATCGAGGTCCCGGACGGGTCCCTGACTGCTCTGCTCGGGCCCAGTGGCTCGGGCAAGTCGACCCTGCTGAGGGCGATCGCCGGGCTCGAGGACCTGGACTCCGGCCAGGTCACCATCAACGGCGACGACGCCACCCGCAAACCGCCGCAGCAGCGCGGCGTCGGCTTCGTCTTCCAGCACTACGCCGCCTTCAAGCACATGACGGTGTACGACAACGTCGCCTTCGGGCTGAAGATCCGCAAGTGGGACAAGACGAAGACCTCGGCTCGCGTCCACGAGCTGCTGGAACTGGTCCAGCTCGACGGCCTCGCCGGCCGCTTCCCCTCCCAGCTCTCGGGCGGGCAGCGGCAGCGGATGGCGCTGGCCCGGGCGCTGGCGGTGGAGCCACAGGTGCTGCTGCTCGACGAGCCGTTCGGCGCCCTCGACGCCAAGGTCCGCAAGGACCTGCGGACCTGGCTGCGCCGCCTCCACGAGGAGATGCACGTGACGACGATCTTCGTCACCCACGACCAGGAGGAGGCGATGGACGTCGCCGGCCAGCTCGTGGTGATGAACGAGGGCAGGGTCGAGCAGTCCGGCACCGCCGACGAGCTCTACGAGCACCCCGCCAACGAGTTCGTGATGAGCTTCGTCGGCGAGGTCAACCAGCTCGGCGACCACTTCGTGCGCCCGCACGACATGGAGGTCGTCCTGGACGCTGATGAGCGCACCCAGGAGGGCCTGGTCCAGCGGATCGTCACCCTCGGTTTCGAGGTGCGGGTCGAGCTCGTCCTCTCCGACGGGACCGAGGTCTGGGCGCAGCTGACCCGCGCCGAGCTGCAGCGCCTCGAGCTGCGCGAGGGGCAGATCGCCTACCTGCGCCCGATCCAGGCCAAAAGCTTCAACGGTTCGTCGCCGTCCAATCCCGACGGGGCCTCGACTCCCCTCGGGTCTCACGACGGCGGCGACGCAGGCCTACCTGCAGCCGTCTGAAGGGGCGACGGGGTGGGGCGTCTTCTTGCCGGGTGACGCCCCGCCCCAACTCGCCACCCTTCAACGCGATTCTCGTCTAAGCGGAGTGTTCGCGAGAAGCTAAACGCTCTCGCCAACGGCGAGGAAGCAAAAGCCTCAACGCCTCGCCGAAAGTCATTCCAGGTTCCACGACGATCGGGCTCGGCCCTCTTTTCGGCTGCACCCTGGAAGTTCTTTTTCTCTGCTCCGCCATCGTGGAAATCCTAGTAGGCCGCCGCGATGGCGATCATCCAGAAGGCAACCTCGAGGGTCAGCAGGGCACTACCCGCCTGAAAGAGCACTGCGAGTTGCCTCAGACCTTCTCGGTTCTCCTCGCAGCTGTCGTTGATGTAGATAGAGAGGTCCCTCTGTAGCTCTTCGATCGGGGCGACTTCCGGCGCCTCTATATAGGTCTCGATCACCTCGCGCGGATCAGCCCCTCCCTCCCACTTTCGCGGCCAGAGGACGGCAAGCGAAGCCGCGGCAACAGCGACGAAGCAGAGAAGGGCCAAGGACGACGAGAGATTCAGTCGGCCACCTCGCAAAGCTTGAGCTCCCAAGAAGGAGGTCGCGATGGCGGAGACTGAGAAAAGCAGGCCCGCTCGCGTTCGAAAGCTCTCGATGACGGCCTGCTGCTCTGAACGAGCTCGCACCGCCTCGTCGTAGGCGACTTTGTAGAGCTGGTCGCTGCTCACTCATACCTAAGGGATTTGAGGCGCATTCTCTCCCCCTTGGACCCATCACTCCCGCACTCTCCGCCTTTTGTTATTCTTGACTTAGTTGGTCCACAAAGCAAGAAAGGAGACAGAGTGACCAAACGAGTTGCGACTACGACGTTCCGCTCGAGGGGCCGGTTGACCGGGCTGGTGCGGGACGACTACCCGGCCGGGACCGGGCAGAACCGGACCACGCAGGCGGACAACCGGGAGTCGGCGCTGGACGGGGCCGACGAGGCGCTCTTCTACCGGGCGCGGTTGATCTTGGGGGACGGCCTCCCCCGCCCCCAGCGCTGAGCCATGGCCGACAGCGCTGAGTGTCCCGGCTGCGAAACCTGAGCCCGGACCGCGTCGAGAAGACGGGTCCGGGCTCTTTCGCGTCAGCTGCCTTTCTTGGAGCTGCTGTCGTCTTCGAACTGCAGCGGTTCGTCGGGCTGCGGGTAGGCCTCGACCGCGAGGTTCCAGCTTTTCAGCGTGAAGGTGACGTTTTTCGCCCCCGCGTACTGGACCGCGATCGTGTGGCCGCCTTTGGTCAGCACCGCCGTCTGCACGACCGTGTTGAGGATCGGCACCGGGGTCGGCGAGCCCGCCGTCGAGGGCAGGAAGTTCACTTTCCCGGTCGCCTGGCCGTCGACCAGGATCTGGATCGGGCAGGCCTGGTCCGGGCCCGGTTTGGACGCCGTGCAGGTGCCCTGCCCGGAGAAGGTGATGATCGCCGAGCTGACTTCGGCCTTGGTCGCGAACGAGGTGAACGCGGTCGGGATGAAGCCAGCGGTGGTCGCCGAGACGGGCCCGAACTGGGCGGTGCCGGCGGCGATCCCGACGACCGGCGGCTTCGGCGCCGTCGCCTTCGCCACGAACAGGTTCGAGGCCGCCTTTTTCTTCAGGTAGAGCTTCGACGCCTTCTTGTTCGTGACGAACACCTTCGCTGCCTTCTGGCTGGTCAGGAACGACTGGGCGACCGAGGGCACCACCGTGACCGAGACGGCGACGGCCGCCGCAAGCACGACGACGGTCGCGGCTCGGGGGGTGGACAGTCTTCTCTTCAGCAATTGGTCCTCCATGTCTGCGGCCTCCGCGCGGCTTTCATCGGTGCCCTCGGCGGCCTTTATTGACTAAGTGAGTCAATAAAGTACAGAAGCTGCTACGGTTTCGCGACCAAGCTGGTCAACAAACTCAGTTACCCGGCAGGAAAGGACTCAACCCCGCATGAGAAGCAAGACCCTCGCCATAGCCGCGATCTCCCTCCTGGGGCTCGCCGCGCCGGCGTCGGCCGGTGCCGTGACCCTGATCGGGTCCGGCTCCGTAGCCGCGCAGCCCGTGCTGCAGGCCCTCTTCGCCACCTACACGAAGAAGGTCAACAAGAAGGTCCATTTCGTCTACACCGCCAACGGCGGCAACGCCGGCGTCAAAGACGTCCAGAACGGGACCAGCCAGTTCGCGGGGCAGGCCCGTACCCCCCTCCCCAGCGATGCCGGGACCACCTACATCAAGATGTTCCTCGACGGCCTCTGCATGGACGTCAACCCGAAGAACAGCCTCAGCAACATCACCATCCAGCAGACCCACGACATCTATCGCGGCCTGCTGACCAACTGGAGCCAGGTCGGGGGCTCTAACCTGACCACGACGATCGACCCGGTCGGCCGCGACACCAACGGAGGGACCTACAACTTCTTCCTCCAGGCGGTGCTCGGCAACGAGCCGCCCGCGTCCAACGTCAACGCCCTCACCGCCGACGGCCTCGTCGTCAACGCGGTCAAGCAGGATCCGAACGCGATCGGCTACGCCGGCCTCGCCTGGCAGAAGAAGGGCCTCAAGCCCCTCAAGGTCAACGGCGTTCCCTGCGTCCCGGGCAAGATCAGCGTCGAGCCGCTGAAGTACCCGCTCTCGCGCTACCTGTTCCTCGTCCTCCCGGGCGACGGCAGCCAGAGCCCGAAAGCGCTGCTCAAGTTCGTCGACTGGGCGCGGCGTAGCAAGCTCGCCGGTTCGGTCATCTCCAAAGCCGGCGGCGTCCCCGCCTTCAACAAGAAGTAGGCCTTGGAGGAGCAGTTCGAAACGGAGTACGGGCCGAAGTGGTCCGACCGGCGCGTCGAGCGGATGCTCGGCGCGCTGGTCTGCACCGTCGTCGGCCTGCTGCTGGCGATGATCGCCACCGTCCTCGTCCGCGCCTGGCCCTCGTTCTCGCACAACGGGCTCGCCTGGTTCGGCCCCGGCGGCAACGTCGACGACCAGCTCAACGCGATCTTCCTCTCCGGCCAGAACGGCCTCGAATACGTCTACACCTTCCACGCCTGGCCGCTGCTCTGGAGCACGCTGCTGATCACCGGCGGCGCCGTCCTCATCTCCCTCTTCTGCGCCCTCTTCGTCGCCGTCTTCATCGTCGAGTTCGCGCCGCGGTGGATGAGCGACGTGCTGCAGCCGGTGATCAGATTCCTGGCCAGCGTCCCCTCGGTGATCTACGGCCTGATCGGGGTCGTCGTCCTCGTCCCCTTCATCGGCAACCACCTCGTCACGGAGACCCAGAAGGCCTCGGTCGCCGGCGTCATCTCGCTCACCGGCTACAGCCTCCTGGCGGCGACCCTGGTGCTGACGGTGATGATCGCGCCGATCATGGTCTCGATCTTCAGCGACGGCCTGCGGGCGGTGAAACCGGGCTGGCTCGAGGGCTCGCTGGCGCTCGGCGTCAACCGCTGGCGCACGACCTGGAAGATCGGCGTCCGCAGCGCCCGCCCGGCGATCGTCGCCGGCACCGTGCTGGCGGTCGCGCGGGCGATCGGCGAGGCGGTGATGCTGGCGATGATCTCCGGCTCGGTCGGCTTCGCCCCCAACCCGGCCGACGGCCTGATCTTCGTCTACGAGCCCTCGCGGCCGCTGGCCCCGACGATCGTCAAGAACATCGACCAGCTGAGCTCGCCGCCGGCCAACGCGACCCTGTTCGCGATCGCCGCCGTCCTGCTCTTCTCGGCCGCGACCTTCTCCCTCACCGGTTACCTCGCCCGCCGGGCGATGAGCAAATACGGGACGGCGTGATGCTGCTGCTGAAAGGCAAGGAGGGTAAGGACAAGGGCGCCGTCGAGGGCACCGCCACCTGGGCCCTCGCCGACCGCGTCGGCCTCGCGATCTGCTGGGCGCTGGGCCTGCTCTTCTGCGCGATCGCGGTCGCGATCGTCGTCTACCTGCTGGTCCAGGGGATCAAGTTCCTGCGCCCGGAGATGCTCTGGACCCCCGCCGCGGCCGGCTTCTCCGAGGCCGAAAGCGGCGGCTTCTCCGACGCCCTCTTCGGGACCCTGATCGTCGCCGTGATGGGGATTGCCGTGGCATTGCCGACCGGGATCGCGCTCGCGGTCTGGCTGGTCGAGTACGGCCGCCCGGCGCCGCTCGCCCGCGTTACCGAGATGACGATCGAGGCGATCGCCGGCATCCCCTCGATCGTCCTCGCCCTCTTCGGCACCGTGATCTTCTCCTCGACCGCGCTCGGCTTCCTCAGCCGCACCTCCGAAGGGGTCGTCTTCGGCCGCTCCTTCTTCGCCGCCTCGGCGATGCTCTCGCTGGTGGCGCTGCCGCTGATCGTCGCCAGCGTCCGCGAGGGGCTGAACTCGATCCCGCGCCACGTCCGCGAGGCCTCCTACGCCGTCGGCAAGACCAAGGCGGCGACGACCCGCCGCATCCTCCTCCCCACCTGCCGCCCGCAGGTGGCGACGGGGGCGATGCTCGGCCTCGGCCGGATCATCGGCGACACCGCGATCATCGTCGTCCTCCTCGGCGCCACCCAGAACTTCGCCCCGGTCGAAGGCGTCGGCTTCCCCTTCGACTACCTGCGCGGGGCCGGCACCACCCTGACCAACTTCGTCTACGAGGCCTCCCCCACCGGGAACCTCAACCAGCCGCAGAAAGCCTACGCGGCGGCTTTCGTCCTGCTGCTGATGGTCCTGGCCCTGAACGCGGCCGTCGACGTCGTCCATCGCCGCGCGAGAAAGGTAGGAACGTGGAGTCACTGACCTCACCGCCGCCGATCCGGCGGCTGCAGCTGGACCCGGAGCCGGCGACGGAGGTGCTGCCGCCCGCAGCCGGTAACGGCCATGCCCCCCAGCAGAGCGGCTTCACCACCGCCAAGCGCTCGGTAGGCGCGCCCCAGTTCTCGATCCGACGCATGGAGATCGACGAGGTCTCGGTCCACTACGGGGCCAAAGAGGCGGTCAAACGCGTCTCGCTGCCGGTCCGCCAGGGCGAGGTCCTGGCGCTGATCGGGCCCTCGGGATGCGGCAAGACGACGCTCTTGCGCTCGCTCAACCGGCTCACCGAGCTGACCTCGACGGCGCGGCTCAGCGGCCGCATCCTCCTCGACGACGTCGACATCACCGAGATCGAGCCGACCCTGCTGCGGCGGCGGGTGACGATGGTCTTCCAGCAGCCGAACCCGTTCCCGATGAGCGTCTTCGACAACATCGCCTACGTCCTCCGCGAGCAGGGCTCGCGGCGGGCTCGCAAGAAGACGCTGGAGCCAAAGGTCCACAGCGCGCTGGACCGCGCCGGCCTCTTCGAGGAGGTCAAGGACAACCTCGACCACCCGGCGCTGAAGCTCTCCGGCGGCCAGCAGCAGCGGCTCTGCATCGCCCGCGCCCTGGCGGCCGAGCCGGAGGTGCTGCTGCTCGACGAGCCCTGCTCGGCGCTCGACCCGAAATCGACCGCGGTGATCGAGGACCTGATCGTGAAGCTGCGCGACGACGTCGCCGTCGTCATCGTCACCCACAACCTGCAGCAGGCCTACCGGATCGCCGACCACGTCGCCTTCATGTACCTCGGCGACCTGGTCGAGTACAACAGCGCCACCGCGCTGTTCGGCTCGCCACGCGAGCAACGGACCCAGGAGTACGTGAGCGGTGCCTTCGGTTAAACGCAACCAGCTCGCGGTCCTCGCCCTCGCCGGCACCCTCGCGGTCGCCGGCCTGAGCGGCTGCGAGACGACCCAGGATAAGGCCGCCGCCCACCGCGCCGAATCCGAACGGATCCTCGAGGCACGCGCAAAGCGCCAGCAGGCCAGAAAGGACCACAAAAGCCACGCCGACGGGCCGAAAGTACGCCTATATGGGGGGAAATCGTCCCGTCGGCGGGAGGGGGAGCAATGACGGAGGTCATACGGAAACCGCAGGCGTTCGAGCCCTGCGAGGAGTGCGGGGCGGCGATGGACCCGCAGCAGCGCTACTGCGTCAACTGTGCGGCGCGGCGCGGCAACGGGGCCAACCCCGCCTCGCGCTACTTCGCGACGATGAGCAAACGGGCGCGGCGCCCGCTGGCGCGGCCGGCGGCGAAGCAGGCGCCGACCAGCCGCGCCGCCGCGGTCGGCTTCTTCGCGCTGCTGCCGATCGCCGTCGCCCTCGGGGTGATGGTCGGCCGCTCAGGCTCCGGCGAGGGCAACAGCGACGCGCTGCTGCAGGCGCTGCGCGAGCGCCAGGCGACGGCGGTCGCGGCCGCCCCGGCGACCACCGCTGCCACGCCGAAAGCGAAAAAAGCGGCCAAAGGCGACAAAGCGAAAGCCAAAGGAGAGGGCAAGGTCATCGCCCACACCTCCAACGGCGACGTCCACGAAATCACCAACTTCAAGGCGTCCAAGCAGAAGGAAGAAGAAGACACCCGGATCGTCGCCGAAAACCCCGAACAGACGGGCGAGAACTACATCAAGGCGCAGCAGAACCTGCCCGACGTGATCGTCGTCGGCGGCGAAGGCGGCAGCACCGCCCCGGCGCCCTCGGGGGTGGAACCGTGAGGCGGCCGCAGATCCCCGAGCGGCTGCGCAGCCTCACGACCAAAGCGCCGGAGAAACCGGCGAATCCGGAGCCCCCGCCCGAGAACAAGGAGCTGCTCGCCCAGCGCGACCGGCTGCTGGAGAAGTTCACGGTGATGCAGGCCGACCTCGGCGGCGCCTTCTACGAGATGGCGATCCGCGATCACGTCCGCCTCGACGTCCTCACCCGCAAAGCGGCCGAGCTGCAGCGGGTCGACGCCGAGCTGCTCGCGGTCGAGCGGCTGCTCGAGCTGGAGCGCTCCGACGCCGCCGGGCTCTGCCCCAGCTGCGGCTCCCCCTACGGCCCCGCCGTCCGCTTCTGCCCGCAGTGCGGTCACTCGCTCACCCCCGAGGCGGTGGCCGCGTGAAGCTGCTGCAGAAAGCGACGGCGGCGGCCGCCAGCCTCACCGGCAAGCGGTTCTCGCTGCTGGTCGCCTCCTCCCTCGTCGCCACCTCCGGGATCGTCGCCGTCGGGATGAGTGGCTCCGGCGGGCTCAGCCCGATGGAAGCCGCCGCCGCCCGGGCGCTGATGGAAGAGGAAGCGGCCGTGGTCGCCAGCGCGCCCACCACGGCGCCGGAAGAAAGCTTCGAACCCACCTCCTCCCCCGAAGCAACGCCGAGCGCGGAAGCGGCTTCCTCCGGGCCGCTTCCCGCGCCGGCGGCCGCCCCTGCAGCCACGCCCGCGCCCGAACCGGAAGCGCCGGTCGTCCCCTCCTCCGAACCGGAAGCGCCCGAAGCGGGGCCGGTCAAGCACGTCTTCCTCGTCTCCCTCGCCAGCCCCGGTTACGAGGCGGCTTTTGGAGCGACTTCGCAGATGCCCTACCTCTCCGGCGAGCTGCGGCCGCAGGGCGTCCTGCTGACCAACTACTCGCTGCTGGACAGCGCGCCGCTGCCGAACAGCTTTGCCGCCGTCAGTGGACAACCACCCACCGAGGCCAGCAAGGCCGGCTGCCCAGAGGTCGAAGCATGTCTCTACGACGTCGAAACGCTGACCCTCGCCGACCAACTCGTCGGCGGCCGCTACAGCTGGCACGGCTACTTCGAGGGAATGACCGACAGCGAAGGCAAGCCGGACAACTGCGTCCAGCCCGACCCTGCCGCGCCGGGCGCGGAGACCGCGGGCGGTTACTCCCCCAGCCTCAACCCCTTCGTCTTCTTCCACACCCTGCTCGACCTCGGCGACTGCAACGAAAACGACGTTCCCTTCGACGAGCTCGCCGGCGACCTGAAGAAAGCGGACGCGACCGCCAACTTCTCCTACCTCTCCCCCAACCTCTGCAACGCGGGATTCCGCGGCAAGTGCCCCGCGGGGACGCCCGACGGAGCTGCAGCCGCCGACGCCTTCCTCGCCAAAGTCGTGCCGGAAATCCTCGCCTCCCCGGCCTACAAGGCCGACGGCCTCGTGATCGTCAGCTTCGGCGCCGCCGACCCGGCGCCGCTGGCCGACCCCGCCGCGGCGCCGGAAGACCCGAAGAAAGTCGGCGCCCTGCTCCTCTCCCCCCTGCTCGCCCCGGGCGGCGCCGACGCCGCCCAGTACACCCCCTACTCGCTGCTGCGCTCGATCGAGGACCTGTTCGCGTTAGAAGCGCTTGGCAAGGCCGGGGGCGCCAAAGTCCACTCATTCGCCCCGGCCTTCACCGCGGGCAACGGCGGTGACTGAGATATGGCACGCTTCGCGGATGAGCGCGCAGGAGCAGCAGGGTGAGCCAATCACCCAAGAGGGCCTGGAAGAGCTGAAAGCCGAACTCGCCGAGCTGGAAGGCCCGGCCCGCAAAGCGATGGCGGCCCGGATCAAGGTCGCCCGCGAGGAGGGCGACCTCAAGGAGAACGCCGAGTATCACGTCGCCAAAGAGGACCAGGCCCACATGGAGACCAAGATCAAGCGGCTACAGGAACGGCTGCGGAACGCGGTCGTGGTCGAGGTCTCCGCGCTCGACAGCGACTTCTTCTCCTTCGGCCGCACCGCCGAGGTGCTCGACGAGTCCAAAGGCGAGAGCAACGAGTGGACCCTGGTCGGCTCGACCGAGGCCAACCTCGCCGAAGGGCGCCTCTCGGCCGAGTCGCCGATCGGCCGTGCCCTGATGGACGCCAAGGTCGGCTCGACCGTGACCGTGGAGACGCCGAAAGGCGACCGCTCCTTCAAGGTCCTCAAGCTGGTCTCCTGAGGCGCGGATGCTGAGGCTGCGCTCCTCCGTCGCCCACCACCGGGCCGAGGAGTTCGGGACGCTGCTGCGCGACCTCGAGGGGGTGCGGCGCATCGTCCGACAGGCGGAGACGGAAACGTCCGAGGAGTCCTACGTCTTCGTCGCCGACGTCGAGCCCGCCGTCGCCGACCGCTTGATCGACGAGATCCACGCCCTGGGGCTCGGCGTCGAGGACTACGTGCTCAGCAAGGTCGACGTGATCGCGCCCCAGCACCGCCACCAGCACGGTGATTTCGGCTCCGACGGGTTCGCCTGGATCGAGGTGATCGGCCAGGCGCGGGCCAACTCCCGCCCGCTCGCCCGCTACCTGGCGCTGATCAACGTCGCCGCCGTGATCGCCGCCCTCGGCGTCATCACCTCGAGCTCGATCCTGATCGTCGGCGCAATGGCGGTCAGTCCCGACCTGCTGCCGATCTGCGCCACCGCCGTCGGCATCGTCAGCCGCCGTTACGGTCTCGCCCAGCGTGCCTTCACGACCCTCGTGCTCGGCCTGGGCCTGGTCGTCGTCACCGCGATGGTGCTCAGCGCCCTGCTCAACTGGGCCGGCCTCCTCCCCGACGGTTTCGCGGTCGAGCAGAGCAGCCTCTCGACCCTCGCCCACACCGATTATTCGACGGTGCTGATCGCGCTGGCGGCCGGCGTCGCGGCGATGCTCTCTTTCGAGACCCGCGCCAGCGCCGCCGTTGGAGTCGCGATTTCGGTGACGACGATCCCCGCCTCCGCCTACCTCGGCGTTGCCCTCGGTGGCGGCGGCATCGAGCACGCGCTAGGCGCCGCCGTGGTGCTGGCGATCAACGTCTCGCTGCTGATCGTCTCCGCCACCCTTACCCTGGCGGTCCAGCGATGGCTTCCAAATCGCTCTGGGGCTCCGATCTAGACGGGTCCGCCAACGGTTGTGACCATGGCGCCGGCTCCGGGCGGCGCTCGTCGTAGACCACCCCGGCTCCCGAGAAGCGGTCTTCCCAGGCGCGCCGTCGCTCGCCGAAGAGGACGCCGAGGAACCCGATCCCGAAGCTGAGGACCGAGAGACCGAGGCCGACTAGGCGCTTGAAGCTGCGCCGAGGAGGCAGACGCCCCTCCTCCAGGCGAACCCCGAGGAATCGCATCCCCGGCGTCTGCCCGGCGAGGGACCAGAAGCCGACCAGGTAGATCGCGCCGAAGGAGAGCCAGGCGGTGGAGCCGATCGCGATCGCGAGCCCGCTGCCGCCTTCGCCGTTGCCGCCGAAGACGTTGGCGAGGAGAGTGATCAGAGCAATGAACGCAGTGAAGGCGAGGTTGACGAAGACGCCGTCGACCACCATCGCCAAGCCGCGGCTGACGAACCCGGCGCGGTCGGTCGGCAGGGTTCGAGGCTGGCGGAAGAAGATCCGGCGCACGATCCGCTCGAAGCGATCGTCGAGGCGGCGCGCGAGGTTCCCGATCGTCCGCCCGATGTCCTCCACCAGACCCATCCCCTGAGCGCTGATCGCCGCCCGCACCTCGGGGGCCTCGGCTATCCGCTCGACCAGCTGCTGTGCCTGATCGCTGGCCAGCAACCGTTTCCAGACCTCGTCGACGAGCTCGGAGTCCATCGCCTCCAGCAGTGCCTTCTTCACGGCCTCGCTCTCCAGCGCCCCCTCGACCGCCTCCTGGACCACCGGACCTTCGAGCACCCGCGCCATCGCCCGCTCGACCGCCTGGCTCTCGACCGCGGCGACGATCGCCTCCTCGGCGGCAGCTTCGACGGCGCGGTCGATCCCAGTCGCCTTGGTCACCGTGCGGGCGCCGCGGACGCCGACGCCTAGCAGGCGCGACGGAATCGGAGACCTACCGTTCCGGGACGCTCCGTTCTCCATCTGTCGACCCTAACCGCTCCAGCAGGCGATCCAAAAGCTCTGCTTGAGCGGGAAGGATCTTCTGCCGCGCCGTCTCGAGGTCGAACCACTCGGCCTTGTCAACCTCGGGAAACTCCTGTTCCTCACCGCTGCGAGGGGGCCATTCCATGCTGAAGGTGTTGCTGGCGAGCTCGGCGGGGTCGAACTCGGCCTCCGCTGCCCAGGCCTCGACGACTTTTCCCGCCCGTTGCTTGATCGAGCCGAGCTCGATCAGCTGCTCCGGATCAAGTGGCGGCGCCTGGCCCAGCTCCTCTTCCAGCTCGCGGATCGCGCAGGCGCGCGCTTCCTCCTCCCCCTCGATCTGGCCCTTCGGGATCGTCCAGGCGCCCTGGTCTTTGCGGCGCCAGAAGGGCCCCCCGGGATGGACGAGGAGAAACTCGACCTCGCTCTCCTTGCCGCGGCGGAAGAGGAGGATGCCGGCGCTGTGCTTGCTCGCCATCGACCCGAGTCATACCTGACTCGGGTCGATGGAAGCAGGGTGGGTGCCGCGGCGCCAGCCGCGGCGTTTTACCCGAGTTTGTAGGCGATCAGTTTCGCGACCTGTCCTTCGGCGGTCGGCAAGCCGGCGCCGGTGACGAGCATGTCGCCGCTGATCATCACCCCGGCGTTGCTGCCCGACGGCAGCGCCGCCTGCCACAGTTCCCCGCCTTTGGCGGTGTCGAGCGCGTGGACCACGCCGTCGGCGGTGGTCGCGAAGACGACGTCGTTGGAGACAACCAGCGAGCCATATGCCGGCTGCGACATTTCCGCCGTCCAGGCGATCTTCCCGGTGGCGAGGTCGAGCGCCGCAACTTCCCCGGTCGCCGCGCTTTCTTCGCTCGTTTCGCCGCCGTTGACGAGGGTCAGCGAGTGGTTGACGATCGGCACGTAGATCCGTTTGTCGTCGGCCGCGGCCAGGGCGACCACGCCGCCGATCGCGCCCGGGAACACCTCGCCGGGCTTGATCTTGTCGTATTCGCCCTTCATCGCGTGGATGTTGTCTTCGTCGTGGCCGTTGTGCCTGCCGACGCTGGTCCGCCAGACCGGCTTGCCGGTCTTCATGTCGACCGCGACGACGAAGCCGGACTTGCCGGAGCCGACCGCCACGTCCTTGCCGCCCGCTTTGGTGATGATCGGCGAGTTCTGGAAGTCCCAGTCGTAGATGTTGTGCGGGGTCTCCTGGTAGTACCAGACGAGCTTGCCGGTTTTGGGATCGAGTTTGACCAGCGAGTCCGCGTAGAGGTTCGGTCCCGGCCGGCTCGAGCCGAACGGTTCGCTCTGGGTCCCCGGCAGCGGCGCCGGGTTGCCGGTGCCGGCGTAGACGAAGCCTTTGCTGTCGAAGGAGGGCGGGTACCAGAGGCCGCCGCCGGAGTTCACCTTCGGCTTGCCCCAGAGGCTTTTCGGGACCGTGTCCCAGTGCCACAGTTTTTTCCCGGTTTTGCCGTCCATCGCCCAGAGGGTCCCGACCCGGCCGGGTTCGTATTCAGCCGACGGCGTCTCCGGCACCGTCGAGACGTAGACCCGGCCGGCGTCGACGCCGGGGGCCATGTCGATCGGCCCTTCGAGGTCGACCTGCCAGGCCGTCTTGCCGGTTTCCTGGTCGAGGGCGAAAGCTTCCGTGGCGGTCGCACCGTAGACGTGGCCGTCGGCGACCGCGAGCCCATTCGGCCCGTGGCTCGGCGATTCCCAGTTCTTCGTCCAGAGGACGTCGCCGCTTTCCAGGTCGATCGCCTGAACGTTGGATTCGAGGTCCTGCGAGTAGATCACCCCGTTGACGATCACCGGCGTCGAGGCATAGCTGCCGTAGACACCGACGCCCTTGATCGGCATCGACCAGGCTTCTTCCAGTTCAGAGACGTTGCCGGTGTTGATTTTGCTTTCCGCCGCCCGGGTGCTGGCGGCGTCGATGTTCGAGAGCGCGTCGCCTTTGAAGTTGGCGTCTCCCGAGGAGGACCCGGAATCCGACGAAGAGCCGCATCCGGCCAGGACCGCTCCCACTGCAATCACCACCGCGAGCAGCGGCAGCCTCCAGAACCTAGACGGAATCGACATCCCAACTTCCTCCCTAATCGAGTAATAAGGACTTGTCTTCTATCGTTTCAGAAACCCCTGCAAAAGGGATATCCAACTCGTTGAGCAACGGCTGCAGGACGCGGTTGGCGAGCAGGCCGAGGCTGCCGAGGTTGGCGAAGCCAGGGCCCTGCCGCAGGCCGCCGAGGCCGGGGATGTGGAGGCGCGGCCGCACTCCTTCCAGTTCCAGCCCGCGGCCGATCGGGACCTCGGATTTCGGCGGGCTGTCCCAGAGCGGGCCGCACTGTTCTTCGACCTCGTCGCGGACGGCGTCGGGAAAGAGTCCGCGCAGTTGCCGCAGCAGGTCGAAGCCGGTGCAGTTGATGACGAAGTCATAGCGCTGAGAGCGCTCCCCATCAGAGGGGCTGTCGAATTCGAGCAGCGCCGCCTCGCCGTGCTCGGCGAGGGAGACGTGCATGGCGCGGCCGCAGATGAAGGAGAGGTGGTCGTCGTCGGCGATCCGCTCCAGCACGCTCATATCGAAGACGCCACGGTCGCAGTGCTTGACGAAGTCCCGCCGCGTTTCTACGTCGAGGTGTTCCCACTCGACGTTGTCGGGGTCGGCGAAGACGCGGTTCTCGAGGAAGCTCTCGCCGCGGCTCAGCGGCAGGGTCGGGGTGTAGACGGTCAGCCGCGCGGCGGGGCGCAGGTCGCGCAGGAAAACGAGGGCGCTGAGGGCGCTCTCGCCGCCGCCGATGATCGCGATCTCGACCTCCTCGTCCTCCGGGACGCGGGCGAATTCCTCGCGCCGGCTGTCGCAGTGGAAGACGCGGGACTCGACCTCGGGGTCGTGCGGGAAGTGGCGGTGGACGCCGGGGCCGGTGAGGACGAGGGCGCGGCCGCGGTGGCTCTCCGGATCCTCCGGCCGCCCCCGCTCGGCGACCTCGACCTGCCAGCTCTCGTGCCCCTCGGCGAGCGCGACCTCGGTCACCCGGCCGTCGTAGATAGTGATCCCGTTGGTCGCCCGTTCCAGTACCCAGCCCAGGTACTCGCCGTAGTCCTGGTGCATAACCGAGGGCGAGCCGGAGTTGACCCAAGCCGCGTATTCGTGCCGCTCCATCGCAAAGCGCTGCCAGGTAAACGGCAGCAGCGCCGCATCGATCTCGTCGCCGACCGCGCCGAACTGACGGCTGCTCTGGTACGGGAAGCCGACGTCCTTGATCGGCGGGATCGCCAGCGGCTCCTCGCCGGAGGTCATCCCGTTCCGCCCCAGCCAGGAAGCGGCGGGCTCGGTTTTCTCGATCACCGTCATCGAGATCTCGCCCAGGCCGAGGGTGTTGATCGTGTGCACCTTGGCGGCGATCGCAGCCGCCTTGGCCCCGGCCCCAACGATGAGGATGTCGCTCTCGCTCATCTCTCTCCCCTCAGACCGGCGCCAAGGGCCGCGGCCCGGCCGGCTCGGTTTCCCTCGGTTCGGCGATCACCAGCCCCTTCTGATCGGGGGCGAAGGAGATCGCGCTTTTGCGCGCCCGCTCGGCATCGTTCTCGACCGCCCGCAGCTCGGTCGTCTCGAGGACGATCCGCAGCACCCGCTTCATCTCCATTTCCGCGTAGCTGGCGGCAAGGCAACGGCGGACGCCACCGCCGAAGGGGATCCAGGTGTAGGTGCCGGGCTGTTTGCCGACGAAGCGCTCGGGCAGGAAGCGGTGGGCTTCGGGGTAGTGGCGCTCGTCGCGGTGGATCAGGTGGATGCAGGGCGCGACCGTGGTTCCGGCCGGCAGGTCATAGCCGCCGAGCCGCATCGGCTCCAGCAGGTTGCGGACGACGACCGGGACCGGCGGCCGCAGCCGCAGCGTCTCCTTGACCGCAGCGTCGAGGTATGCACCATCGCCCCCGATGACGTCGTCGCGCAGCTTCTCCAGTTTGTCGGGGTTGCGCAGCAGCCGCTCGAAGGTCCAGGCGAGCGTGCTCGAGGTCGGCCCGTCGGAGAGCAGCGTCACCAGTTCGTCGCGCAGGTCCTGGTCGGAGAGCGGCGAGCCGTCCTCGTACTCGGCCCGGACCAGCATCGAGACGACGCCGAGTGAGCCGCCTTCCGGTTCGGACTTGCGCCGCCGCACCTCCTCCATCACCGCCGCCTCGACCGCGCCCATCGCCTCCCGGTAGCCACGGCTGCGGATCACCCAGCCGGGGCCGAAGAAGGCGAGCATCGCCAGGTTGCGCGGTTCGTTCATCCAGGTGGTGAGGGTGCGCAGGCTCTCCCGCAGCGGCTGCAGGCGCGCCGACCCGGAGTCGGGGCCGAACACCGCCCTCATGACGACGTCGAGGGTGATGTCCTGCATCCGCGGCCAGAGCGCGAACGGCTCCCCCACCGGCCAGCGCTCGATCTCCTGCCGCGCGACCTGGGCCATCATCTCCGCGTCGGCCTGCACCGCGGCGCCGTGGAAGGAGGGCAGCATCAGCTTGCGCCGGGTCATGTGTTCGGGTTCTTCCAGCAGCATCACCGAGCGCGGGCCGAGCAAGGGCCCCAGCAGCGGGTTGGCGGTGTCGACGCCGACCGCGCGACCGGCGGTGAAGATCTTTTTCACGTCGTCGGGGTCGGAGAGGATCACCCAGTCGCCGTAATGGCGGATCCGCAGCGTGAAGATGTCGCCGTAGCGACGGTGGCACTTTTCCAGCCAGGGCAGCGGCCGCTGCGTCCAGCCGACGGCCTGCAGGGCGCGGGGCAGGCGCGGTCCGGGCGGCAGCGCGCTCACGCGGCGTCCCTCCCATCCTGCGTTGCCAGCTCGTCCATCAGCTCGTCCTCGAGCCGACAGGTGGTCCCGATCAGGAGCTCGAAGAGGTCGGAGCTGAACTGAGGCGGCAGGTCGTGCTCGGCGCCCCGAGCGAGGTAGCGCTCCCGCACCAGCTTCACCCGGTCGGGCTGCATCATCGGGATCTCGTGCTCGCTCTTGTAAACGGCGACTTCGCGGCAGATCTGCAGGCGCTCGCCGAAGAGCCTGGCGACCGCGTCGTCGATCTCGTCGAGACGGCGGCGGAAGGGCTCGAGTCCATTGTCAACGCTCATCGTCCCTCCTCTCCCAAGAGGCCGGTGGCGAAGGCGTGGCTGCAGGCGGCGAGCTCGTCGAGGGCGTAGCCGCCCTCCTGGATTACGCAGACAGGCAAACCGGAGCGGGCCAGCAGGCGGCCGATCTCGGCGAAGATCTCGGGCCGGAAGCTCCAGCCGCCGTGCGGGTCGCCGGCGACGGTGTCGTAGCCGAGCGAGACGACCAGGGCGCGGGCGATCTCGGAGAGGTCGTGGATCGAGTGCGCCACCTCTTCCAGGTAGGTGTCTTCGTCCGGGCTCTCGGTGAAGGCGACGGCGCGTTCGCCGGCCATCCGCGGCAGCGGCGTCCCCGGCGGCAGGTTGGTGACCGGCGCCGCGTGCAGCGAGTGCAGGGCGGCGACGGGGCCCATCCGCTCGACCAGGGCCGAGGTCCCGTTCGGGTAGTGGAGGTCGAGGTCGACGATCCCGACCGGCTTGATCCCACCCTCGTTCAGCCGCCGCACCGCCGCGACGGCGTTGTTGAGGTAGCAGTAGCCGGCGTGGAAGGCGGGGCCGGCATGGTGGCCGGGCGGGCGGCAGACGGCGTAGGTGAACCGCGCCCCGTCGAGCAGCCGCTCGGCGGCGGTGACCGAGGTGCGGATGCCCTCCAAGGCCGCTGCGACCAGTGCCTTGTTGACCGGAATGTCGGGCTCGAGCCCGGGCGGGGCGAAGTCCGGCATCACCACCGGCTCCTCCGTCTTCAGATCGGCCAGCGCCCGCAGGTACTCGGCCTCGTGCAGCGCCTCCAGGGTCCGCTGCACGTCCTCGTCGGCGGCGTCGGCCTCGACCGGGCGCACCCCCGAGTGGCGGACGAGGCCGGCGCGCAGCTCGACCAGGCGCAGGTTCGAGTCCTGGCCTTCGATCAGCCGTTCTCCTTCCCGCACCCAGAAGGCGGCGTCGCCGCTGCCCTGGCGCTGCTCGATCATCAAGAGCTCACTCATCTAGGAGCCTCCGCATCCGCGGCCCGAGGTGCTCGAACCCGTTGCGCTTGTAGAAGGACTCGGTCGAAGCGATCGCCGCGAAGGTCTCGCGCGGGAGGCCGACCTCGAGCCGGCTGACGCCACGCGTTCGCGCCTGGGACGCGACCGCCTCGACCAGTTCCGCCCCAACGCCGCGACTGCGCCAAGCCTCATCGACCCAGAGGTCCTGGATCGTCGCGTAGACGCCGGGAACGTGTATCGCCCGCTGCCAGCTGGCGCTCAAGACGCCGACGATCTCCCCGCCGGCCTCCGCGATCAGCACCGAGCCCCCTGCCGGATCCTCCAGCAGGGCGCGGACCTCAGTTTCAAGCTCATCCGAAGACGGGCGGCGGCCGCCGAGCTCGTCGAGGAGGGCGCCGACCGCGGCGGCGACCCCCTCGACGTCTCCGGCATCCGCCTCCCGAACCGTCAACTCGCTGGCGGCCGCTTCGGTCACGCCGCCTCCGCCTGGCGGGCGACCGGCTCCAGCTCGACGCTCCAGGCCTCGCCCTGGGCGTCGCTTCCGGTGACGGTACGGGCGATCGCCGCCATCGGCGCCCGCGCCTTGAGGAGAATCTCGTCGAACTCCTCCTGGGGATCGCTCTGCATGACGATCGCCCCGCCGGCGCCGATCGTCGTCCGCCCCGGCCGCATCACGATCGTGCGGATGACGATGTTGAGGTCGGTGGTCCCGTCGGCGCCGAAGTAGCCGATCGAGCCGGAGTAGACGCCGCGCGCCTCCTCCTCAAGGGTGTCGATGATCTCCATCGTCCGCTCCTTTGGGGCGCCGGTCATCGAGCCGCCCGGGAAGGTGGCGCGGACGCAGTCGACGGCGCTGCGGCCGTCCTCAAGCCGGCCGACGATCGTCGAGACCATCTGGTGGACGGTCGCGTAGGGCTCGACCACCATCAGGTCAGGAACGTGGACGCTGTCGACGTCGCAAACGACGCCGAGGTCGTTGCGCAGCAGGTCGACGATCATCAGGTGCTCGGCGTAGGTCTTCTCGTCGCCTTCCAGCTCCTCGCGGCGGGCGGCGTCCTCGGCCGGGTCGTCGACCCGCGAGATCGTCCCCTTGATCGGGCGCGCCATCACCTGGCGCGCGCGGTCGACCGAGATGAAGCGCTCGGGCGAGGAGCTGACCACCGCGTATTCGCCGAAGCGCAGGAAGGCGGCGAACGGCGAGGGGTTGCTGCGGCGCAGCTGCCGGTAGAGGTCGAAGGGCTCGGGACTCGCCGTGGTCGAGAACTGGTCGGTGAGGCAGACCTCGTAGGACTCGCCGGCGAGCAGTTCGGCCTGCGATTTTTCGATGTCGGCGAGGTAGCGTTCGCGACCGCGGCCGGACTGGAGGGCGACGTGGGCGCCCGGCTCGCTCGGCGGCGCCAGCGGCCGCTCCGCGGGCGGCTCGGCGATCGCCGCGGCGATCAGCTGCTCGGCGGCGTCGAGCCAAGCCTCGGCCTCCGGGTCCTCGCCACGGCAGAGGGCGAAGACGTAGGTCTTGTCTTTCGTGTGGTCGACGGCGACGACGCGATTGGCCAGCATCAGCGCCGCGTCGGGCATGTCGGAGCTGTGGACGTTGGGCGAGCCGCAGTCGGCCTTCAGCTCGTAGCCGAGGTAGCCGACGTAGCCGCCGACGAGACCGCGGTCGACCCCCTCGGGCGGGTCGACCTTGATCCGGCCCAGCTCCCGCTGCAGGTAATCGAAGATCGACTTGTGCTCGACGGTCTCGACGCCGTTGCGGTCGACGGAGACCTCGCCGGCGTCGACGTCGTAGCTGACGAAGCAGCGATCGGCGCCCGCGGTGGTCCCCATGTAGGAGCACTGGGCGAGCCAGGTCGGGGCGTCGGCGCTGTCGAGCCAGAAGGAAGGATCGTGCTCGGCGAAGAGCTTTTCGTAGACGTGCTCGGTCGGCGCCTGGCCCTCCAGCGTCCGCATCCGCAGCTCCAGCTCGCCTTCGGCGTCGTCCTTCTCGACGACGCGCGGCGCCCGTTTGACCACCTGCGGTGCGATCGTCGCCCGTCCCGCCGGCCGCTCTTCCGAGCGCTTGTGGTTGGCCGCCAGCTCGAAGAAGTTCTGGGCGATCTTCAGCCCGTACTCGGTCGAGATCGACTCCGGGTGGAACTGGACGCCCCAGATCGGCCGCTTCGTGTGCTCGACTCCCATCACGACGCCGTCGTCGGACCAGGCGACGATGCTGCCTTCCGGGCCCGGCGGGCTGGTGATCGCCAGCGAGTGGTAGCGAACCACCGAGAAGCCCTGCGGCACGTCCTTGAACAGGCCCTTGCCTTCGTGCATGACGCGGCTGAGGCGGCCGTGCATCGCCATCGGCGCCCGGTTGACGGTGCCCTCGAGCAGGTTGCCGATCCCCTGGTGGCCGAGGCAGATCCCGAAGACCGGGACTTCGCTCTTGCGGAGGATGTCGCTGCAGACGCCGAAGTCGTGCCAGCGCGAGGGGTGCCCGGGGCCGGGCGAGAGCACGATCGCGTCGAAGTCCATCCTTGTCAGCACCCGCCAGGAGACGGCGTCGTTGTTGACCACCATCGGCTCCTCGCCCGAGGCCGCGGCCAGCAGGTGGAAGACGTTGTAGGTGTAGGAATCGTGGTTGTCGACCAAAAGCGTTTTCACGTCAGGCTCCCTCTAGTCCCAGGCCGCGCAGGCCCTGCTCGAGCACCGGCTGCACGACCGCCTCGACCTCCGGTGCGCGCTCGTCTTCTCGGTACCAGCGCGCGAAGTGGGAGAGGTACTTGGAGAGCGGGGCGACGTCGAACTCCTCGACGGCGCTGCGCAGGTGCACCCGGTAGTGCTCCGACTGGACCACGGCGAAGCGGTAGTCCGGG
Organism: Solirubrobacterales bacterium; assembly: GCA_035535295.1. Taxonomy (GTDB): domain Bacteria; phylum Actinomycetota; class Thermoleophilia; order Solirubrobacterales; family 70-9; genus VAYN01. Next base: position 116,726 of record DATLQI010000021.1, read on the forward strand.
TCCTCGGCCGGACGCTCGCCCTGGATCTCGCTGGAGGCGTGGTGGGCCTGCGCGCGCGCCAGGTCCCAACCGAGGCTCCCTTTTCCTTCGACCAGAAGCTTCTCTTTGCCGAACCGGACCTGCTTGGTCGTCGGCTGCAGGAGGAAGTAGCCGAGCGCGACCTGCGCCGGCACCGACTCGGGGTGCGGGTGGCGCGCCATCTCCTCGGCGAACTCGGGGCTCTGCTTCAGCTCGTCCTCGAGCCACTCGACCAGCTCGTCGATCAGCAGCGCCCCTTTCTTCGAGGAGCTGATCGATTCGTTCTCCCGCGCGACCATGCCGTGGAAGATGTCGTAGGTCGGCGGCCCTCCCCCGCGGGCGGAGCCGTTGCCGTTGCCGTTCTGCAGCCCCATCTCGTCGATCAGCTTGCGGCGGCAGGTGACGTGGGCGACCCACTCGTTGCCGCAAACCTGCATCGAGATCACGTCGTCGAGCTCGTCGGCGGCGGCCCAGTAGGCGAGCGCCCGCATGTGCTGGGTCGGGAGGCCGTCGGAGCGGACCAGCGGCATCTCTTCCAGCTCCTCGCGTTCGGTCTCGTACATGACCATGTCGTCGCCCCAGCGTTTGGTCAGGGTGCCTTCGGCGAGGCCCTGGTTGGTGAACTCGCGCACCTCCGGCAGGAAGTCGGACTCGTAGATGACCCTGTCGAAGGTGATGCCGAGACTGGCGAGCGTCTTGCGCTGGCCCGAGACCACCCAGGAGCGCGTCCGGGACCACAGTTCGAGCGCCTTCTGGTCGCCCTCGAGGACGCGCATCATCAGCTCGTCGGCCTTGTCGTCGTACTGGGTCGACTCGCGCGCGACCGAGTCCTCGGCGCCGTCGTCGCCACCGCCGCCGTTGCGGCTGGCGGTGACGTAGTCGGCGTAACAGAAGCCGACGAAGTGGTCGCTCTTCTCGTCGGCGTCAGGGCCGGAGTCCTCGCCGGCGCGGGTGGCGACGCCCGCCATCGCCTCCCCCATGCTGCGGCCGACGTCGCAGATCAGGCTGCGGTTCTCGACCCGGGCGCCGGCCTGCTTCAGCGCCCCGGCGATCGCGGCGCCGACGGCGAGGTTGCGGAGGTGGCCGATGTGCAGCGCCTTGGTCGTGTTGGCGCCCCAGAAGTAGACGGCGTAGCGGTTCTCGGCGGCCATCTCGGCGAGATCGGCCTCCCCCTGCTTGCCGGAGCTGATCGCCTCGCCCTGCGCCTCGATCCACTCGTCGCTGAGCTTGGCGGTCGGCTGCTTGCCCTCGCGGTCGATCGAGGCGACCCAGGGCTCGGCCTCGATCCGGTCGAGCGCCGCCTTCGCCTCCTCGTCCTCGCGCCAGTCGCTGCCCTTCGGCAGCCGCGGGATCAGCATCAGGTCGAAGCCCGGCTCCGGCCGGTAAGGCGCCCGCGCCGCCCACAGCGCCGTGCCGCTCTCGCCTGCCGCGACTTCGTCGAACCTGTTGAAGATGTTCTCGCCCATAGCCTTGATTTCGAACGTTTTGCTTTCGAAGTTGGTTGTCCGAAATGCACCCGCCGGGGCTCGAACCCGGATCTTTGGCTTACAACGCCAACCCTTTAACCGATTAAGGCACGGGTGCTAGCTATGTTTCCCTGCTCCCTGAGCAAAACCCTGATTGCTCAAGCGCTGCGGCAGCATAACCATGGATGCTTGTCTAAGTCAAATAATTTGATTAAAAGCCTGGAAACTGCCCTAAACAGCCCACAAAACAAGCCTGGCGCTTTATGCGTCGCTATGGGCGCATAAAGCGACAGCCTTAAATCTGAGCGAGCAGTGCGGCACGAGCGCGGGCAAGCTGCTGCGGCCCCAGCTGGATGTGCCCATGTCGTTTAACCGAAGCGCTGGCAACGCCAATGTCTCGCAAAGACGGCGCTTGCTCAACGGGCACCGAATGGATGCAGTGGACCTCAGTGACCCATCCCCACCGTTTCCAGTCATCCGGCTGAGCATCCGGATCTTCTCGCACTCGCTCGGGTTCGAATTCAGCCGCCCGCGTTACTTCGACAATGGCCGGACACCCACGCCCGACGACATAAAGAACCAGCAGGTCCCCCTCTTGGTAACTCGGTCGAAGGATTGGCCTGTCGCCCTCGCGCAGAAGATGGCGGTCGCTGACCCAGCCATGAGAATCCCACCACTCCGGCCCCCGCGTCTCCGTACGGTCGTAGATCATCTTCAGCCAAATGCCGCTGCGTTGTTCCGGCGTTCCTTCAAGAGCATCCTTTTGGCCCAGGTCTGGTCCAACTGCCGAGCGTTGCCTCCCCTGACGCCGGCGCCGTGGAGGGCACTTCTCGATCTCCTCCGGCCCAATCGACTCTGCTTCCTCCCACCACCGCAAGGCAATCTCCTCAGCCTCTCGTACTTGAGACCGTGAGAGCACTACTCCCAACTCCGCACTGGCGCGCACGTCTTCTCCCCCCAACCCCCGGACGGTCAAGTTGCCGGAGCCAATCAGGCCCCAGCGCCGGTCAACCAGGCTCACCTTCGCATGCAGATTCCTCCCGCTGCGAAGCTCCCAGCCTGCTTCCGCCAACTCGAGCAGTCCCTGAGGATCGAGCACCCCCTGCGAGGTCGCTGCCGGTGAAAGACAAGTCAAGAGGCGAAACCGACCTGCGCCGGAGGCAGCAGTCCTCAAAACGACCTGGTGGGCCACCTCCGCAGAGAGGAATGGGCTAGCGATGAACACTTCGCTCGTCGCTGCTTGAAGTCGAGCGTAAAGCTCGTCTCTCGACCACTCGATCACCGACTTCGAATTTGCACGAGGCAAGGCGCGTTTTTACCTCGGCCTTTGCTTTTGCGTGTGGACGTCGAAGCCAGCCGCTTCGAGTCGCTCTTTGGCTTTACGACCGACTTTCTCCGGGAACATCCTCCGGCGCTTCCAGGCAAGGTTCTCGACCGTCAAGTCCAGTCGTTCCTCTCGCCAAAGGCGCTCAAAACCGTCGGTCATATCCTTCGCGAGCACGTAGCGGAGTACCAGTTCTGCGGGATCACTATTCGCTACGTCTTGGAGGTAACGAGCGGGGATGTAGTCGAACTCTTTGGTTTCCTCCCCGATCCGCAGCAGATCCGCCATGAGGATCTTCTTGTTCTCTGCTGAGACCGCCACCTAATGACCGTAGTCGATTGCGTCTGCTCAGCCAACCGCTCAGGCTCGCCCAGCCTCCAGCAAACGGCTGAGGAAACGGCGGGTCTCCTTGCGCTGCGGCGCCTCGAGGACCTGAGAGGGCGAACCCTGCTCCAGGATCCGGCCTTCGTGGAGGAAGGCGACCTGGTCGGCTACCTCGCGGGCGAAGGTCATCTCGTGGGTGGCGATCAGCATCGTCATTCCCTCGCTCTTGAGGTCGCGCACCGCTTCAAGGACCTCACCGACCAGCTCGGGATCGAGGGCGCTGGTGATCTCGTCGAGAAGGAGGACGCGGGGGCGGCCGGCGAAGGAGCGGGCGATCGCCACCCGCTGCTGCTGGCCGCCGGAGAGGTTGTCGGGGCGATCGTCCTCTCGGCCGGCGAGGCCGAAGCGGGCGAGCAGAGCCCTTCCCCGCTCCTCCGCCTCGGCGCGAGAGGCGCCGTGGGCGCGGCGCTCGCCAAGCATCACGTTCTCCAGCGCGGTCATATGGGGAAAGAGGTTGTACGCCTGGAAGACGAGCCCGAGGCGGCGGCGGACGTCGACGGGGTCGACGGCGGGATCGGTGATCGTCTTGCCGTCGAGGAAGACGTCGCCGTCGTCGACCTCCTCGAGCAGGTCGACGCAGCGCAGCAGGGTCGACTTGCCCGAACCGGAGGCGCCGATCAGCGCCATCGCTTCGTGTTCGCGCACGGTCAGGTCGATGCCACGCAGGACCTCGCGCTCACCGAAGGCTTTGGTGATGCCGCGCAGCTCGAGAACGGCTTGGCCGTCGCCGGCGCTCATCGCACCGCCCCCTCGGGCCCGCCCATGCGGTCGACCAGCCGGGCGGTTGGGACCGTTACCGCCAGATAGAGCAGCGCGGCGGCGACCAGCGGCGTGAAGTTGAAGAGCTGCGACTCGATGATCTGCGCTTCGCGAAAGGCCTCCAGAGGGCCGAGGATCGAGATCAGAGCGACGTCCTTCTGCAGGGCGACGAAGTCGTTCAGCAGCGGCTGCGGGACCCGGCGAATCGCCTGCGGCAGAACCACGTGGCGCAACGTTTGCGTCTCGGTCAGACCAACCGCGAGCGCGGCGTCACGCTGGCCACGATGCACGGAACGGATCCCGGCTCGGTAGACCTCGGCGACATAGGCGCTGTAGGAGAGGGTGAGGGCGATCGCCCCGAGGACAACCGGCTCGGTCGGCACTCCGCTCAGCGCCAGGGCGGGGACGCCGAAGCCGATGAGGAAGATGAGCAGGATCGTCGGGATGCCGCGGAAGAGGTCGACGAAGGCGATCGCCAGCAATCGCAGCGGCAGGAGAGCCGGCGAGCGGGAAACTCGCACAAGGGCGACTACGAGGCCAACCGCCAAGACCGCCACCTCGATGATCAGGAACAGCTTCACGTCGAGCCAAAAGGCCCGGAGCACATCCGGGAACGATTCCCTGAAGACCTCCCAGTTGAAGAAGGTCTCGCGGACTTCGGGCCAGCCTGGACTGGTCAGGATCAGGGCGGCAATGCCGCCGAGGACGACCACGCTGGAGACGGCCGCGATCGCCTGCCCGCGGCGGTGGCGGCGGCGCTTCGCCGCCTCTCGTTCGAGGCGACGATCCGTCGGCATCAGCTCAATTCAGGAGCGCCGGCGGCCTGGCTCATCCAGCGCTGGGTGATCTTTTCCAGCTCGCCCGAGCTTTCCAGCTCTTCGATCGCCTGCGAAACGCAAGCAGTGAGCTCGGAGCCCTTCTCCAGCAGCGCTCCCCACTGGTCGCCGCCGGGGGCGCTGAACTGGCCGACCACGGTGGCCTCCGGGACCTGGACCGCGGTCAGGTAGAGCGCCGTCGGCAGGTCGACGACGACGGCGTCGATCTGCTTGTTCTTCAGTGCCTGGACGACGTCGTTGGAGTTGTTGAAGACTTCCGGCCTGCTGCTCGGTGCGATCTCGGCTTCGGCGGCTTCGAGGCTGGTGGTGCCGATCTGAACGCCGAGGTTCGCGTCCTGCAGGTCTTCCAACGATTTGGCTCTTGCCGCGTCAGAGTCCTTCAACGCCACCACCGCCTGGTTGGCGGTGTAGTACGGGGCCGAGAAGTCGACCGCTTTCTCGCGCGGCGGCGTGATCGAGATCTGGTTGACGTCGAAGTCGAAGTCTTTGGGACCGGGCGCAAAGGAGGAGTTGAACGGCTCGACCGTCCACTTCACCTTGGCTTTCGAAAAACCGAGCTGGTCGGCGATCGCATAGGCGACGGCGCTCTCGAAGCCTTCGCCGTTGGTCGGATCGTCGTCTTCGAAGTAGGGCGGGTAGGCGGGCTTGTCGGTGGCGACCGTCAGCACGCCTTGCTCCTCGGTCGGTAGCTGGCCCGCCTTGCAATCGCTCGCGCTCGCCGAAGCGGCGGTGCCGGTCGTATCGTCAGAGCTGCCGCAGCCGACGGCCACGAGGGCAGCGAGCAGGAGGAGGGGCAACGCAAGCTTCTTCATGGTGGCTCCTAGCTAGGGCAGCGGCAGGACGCGGAACCCTACCTTCTTGGCCGGCGACTGCCCGCCCGCAGCGTCGGTTGCGACCACGGTCGCCCGATAAGAACCCGGAGGCAGCGGTTTCCCCTTCAGCTTGCCGTTCCATTTCCGTTTGTTGGCACCGGCTTTCGCCTTCTGCGTCAGGAAACCGACCCGCTTGAACCGCACCGGGCGCCCCTTCTTCTTCAGCTTCCGCTCGATCGTGAAGCGGACCCTCGCGGCCTCGTTGACGGTGTAACGGAAGCGGGTGCCGAGCTTGAGTTTGCCCTTCTTCGCCCCCTTGACCTTCGGCGCGAATCTCTTCGGCACCGCTTTGGGCTTCCCCAGCGCCGGCAGGGTGTCGGCGCTGCCGCTGGCGGTCGTGGTCGCACCGCCGGGGCAGACCGTGCTCTGGCCGTCGTAGTAGTGGCGGGCGGCGCAGCCGTTGCGGTCGAAGACGGAGAGGGTGACGTTGTAGACGCCGGCTTGTGCGTAGGCGTGGGTCGGCGTCGGCCCACCGTCGGTCAGCGTCGCCCCGTCGCCGAAGTCCCAGTCGTAGCGAGCGGCGTTCGTGGACCCGCTGGCGTCGAAGCGGGTCGCGTCGCCCGGAACCGCGGTTGGACGGTGAAGCGCGCGACCGGCGTCGGTACCGGCTGGAAGGTCACCGGCAGGCGCTCGCCGCCGCCGAAGAGGACCCTGGTCGGAAGCTTGGTCAGGGCGCCGTCGGCGCCGATCGCGGCCACCTCGAGGACGAATTCGGTCCCATCCTCGTGGTAGTAGACGAGGTGGCGGCCGTCGGGAGAGACGCGCATCGATTCCGGTTCGGTGACGCTCAGCCCGCCCGGCAACAGCGTCGGCGACCCGTCCTCGGCGATCGCCACGGTCCCGATCAGATCGGCGTTGGTGTCGATCAGGAAGGCGAAACGGCCATCAGGAGTGACGGCGGCGCTTCTCCCGGAGGAGCCCGGACCGTATTGCGCCGTAGTGCCCCGCTGGGCCAAGCCGCCGTCGGCTCCGATCGCGAGCACGGCCACTCCCGGTTCCCCACCGGCCTCGACGTACACGTAGAGGTAGCGCTCGTCGGTTGAGATCGCGAGGCCGCTCGCGCCGGGCAAGGGCGTCATCCCAAGCGGCGCCAGCCCGCCGTCGGACTGGATCGCGAAGCGCGACACCCCGGCGCCTTCAGCGGCGAAGAGGAAGCGTCCGTCGGACGAGACCGCCACCTCGTAGGCGTTCCCGGGCAGCGGCGTCGGCGGGCCCAACGGAATCAGCGAGCCATCGGCATCGACGGCGAAGCGGTGAACTCCTTCGGCGGGATGGCCGCCGAATTCGCGCGTGCCCGCGTAGGCGAAGCGACCATCGGGGGTGATTGCGAGCGAGGTGACGGAGGCTCCCGTTGGAGTTTCCGCCGCCAGCCCGAAGATCCCGTTCGCGGGAACCGAGTACCCCTGGACACCGCCGTCGCCGACGAAGAAGCCGGTCGCCGCACGGCCGCCGTCGGGGGTGAAGGCGAGCCGGCGCAGGCCGTCCGACGCTCCCGCCGTCGCGCCTGGGAACGGCGAGCCGGGGATCGGGGTCAATGAGCCGTCAGTGCTGAGGTCGAAGCCACCGATCTCTTCCGGGGGACCGGAGCCGTAGTTCGGGATGTAGAGGCGGGCCGCCGTCGCGGTGCTAGCGACGAACCAGGTCCCGAGAAGGGCTCCGAGGACAAACAGGACGAGGCGACGGGACACGCCGCGAGCCTATACGAGCGAGCGCTGCTACCGGGGAGGATTCATTTGGGAACGTCGGGGTATTAGAGTTCCGCGCAACCACCCCAAGGTTGTTTGTCTACCGCCCCCCACCGTTCTCGGATCGGGGGGCGGTTCCGTATTTGGCCTCGAGGTCCTCGGCGAGCGCGGCCAGAAGCGGCAGCGGCACCTGCAGGCCGTCGGCGATACGGCGGACGTTGCCCCAGGTCGGGTTCACCCTGCCGGACTCGATGTGGGAGATCCAGGTCGGGTGGATGCCGACCGCCAACCCCAGCGCTTCCTGGCTCAGCTTCACCTCGCGACGGAGTTGGCGGATGGCCTTGCTGAGGCCGACTTGGGGATCTTCTTGCCGCGGCATCTAAGGAAGGGAATTTGCCTCCCGCCCCCGCGTCCATAGAGGCAGGCTCAATTTTTCTCCGCGGTGCCGCAGGCGAGGACCCAGTTCAAGGGGGCGGTCTCTCGCGGGAGCGAACACGAACATATGTTCGCATACGGCGCCTCCTATTAATAGGGCAGATCAGCCGGCTTCTTCGCGCGCCTGCTGTAACTCCGCTTCCACAGTTCCCGTCTGATTCGGGATTTCCAGCCGTTTTTCCAGGATCGGGATCGCCTCGTCAGGGCGGCCGCTGAGGCGTAATGCGTTGCCGAGGTTGAAGAGCGCGTAGGCGTAGCTGAGGTCTTCGCTGCCTTCCGGAAAGGCGGCGACGGCTTCTTCGAGCACGGGGACCGCGGCTTCGTATTCGCCGGCCTGGATCAGCGCGAAGCCCTGTTCGTTGAGCGAAGCGCCGTCGGCGGAGCTGCCTTCTTCAGGGGCGGGAGAGGATTCCGAGGATTCGGGCTCGCTGGATTCTTCGACGGGCGCCGGAGCCGAGGCGGTCGGCTCGCTTGCCGCAGCCGCACCGGAGCCCTTTTGCTTCTGCTTGTTGGTCTGCTTCGCCTTCCCGGCCTTGGCCTGCCGCGGCTGCCTGCCGTCATCTCCCCCTCCGGTCAAAGCCACGGCGGCAATCGTCCCAACCGCGGCGAGGAAGGCGAGCAGGGCCACCAGCGCGCCCCAGCGGCTGCGGCGCGAGCCGGTCCCCGTCTGTCGCGCGTAGGCGGGGGGAGTTGACGGTGGCGATTCAGCCACCGCCACCGGCTCCCTCTCGAACACCTGCGTCGGCTGTTCGAGCGCCGGCTCCGCCCGTTCGAGGCGGGCGAGAGCCTGCCGCGCCGAGCTCGGGCGAGCCGCGGGGTCTTTCTCGGTCATCGACCCGACCAGGTCCCCGAGAGCGCGCGAGCACTTCCCCCCGCAGGCGCGGAGGACGATGCCGAGCGAGTAGAGGTCGGAGCGCTCGCTCGCCGGCTTCCCCTCCATCACCTCGGGCGCGGCGAAGCGCTCGGTAGCCATGATCAGCCCGGTCCTGGTCATCGCCGTCGCGTCCAGGGGCCGCGCGATCCCGAAGTCGATCAGCTTCGCGGTCCCGTCGGGTTCGACGACGATGTTGCCGGGCTTGACGTCGCGATGGAGGATGCCGGCGCCGTGGATGTGGGCCAGGGCGTCCAGCATTTCCCGCGCCAGCTTGTCGCAGTCGACCCCCTCCCCCCGCCCCAGCAGCGCCGCCAGGTTCTCGCCGGGGACGAACTGCATCACCAGGTAGGGCCGTTCGCCTTCTTCGGAGAAGTCGTAGACGCCGACCAGGTTCGGATGCGAGAGCCCGGCCGCGGTCTGCGCCTCGCGCCGGAAGCGGGCGACGAAGCCGGGGTCGGCGGCGATCGTGTCGGCCAGCACCTTCACCGCCACCGGCCGATCCAGCACCTCGTCGTGCCCGAGCCAGACCGCGGCCATACCGCCGCGCCCGAGCGTGCGCTCGAGCCGATAGCGGTCCTTCAGCAGCTCCCCGGTGCCGATCGTCGCAGCCACGCGTTTCTTCTACCCAGATCGAGGGAATACCTGCCGCATGGACGTGATCCTCTTCATCATCGGCCTCCTGCTGACCGGCCTGATCGTCGGCGCCCTCGGCCGCCTCTTGCTGCCGGGCCGCGACCCGATGACGATCTTCCAGACGATCATGCTCGGCATCGCTGCCTCGCTGGTCGCCGGCCTGATCGCCTACTACGCCTTCGACGAGAAGGAGGGCCCCGGGTTCCTCTTCTCGGTCCTCTGCGCGATCGGCCTGGTCTACCTGGTGCGGAAGCTGCGCGAGCGCGACGCCGGACGCACCCGCTACTAACTCAGCCGCGCAGCGCCCGCAGCACGACCCCGGGCCGCAGGCTGACCTTCGGCCCCAGGACCATCGCGAAGAGGGTCAGCGCCAGCCAGGGTCGCAGGTGCGGGCCGATGCGGCGGATGCGGCCCTCGGCGTCGAGGTCGAAGACCATCGCGTCCGTCATCCGCACGCCCAGCAAGCGCGCTTCGCCGACCATCACCCGCCGTGCCCCGTCGCCGACGGGATCGGTCCAGCTCAGGCCCTTCAAGCTGCCGTAGACGCCGGTGAGGAGGAACTCGACATCCTCCTGCCCGCGGAAGACCATCCGTCCCGAGATCGGCGAGACGACCTCGACGTCGGGAGCGCAGGCCGCCATGATCCCGCCGATGTCGCCCACCTCGGAGGCGCCTCGGTAGCGCTGGACCGCGTCGTCCATGGGGGCAACCATAGGTGACTCGCGGAAGGCAAGGGGGGCGTCCTACACCTCCACCGGAAATTGCTGGGCCGGGTCAAATAGCCTCGGGATCCCTGCCGAGGAGCTCGGAAAGCTCACCACTTCCATGCCGCAGTCATAGCGAAGCAAGGAAAGATCCCGCCAACCAGAGCCAAGATCTTCCCCCAGCTTCTGCGGTATCCCGGCGAGCCAGTCCACCCTTGATTCGCCGCCTTCTATTCGCACTACATAGTCGATGAACTCATCCGAAGCAAAAGCTCCGAAGAACTCGCGGAGGGTCACCAGGAAGTAAGCGGCAGATGCAAGCTGCATCCCCAGTGCTTTGATCTTCACCCTCTCCTCGAACAGCTCCGCTCTCTCGCCGCAGGCGTCGAGTGGGATCAGGAATTTTGAATTCGTATCCGCACAGGCCCTGCGAAGCGATGCGGCCGTGACCTGTGCATCCTGCAGGTGGTCCAGCCACTCGACCAAGACTCTTACAGCGGCATCGGAGCGGTACTTTCGGGCGGTCACTCTTGCCCCGCTGAGCTTTGCGCCCAGAGACGCTTGGGACATCATTACTGCCGCCCTCTGGACACTCGTACCCCGCGGCAGCTCTACCAGCTTGCGCGCGGCGCGGATTAAATCTCGCGGCAGCCCGCCCGAAATGCAGTGAACCAGACAGACGAAGGGCCGGGGTAGCCCTACGATCCTCCGGGCGAGAAGGGATCGAGATCCCTCGAACGAGAGGTAGGGAACCCAAATCACCTCGTCAAACGAACTATCGAAAACATCCCGGATCGGCAGTCCCCGCCGCTCGAAGTAGCTCATCGCGTCCTCCGAGATTGAGATCAGGAAGAAGCAGCCCGGCACTCGAAATACAACCTTGATCTCGTTCAGGAATTTACGAGCCGTCTCGTCGTCCATCTTGTCGAGCTCATCAATGCCTATCCGAACCTGACGCGTTTGCGAGATCTGTTCGAGAAACCGTCGGAACGAGTCGACGATTTCAGGAAAGCTCATCTGTCTTTCCGCCAACTCGGCTCCTCCGCTAAGGGACGACTCAAACCCGAGAGAAGATTTGAACGACCCCGACCAGCCGGAGGAGAACGTGCGTTGGAACCAGATCTGCTGCAACCAGGCCAACGCGGTTTGACCGTCTTTGGTGCCCGACTCGAGCAGCTCCCTGGTGAGGCGGCGCCGACGCCGGCGAGGACCTTCGCGAAGCTGCGAGGAGACCAACAGCGCCATACCCACTGCGAAGAGCGCCACGGCAGCGATAAGCGGGACAAATCGATGCAGCGGACTGAGGGTCGTCATCCCCTCGAAGAGCATGGCAAATGCGGCAAGCACCAACGCCACTCCGATGAGGAGAGGCAGTGAAGCGAAGTCACTTCCCTGACCATCCACGCCAACGATCGGCTGATCCCGTCCATGCAACTCAGCGACACGGCGTGGGCCGACAACCTCCGCGCATACCTTGGCGAAGAGGTGGAGAACGAAGTCCCGCGGGTCGTAGTCAACCGGCGCGTCCACCAAAGTTCCAAGCGTATCCTCGGCTTGGTCCGCTTCGGAGCAAAGTGCCCGCATCAAGGTGCTCTTGCCGGCGCCACGTGGTCCGGCGAGCCCGATCGCCCCGCCCGGCATCGCTTCGTCCTCGATCAGGTCAAGCAAGCGCCCTTTGGCGTCAGTGGGAATCTCGTGTTTCGGATCGTCCACCTCCGCAAGACCCCCACGATCACCGAACTGAAGCGCAATGACGTAACTTGACTGCTGCGCCTCATTGATCTCCTCGCGCACCCAGCCTGCAACTCCCTCCCGCAGCTGGGTTGAGTAAGACCTCGCGAAGGCGTCGCCGGTCTCGGCGACCACTGCGGCCCCGGTGAGAGCAGGAACCCGGGGGGCAAATCTGAACAAGAGAATGACGCCAAGGGCGAGAGCGAAAAAGCCAGGGGTGGTGAAGAAAAGTCCTTCCTCTCCCTTGAGAAGCGCAATCAAGGATTGGACGCTGCTCGCGAACCCGGCGAGGAAAATCAAGAGGGTGGCAAGAAGAGGCGGCATTCGCAGGAATAGCCAGCCCACCCTCCACGCGTACGCGGGCAGGAACTCGCCTTCTATACGTTTCAGTTCTCGCCGACGTTGATCCGCTCGCGCGAGCTCGAGAGCCCTCCAAGCGGGATCGAGAGGAGCCAGGATCTGATCAGCGTCCCGGAGGGCGACCTCTTGGAGTCCCCCCGGAGCAAGGCCCACCGACTCCGCAATCTCCCCCAGCCCCCCGCCGAGAACTTGAGCCAGGCTGATTTCCAGCAACTCGGTCCGCCCTTGGCGGTCCCTCTTCTCATCTGGAACCTGCTTCAGCGACTCCTCTAATGCATCCGTAGATTCGGCCATGACGGCCAAACCTAATAGAACCAAGCGTTCCTAGATGGTTCCAAAAGTCCAAGCCACTGGCGCCGCCGCCGCTTGCGCCGTAGGGTGGGCAAGTCGACAGGGATGCTTACGGAACCTGGGAGGGGCTGATGACGCAGTTGCGGACGACGGACTTGGGGGGGCATCGGATGCTGGCGGTGCTGCTGTCGCTGGTGGGAGTACTGCTTGTCGGGGCGGCCAGCGCGAACGCCGCCGAAGAAGAAGTCGACGGCACCCCGCCGACGATCACCAACGGCGTCCTCAGCCCGAACAGCCTCCCCTCCTCCGGCGGCAATGTCCAGATCAGCGTCGACATCATCGATCCCAGCGGCGTGCAGAACACCACCGCGCAGGTCTACGGCTCCGACGGCAGCTACCAGGCGATCACGCTCTACCAGGGGTCCGGGGACACCTACTACGGCACGCTTGAAGCACCGGCCAACTACTCCGAAGGCACGCTCAGCTACAGCGTCGAAGTCCAGGCCTACGACCTCTACAACAACTACAACAACAGCTTCATCGGCGAGGTCCAGGTCGAAGGGCAGCCGCAGTTCGACGAAGCGCCCTGGATCTCGACGACCGAACTGTGGCCACAGTTCCTGCCGGCCGAAGGCGGCACGGTGGCGATCTCCGCCGAAGCCGGCGACAACCGTGGGCTCTCCGCCGTCTACGCGCTGATCACGCCGGTGAGCGGTGGCGCCAGCGCTGAAGTCGGCCTCAACGGAGTCAGCTCCAGTCGCTTCGAAGGCAGCTATGAAGTGCCGGCGAACCTGGGGCCGCTGGCCGTCGAATACCTGGTCGAAGTCGTCGTCGAAGACGACATCGGCCAGCAGGGCCGCGCCTCGGCGGGCACGATCACGGTCGAAGCGCCCCCGCCGCCCCCGAGCGCCGGCCTGCTCGAGGTCTCGCCGCTCGAACGCTCCTTCGGCCAGGTCGCGATCGGCAAGGAGGCGACGCGCGTCGTCTTCGTTCGCAACCTCCCCCGCAAGGGCGGCGAGCCGGTGGCGGCGACGGCGCGGCTCTTCGGCTCATCGGCCTTCTCGCTGCCGGGCGCGCCCGCGGGGGGCATTCACTTCGTCCTCGCGCCCGGCGAGAAGCGCTCCTTCAGCGTCGCCTTCCGGCCGACCAGCGCCGGCGAACAGGCGGCGATGCTGGAAATCGCCCGCGACGACGGCGCCCAGTCGAACCTCGGCGTCAGCCTCGTCGGCCGGGGCGTCGCCAAGCGGTGACGTCCGGGGCGTGACGAGTGTCATGCGCCGGCGCGGTGAACGAGCCTAGGCTCGCCCCTATGGAGAAGGACGCGATCGTCGTCGGGGCCCGCTGCGCGGGCTCGACGCTGGCGCTGGAGCTGGCTCGCGCCGGGCTGGACGTGGTGGTCGTGGACCGCGACCGGTTCCCGAGCGAAACCATCTCCACCCACCTGATCTTCCCCAACACGCTCGCTCGCTTCGAGGAGCTCGGCGTCCTCGACACGCTGCGGGCGGCGCACGCGGTGCCGCTGCTCGGGTTCCGGCTGCTCGCCCTCGGCCACGACATCGCCGGGGACTTCACCCCGGTCGGCGGGTTCGACCGCGCCGCGGCGCCGCGGCGCGTCGCCCTCGACGGGGCGATCGTCGACACGGCGCTGGCGGCCGGAGTCGAAGGGCGTTTCGGCGAGCAGGTGGTCGACCTGGTCGGCAGCGGGACGGAGGACGATCCGGTCCGGGGCGTCGTCCTCGCGAGCGGCGAGGAGCTCCGGGCGAAGTGGGTCTTCGGTGCCGACGGGAGGGCCTCGACCGTCGCCGGCAAGCTCGGCATCGAGAAAACCCGCCCCCTCGCCGGCGAGGTCTCCTACCTGATGGCCTACTGGCGGGGCCTAGGCGACGATCCCTACGCGACCTCGGCGATCCACCGCGACGAGATCCTCAGCCGCTGGGCGGGCGAGGACGGAACGCACCTGCTCTGCGCCTGGGGCGACCCGGGGTTCACCCGCGGGTCGAAGGAGGAGCGGCTGGAGCGGTACCTGGCGCACCTCGAGCGCTTCCCGGAGATCGTCGCGCCGGAGGAGCTGGAGGGGGCGGAGATGATCAGCGACCTGATCGTCGCTCCGGAGTCGCTGATGCGCGGCTACTTCCGCAGGCCGAGCGGCCCCGGCTGGGCGCTGGTCGGCGACTCCTGCCACTTCAAGCACCCCGGCACCGCCCAGGGCATCGGCGACGCCGTCGCCCAGGCGGGTTACATCGCCGCGAGTCTCGCCGGCGACGATCCCCAGCTCGAGGGCTACGAGGCTTGGAGCAACGCGCGGGCCGCCGAGCACTACGAGTGGTCCTACGCCTGGGGCCAGTTCCCCAGCCCACTCTCGGAGGCCCTGTTCAAAGGCTGGGCGAGCGAGGCCGACGCCGCCCAAGACATGCGCGACTCCTTCAGCCGCCTGGTCGATCCGTCGCAGGTGATGAGCCAGGAGCGGCTCGGCCGCTGGTTCGGCTGAGGTCTCTACCTGGCCAAAGTGCCGTAACGCTCCCCCGCTGGCTGGCGCGCGGCGGGGTGCAGCCGTACGGAGTCGAGCCAGAACCGGGAGCCGACCCGCAGCTGCAGCAGGGCCGAGCGCAGCAGCGCCTCGCGGCCGGGGTCCCAGCCGAAGCCGAAGAGGCGGCGGATCTGCGGCGGCAGCAGCCCGACCGAGATCAGCCTGATCGTCTCGGTCAGGGGGATGACGGCCGCCCTCTGCCAGCCGGAGTAGGGCGGCTCGAGGATCATCGCCTCGGCCACCTCGCGACGCTCGTCGGAGATCCAGAGGCTGCCGTCGTCGAGGCGGCCGTCGACGTAGTCCTCGAGGCCGGCGTGCGTGGCCGGCATCGAGTCCGAAGGGAGCCCCAGCAGTTCTCCCACCTGCCGGTATTCGCTCCAGTAGCGCTCGCGCTCGTCGGGGTCGAGCGAGCCGAAGATTCGCTCGTAGTAGACGAGCGCGGAGTCGGCCAAGGTCGCTAGCACCCATAGCCCCAGCTCAGGGTCCGCGGCGTCGTAAGGCGTCCCCTTCGAGACCGGGCCGTAGTCGGCCGGGGTCCTCCCCTTCACCCGCCGGTGCATCGCCTGCACCACGCGGCCGGTCTTCTCCGCCTCCTCCTTCGTTCCGAAGTAGATCCGCGACATCCGCTCGTCGGTCCGTAGCAGCCGCGCCTGCGGGTCGTCGAAGATGATCGAGTGACGCTGGAACCCCACCACCGCCAGCGGATCGCAGGCCTGCATCAGCAGCGCCCGCACCCCCGAAAAGAGCACCAGCCGCTCCCGGTGCAGCCGCCGCACCATCGAGTCGGCAGGGAAGAACCCGTCCACCTCCTCCGCCTGCGCCACCCGCTCCGGCGCCAGGCCAGGGATCAGCGAGAGCATGTCGGTGGGACGAAACACTTCAACAACGGTAGCCACCGCGACCAGCGAGCTAGTGCCGCAAGTATCTATCCACTCAACGGCCCTTCCGCACCCATCGAAGGATTGCCCGAGAGTGCGCGAGGACGGTGCCGTCGGGGAGCTTCAGCGTCGGCAGCTTGTCGGTGCCGGTCTCGGCTTCGAGAGTCTCCCGCGACCCTTTGCGGAAGAACGGGATCGGGTTGCCGTGCCCCGCGATCACCTTCTCGTACTCGATCCCTTCCTCCTTGAGGGCTTCCTGGACGCGCCGGCAGGGGTGGATTCGCGGCCCCCCTTCGTCGCCGTGACAGACGTAGAGCGTCGGTAACTCGGGCATAGCACTCCTCCTAGTCAGTGAAGGCTGGGTCGGTAGACGAGCTCCTGGATGTTGCCGTCGAGCGTCCGTTGCTCGAGCAGCTCCAGGTCGAAGTCGGCCGCACCCTGGAAGATCGGGTCCAACCCAGTCTGACCGGTGATCACCGGAAAGAGGGTGACCTGCAGTCGGTCGACCAGGCCGGCGGCCATCAGCGCCCGGTTCATCGACAGGCTCCCGTGGGAGCGCAACGGCACCTCGGACTCCTCCTTCAGTCGGGCGACGACGTCGACGGCGTCACCGCTCACTACCGTCGCGTCCGGCCAGTCGAGGGGCTCTTCCAGCGTCGTCGACACCACCGTCGCCGGCAGGCTCCTCATCCGGCTGACCCACGGATCGCGGACCTCGGACCCCTCGCTGCTCTCGGCGAGCATCCGCGCGAACAGCCGGTACGTCTCGGCCCCGAAGACCATCCGCTGCTCCTCGCCGTACAAGGCAAGGCGATGGTCCAGCAACTCGGGCCCCTGCTTCCCCCAATAGCCGCTCCAGTCGGCGCTGGCCGAGCCGTAGCCGTCGAGGCTGGAAAAGACGTCGAAGGTGTAGGTAGCGCTCATGTCGTTCTCCTCAGGTAGAGAGTTGCGGTTCACCTAGGCGACGAAGGAGCGGGGTGAAAATCGACACGAGATTGTGAATCGGGGAGACAGGATTTGAACCTGCGACCGCTCGGCCCCCAGCCGAGTGCGCTACCAGACTGCGCCACTCCCCGTGGGGGCTTCATTTTGACGGATTGGCGGGCACGGTGCTTGTGGGAACGTCTTGTCTGCCTTGTATGTTGCTGCCCATGAGGCGATGCGGACGCTGCGAAGAGGAGAAGCCGGTGGAGGAATTCGCTTGGCGACGGCGGGCGCGAGGGCAGCGGGACAACTACTGCCGGCCGTGCCGGGTCGATTACCACCGGCAGCACTACCTGGCGAATAAACCGCGCTACATCGCCCAGGCGCGGCAGCGCAAGAAGGCGCTGCTTGAAGAGCGGACGCAATATCTGGTCGCTTTCCTTCGCGAGCATCCCTGCGTCGACTGCGGAGAGGGCGACCCGATCGTCCTCGAGTTCGACCACCTCAGAGACAAGAAATTCTCGATCTCGGAGGGGGTCCAAGGGCGGCGCTGGAAGGACGTCCTCGACGAGATTGCAAAGTGCGAGGTGGTTTGTGCAAACTGTCACCGACGCCGCACCGCGAAACGGGGCGGCTTCCACCGCGCGGCGGTAGCTCAACGGTAGAGCCTCGCCCTTCCAAGGCGATGACGCGGGTTCGAGTCCCGTCCGCCGCTTGCTCTTAAAGCGCCTCGCCTCTCTGCCGATGAGAGGGGCGATGCGCGTTGTTCTCTCGATGCTTGCCGCTTGCGCCCTTGCCTTGGGGCTCACTGGCTGCGACGGCGCAGGCGGCGATTCCGCCTCGGGCGCGGGTGGCTCAGCCGCGACTGGGGGCTCTTATGTCGACTGGCCCCTCTTTGGGCGGGTGCCGGCGCGGACGCATTACCTGCCGGCGGAGGAGAAAGCGCTGGACCCGCCTTTGAAGGAGGCGTGGTCGGTCAACACGCACGCGCTGATCGAGTTCCCGCCCGCGATCCACGACGGGGTCGCCTACGTGATCAACAAGTACGGGAACGGGAAAGCGGTGCGGCTGCGGGACCGGAAGGTGCTCTGGGAAATCAACGTGCGGCCGAGCGACAAGGGGAAGCCGAACTTCGTCACCGCGCCCGTCTATTACGAGGGCGTCGTCTACGGGGCGTTCTTGAACGGGAACCTGGCCGCGGGCGACGCGAAGACGGGGAAGAGACTCTGGGTCCGCAAGCTCGGGGCGCACCTCGAATCCTCGCCGCTGGCAATCGATGGCAGGCTCTACCTCGGCACCGACACCACGGACCTGCTCGCCCTGCGCGCCTCGGACGGCAGCACGCTGTGGAAGTTCAACGCGCCCGGGGCGATCAAAGCGAGCCCCAGCTACGACGACGGCAAGGTCTTCTTCGCCGACTACCAGAGCAGCATGTTCGCCCTCGACGCGAAAAGCGGCAAGCTCGTCTGGCGTAGCAACACGAGCAAGGTCCCGCCCTACGGCCGCGGCGGCTTCTTCTCCTCCCCCGCCGTCGCCTTCGGCCGCGTCTACGCCGCCCGCGACGACGGCACCGTCTACGCCTTCGACGAGGGGAGCGGCGAGGTCGCCTGGTCCTTCGACGCCGGCGCCCAGGTCTACGGCTCACCCGCCGTCGCCCAGGTCCCCGGCACCCCACCGACCGTCTACATCGGCGCCGAAAACGGCCGCTTCTTCGCCCTCGACGCCCGCACCGGCAAGGTGCGCTGGCGGCGCGACGTCGGCGGCCCGATCCCCGGCACCGCCACCGTGATCGGCCACACCGTCTACACCTCCAGCTTCAAGACCCGGGAAACCAGCGGCTTCGACGTCCACACCCACCTGCGCACCTTCCACATGAAGGAGTCCGGCTACACGCCGATGGTCTCCGACGGCGAGCGCCTCTACCTGATCGGCTACTACGACCTGATCGGGCTCGAACCGCGCTAAGGGATCGGGCTGTGGGCGCGGCTGGCGTCGAGCTCGAAGATGCGGAAGTCGGTGCCGAGGACCGGCTGGGAGACGTTGTGGACCGGGGTCTCGCCGATCAGCCCGTCCGGTGAGCCGGCGTGGGCGTGACCGTGGAGCACCAGGTCAGGGCCGTGCTCGAGGATCGGCGCCGCCAGCCGGTCGGAGCCGAGGAAGACCCAGATCTCCCGCGGCTCCCCCTCCAGGGTTTCTTCGGCCGGCGAGTAGTGGAGGAGGACGATCCGCAGCGGGCAGGTCGCGACCTCCCGCAGCCCCTCGTCGAGCGCTTCGACTTCCGCGGTCGCCTCGGCGTAGACGGCGCGGAGCGAGGGCTCGCCGAAGTCCGGCAGGTGGCGCGGCGCGAAGCCGCCGACGAAGCCCTTGACCCCGACGATCCCGACCTCGACCCCGCCGGCCTCGCAGACGGCAGCGCTGCGCTCGAGCATTTGAACCCCGCCCGCCTCCAGGCGCTCGAGGATCGCCCCGGCTTCGTCGGCGTGCCAGTCGTGGTTGCCGAGCACCGCGTACACGGGCGCCTCCGTCTCCGCCGCCGCCGCGCAGAGGATTTCCGCCTCGTCGAGGCGGCCGTGGCTGGTCAGGTCGCCGGCGACGAGGACGAGGTCGACGTCGTCGCCGAGCGCCGCGAAGGAGGAGACGATCGCCTCCCGGTTGGAGTCGCGGCAGTGGATGTCCCCGGTGGCCGCGATCCGCAGCCGCTCGCTCCCGGATGAAGAAGTCACCCCGCTCCCCTACCCGCCCCGCCGCGCGTTTATCGGAGCCGTGGACGGGGCACCGAAAGGGGGCATGGCGGAGAACCTGGGCAAGAGCGAGGTCGCCCCTGAGCTGACCGAGAGCCTGAAGCGCTCGGTCGCGGCCCTAGAGGGGCAGGGGATCCCCTACCTGCTGGGCGGCGGGCTCGGCTGCTGGGCCCGCGGCGGGCCGCCCTCGAGCAACGACATCGACCTGATGATCAAGCCCGAGGACGCCGAGCGCGCCCAGGAAGCGCTGGCTGAGGCCGGGATGCGCCCGGAGACCCCGCCCGAGCAGTGGCTGCTCAAGGCCTTCGACGGCGAGATCCTCGTCGACCTGATCTTCGAACCCTCGGGGATGACGATCGACGACGAGGTGATCGCCCGCGGCGAGGACATCAGCGTGATGGCGATGAACGTCCACGTAATGGACCTCAACGACCTCCTCGTCACCAAGCTGCTCGCCCTCGACGAGCACAGCGTCGACTACGGCGACCTGATCCTCATCACCCGCTCCCTGCGCGAGCAGATCGACTGGCAGCACCTGCGCGAGGCGACCGCCACCAGCCCCTTCGCCGTCGCCTTCTTCGCCCTCGCCGACGGTCTCGAGATCTGCCCGGCCGCGTCCCGGCCGGCCGCGGTCGAGAGCTAGCCTGAACCCGCATCACTTCATGAGAGGATGGGCAGATGATGATCAGACAAAGTTGGTTTAGAAGTCAGGTGGTGCGCCTGGGAGCCCTTATCGGGGGGCTTTTGCTCACTGTCCTCTCAATCGCACCAGAGACCCGCGCGGTCACTCGCCTCGCGAGCTTCCATGACTGTGGAGACATCCCAACCCTCACCACTTGGGACATCCGCGCAAAGCGTGTTACGTGTCATAAGGCAAAGCGGGTAGCTCATGCATATGTATCCGCAGTGGGCGGCGATGGCGGCTCTACCCAGGATGTTCTGGGATTCCACTGCAGAATCTCCGGCTACTACGGAGACGGGGCCTACTACCGCTGTGCCGCTCAAGGCCATCGCGTTGTGCGCTTCACCAGAGGTGGCTGAGTAGGTTCAGAAGTTGTTTCGCCTCAGCGGTGGCAGGGCAGGTAGGTGCCGGGGACCGGCGCCTTCAGGACCAGCAGGCCGTCCTTGGCCTTGGTCGTGAACGGCAGCGCTTCGGTGACCGGGACGCCGTCGGCATCGGCCAAGACCCAGTTGCCGCCGGGACCGTGGTCGCTGATCGTCAGTTTGGCGCCCTGTTCGATCGGCACTTCGTCGAAGCGGGCGACGACGATCTTGTCGCCGCTCGGGCAGGACGCGTAGACCGAGGCGGAGGTCAGCCGATCGGCGGTGATCGTCCAGTCGTCGAGGTAGGTGCCGCTGCGGTTGCGCCGCACCGCTGGAACCGCGACGGTCTCGCTCGGCTTCTCGCCCGAGTCGAGCGATTCGATCCGCAACCTGGCGTCGCCCGGGTCTTCGAGACCGCTTTCGACGTAGCGGTCGAGCGCTCCCTGATCGCAAACGACCATGTAGATGCCGCTGGTCGCCGGCTTTTCCCAGTCCGAGCATTCGTCGATCGCGTTCTGCAGCGGGCTGGCGCCGTCCCGAAGCCGTGCCGGCACCCCGGTGCTCTCCTCGACCGTTTCTTCGCCGAGCCCGTCGCGCCCACCCGGGTCGGCGACGCCGCGGCACGGTTCGACTTCCTCGCCGCCGTACTTCTGCTGCCAGAGCGGGCTCTTCGGCGCGTCGGCGATGAGGAACTTGTTGCTGCCTTCGTAGACGCCGAGGCCGCCGTTGCGATGGCCGAAGAGCCCGTGCCAACAGGCCCAGCCGACCCGCGAGAGGTCGATCAGCGGCGTCACTTCCGGCAGCAGGTGCAGCTGGCGCACCGGGTCGCAGGTCGGGTGGTCGTCGATCAGCCCCTTGACGTCGAGCGGCCGCACCTGGCCTTCGCAGTTCTCGTAGGTGGCGTGGCTGCCGCGGGCGGCGAAGGCGCGCGGGTGCCCTTCCGGCCGGCTCAGCGCCTCGTCTTCCCAGGGGAAGGCACGGCCCTCTTCGTTATGGCGGTTCATCCAGACGTATCGCGGCTCTTCGCTCTGCGCCGAGAGCAGGACGCCAACCGACTCGAAGTCCGCCTCGTGGAACCCGCCTTCGGCGAGGCCGTCGCCGACCGGCTGGTAGTTGAAGGGGTAGAAGAACCAGTACTGGATCGAGATCGGCCCCTTGCCGTCCTGCTCGCGGTTGACGAGGAAGTACTCGGTCGCGGTCGACTCCGGGTCGGCGCTGCCCAGCGCTCCGACCATCTGGTCGTGCTGCTCGTCGACGTCGTTGTCGGCGGCCGGGAACTCGAGCGACTCCCCTTCGCCGCCGATCCAGGGGAACTGCCCGGGCGTGCCGAGCCGCAGGCAGCCTTCGCCGCCGCCACCGCCGACGCGACGGCAGACAGAGGCGCGCCGGTCCCGGAACGAGAAGATGGTGCCGACCGGGATCGGCCAGAAGCCGTCGTTGCGATCGACCACCAGCTCCGGCTGGTAGCGCTGGGCGAGCTGGCGCTGCCAGCTCGGTCCGGGCGGCTGCTTCCCAGTCATCGCCGCCTTCATCTCCGGGGTGGGCGCGCAACTGGGCACCCGCTTTTCCGGATCTTCGTCGCCGCGGTCGTCGAGCAAGCGGTCGCGCAGCGCCAGCGCCCGCGGCTCGACCAGGTCGACCGGCTCCAGCGGGCCGAGCGCTTTCGCCTCAACCCGATCGGCTGCGAGCGGCGCGATCGCGCCGCGGCGGGGACGGTGGTTGCCGGCGCTGCCGTCGAGGACCACGTGCGCGAGCCAAACACGGTCGTCGCTTTCGCCGACGTAGGCGCCGCAGACGACTTCGCCGTTGTCGAGGACGACCGCGACCGGCTGCAGTTCGGGCGAGTCGAGGCCGTGGAGGAAGGCGGCGGCGCCGGCGAACAGCGGCACCGAGACGAGCACCGCGAGCCCGTAGGGGGCGAAGCGATCACCGGAGGCGGCGGCGACGCCGAGGCAGAGGAGTCCGAGCAGGACCGCCGTGGTGGCGACGCCGGCCAGCCAGAGCTCGTCGCGGACGAGGAGGACGGAGACGATCGCGAAGCCGCTCAGGGCCAGGGCGATCCGCGGCACCAGCAGCGAGCCGAAGTCGTCCGCCCTCCACCCCACCCCCGGTGCGGCGAGCCCTCCGGGGGCGGCGAAAAGCAGCGCCGCGATCGCGTAGGGAACGAGGATCAGCAGCGTGCGATCGACGCCTTCGGCGTGGAAGGAGAAGTAGAGGGCGAAGGCGAGGAAGGCGAACGGCAGCAGCTTGAAGAGGCGAGCGCCCCAGCTCTCCTCGCTGTGGACGAACGCTGTCCACTTGGCTTTCAGTCCCTCCCAGATGCGTTTCCCCTGCGGGTCCCTCGACCCCGTTTTCAGCGGGTCGTTGTTGCGCCGCCACTCCAGCGCCCGGTCGACGAGGTAGTGGAGGAACAGCGCCGCCACGACCAGGCCGGCGAAGATCTGCCGCTGCTGGTCGGGACGGAAGTCGCCTATCCAGATCGTCGCCAGGAGCCCGGCCAGGCCGATCGCGACGAGCCCGCGGCGGGTCGTCCGTACCTCGCGCCCCTTGGCGTCGAGCAGCCAGGCGAGGGCGGCGGCAACCAGTCCGAGGCCAATGAAGATCGCCAGGGCGACGGCGCCGGTGGAGACGAGTTCGCTGGCCGAGACGGAGCTGACCGCTTGGTCGGCCGGCAGGTTCGCCGACCAGAAGCGCAGCCAGAGGATCGCCCGACCGGCGAGGCCCGCCACCACGACCAGGACGCCGAAGACCACCGCGACCCCGAGCGCGATCAAGATCAGGTGCCGGGTCGAGAGCTGCACCCCGCGGCTCCGCAGCTGCGGCGGCGCGCGGCGGGAGCGGGTCGGGTCCTCGGGCCAGGTCGCGCGCAGCAGCATCAGCGCCCGCGCCGCCAGCAGCAGCAGGGCGATCAGCAGCGGCAGCGCCAGCCAGAGCGCGAGCAACTGGCGCCAGGTGGAGTGCGGATCGGGCTCGAGGATGACCCCGGCAACGACGGCGTAGGGCGCCAGCACCCCCGCCACGACCCAGCCGCCGAGCGTCTTCGGGCTCGGAAGACCGCCCTCCTCTTCTTCGGAGCCGGGGGCCGGCGCGGGCGCTTGGAAGTCGAGCGCGGCCGCGAGCGGGGCCGCCACCCGCCGCGCGATCGCCTGGTGGCCGGCCTCGTTCGGGTGCAGGGTCCCGGCCGGATCGTCCTTGGCGATCGCTTCGGGGAGGGTTCGTACCCAGCGCCGTTCCTTGGCGCAGTAGCCGTGGTGCTCGAAATCGGCGGCGATCCCGCCCACCGCCTGCCAGTCGTTGCGCTCGGCGGCCTCCCGGACCTTCCGGTTCAGCGGCCGCAGCAGCTCCTCGTAGGCCCACTGCGCCTCCTCGTGAGTGGTGAGGCCGGGGCCGTCCCGGCAGAAGTCGCCGAACTCGTCGTGGGTGGGATCGAAGTACTCGGTGATGTAGACCGGCGCGCCGGGGGCGGCTTCCGCGAGCGCTTCGCCGAGTTCGTCGTAGCTGCCGCCGAGCGCACGCAGCCTGGGCTCGATCGCCCGTTTCGAAGCCGCCTGGCAGTCGCCCGGCAGCGCGCACTGCTTGACCACGCCGGAGAAACGGACGTCGTTGGCCCCGACGCTGAGCAGGACCGCGTCCACCGCCGGCCCCTCGTCGCCGCCGGCGAGTTCGCGCAGCCGGTCGACCTGCGGCAGGTACGGTGCCCCGCCCGGCTCCAGTTCGATCCCGTCGTAGGGCCCGAGCAGGCCCGCGTCGATTCGCGCCCCCGAGCAGGCGAGGCTGACGAAGGTGATCGAGCGCCGCCGGTCGACTTTGCCGAGCTGGTTGGCCGCCTGCTGAAAGCCCGCGGCGGCACTGCGATGGCAGGGGCGGTCGAGCCAGCGGCTCGGCTGTTGCGGTTCGGGGTTCCCCTCGCCGGAGGCGACCGAGTCGCCGAGGGCCACGATCAGCGTGTCGTCGACCTCCACTCGCGCCACCTCGGCCCGGTTGCGAGCGAGGACCTTGATCAGGTGCTCGCCCTCCCCTTCGACGTCGAACACCGCCCCACAGCTTTCGCCTGCTTCCAGCTGCCGCGGCTCCGCGGTCTCCCCGTCGACCCGCCAGGTCGCCCGCTCCAGCTCCGCGCAGATCGCCGCCGAAGGCAGCGCCCGCACGGCGAAGGTGTCGAGGTCGGCCGGCCGCAACGCGCTCGCGTCGTCGATCCTGCCGTCGCCGTTGGCGTCGCCCCCATAGCGATCGATAACCGTCCAGCCCATCCCGGTCGGATCGGGCGCGGCAGCAGCCCCTCCCGCCTGCACGACGAGGACGAAGAGGGCGCCGAGAAGCCCCGCTAGAAGTCGGTGAGACCTGAGCATCAGCGGCGCCAACCTTCCACAACCCAGCGGACGACGCAACCTCCGGTACCGAATCAGGACCGGGTTCTCTGGCTCAGACTCCGCGCAGGGTGAAGCGCACGCGCGCGCCCGACCCACCCGGCGCGAGCCAGATGCGTCCCCCGTGGGCCTCGACGATCGCTTTCGCGACCGCCAACCCGAGGCCGGCGCCGTCATCTCCCCGCGCGGCATCGCCGCGGTAGAAGGCCTCGAACACACGGGCGGCGTCGGCGTCGGCGATCCCCTCCCCCTCGTCGTCGACCTCGACCTCGACGCCCTTGCCCTGGGCCCGTGCTCGCACGGTGACGCTGCCGTCGGCGGGGGTGTGGCGGATTGCGTTCTGGATCAGGTTGAAGAGGACCCGCTGCACCTTCTCGGGATCGGCGGAGGCGACCAGCGAGCCCTCCGGCAGTTCGGCGGCGACCCGTACCCCGCACGCGTCCGCCTGCGCCCGCATCGCCGCCACCGTCTCGTCGATCAGGACGCCGAGCTCCACTTGGCGGATCGTCCAGGAGATCTCCCCCGCCTCGATCCGCGAGAGCTCGAAGAGGTCGTCGACGAGGTCGCTGAGGACGCCGACGTGGGTGCGGATCTCCCCCAGGTAGCGC
This sequence comes from Solirubrobacterales bacterium, assembly GCA_035535295.1. GTDB lineage: Bacteria > Actinomycetota > Thermoleophilia > Solirubrobacterales > 70-9 > VAYN01. The sequence goes on from DATLQI010000021.1 coordinate 142,187, forward strand.
TCGCGGGTCTCCCCCGTGGCGACGCCGTCGTCGATCGAGTCGACCAGGAGCCGCAGCGAGGCCAGCGGCGTGCGCAGGTCGTGCGAGGCGGCCGCGACCAACTGCCGGCGGGCCCCCTCGATCTCGCGGTTGGCGCGCTCTTCCATCGCCAGGCGGGCGGCGAGGGCGCCCGCGAGGGCGATTCCGGCAGCGGCCAGCAGGGCGAGGGCGATCTGCTCGGCGCCCATGCCGTGCGGGACCGCGACCGCGGCGGCGCCGGCGAGGAAGGCGGCGATCGCGATCGCGATCGCGCGTCTCATCTCCGCTCCCCCCTGTTCATGCCTTGAACCTGTAGCCGACGCCCCAGATCGTCTCGACGAAGCGCGGCGCGGCGGGGTCGTCGCCGAGCTTGCCGCGCAGGCGGCGGATGTGGACGGTGACGGTGCTGGTGTCGGTGAAGAACGGGTATTCCCAGACCGCCTCCATCAGCTGGTCGCGGGTGAAGACCCGGCCGGGGCGGGCGGCGAGGTAGGCGAGCAGGTCGAACTCGCGCATCGTCAGGTCGAGTTCGGCGCCGTCGAGGAAGGCGCGTCTGCTCGCCGGCTCCACCCGCAGCGCTCCGCGCTCGATCGGCGGCTCCGCCTCCTCCTCCGCGCGCGGCGGCGCGACGCGCCGCAGGACCGCCTCGACCCGGGCGACCAGCTCGGCCGGGGAGAACGGCTTCACCACGTAGTCGTCGGCGCCGTGGCGGAGGCCGACGAGGCGGTCGGACTCCTCGCCGCGCGCGGTCAGCAGGATCACCGCCACCCGCTTGCCGGGCCGCTCGTGCAGGCGGCGCAGGACCTCGATCCCGTCGAGACCGGGCAGCATCACGTCGAGGACGACGAGGTCGGGGCGGTGCAGCTCCGCGAGGCGCAGCGCCTCGGGACCGTCCATCGCCCGCTCGACGCCGAAGCCGGCGCGCTCGAGATAGCTGCCGACGACCTCGACGATCGTCGGCTCGTCGTCGACGACGAGGACGCTGCCGTTGCCGCGGTCGGCCATCGCCGGGATTCTCCCGCCTGCGGCCTCGCTAGCCAAAGGTGAAGGCATAACCCATCACCCCCGGTTCGGGTTCGAGGCGCAGCAGGTGCTCCCCGACCTCTGGCAGGTCGACGAGCTCGTAGAGGCGCTGCGAGCGGACGGTAACCGCACCGCCATGCACGTCGGAGCCCGCAGCGGCCCCGATCGGCTCGCCGTCGAGCGTTACCCGGACCTGCCGCAACCGCCCGTCGGTCGTCCCCAGCACCAGGTACACGCGCCGAGCGTCGAAGTCGAGTTCGAGCGAGCCGCCGGCGGCGGTCGCCGAGTCGAGTCCAATCCGCCAAGGACCGCGGTAGGCGAACTCGTTCAGCCGCACCTCGGCCGGGGCGGTGAAGTCGTGCAGGCCCGGCGAGAGCTGCGGGTTGGTGAACCGTTCGGCCCGGGCGGCGCCGAGGTAGGTCTCCGGCGTCGTCACCCCCGCTTCGGCTTCGATCCCCTCGGCGCCCGCCATCCCCTTTCCTACCCGGTCCCCCGCTTCGGCCAGGAGCTCGCGGATCACCCGCTCCTTCTCCCCGTATTCGCCCTCGCCGAAGTGGGCGTAGCGGACCCGGCCGCGGGCGTCGATGAAGTACTCCGCCGGCCAGTACTGGTTGGCGTAGGCCTCCCAGGTGCGCAGTTCGTTGTCCTGGGCGACGGGATAGCGAATGTCGTTGCGTTCGATCGCGTCCTCGACGTTGCCGGGGTCGCGCTCGAAGGGGAACTCGGGGGAGTGGACGCCGACGATCGTCAGGCCGTCCTTGCGGTAGCGCTTGTCCCAGGCCTTCAGGTAGGGAAAGGTGCGGATGCAGTTGATGCAGCTGTAGGTCCAGAAGTCGACGAGGACGACGCGGCCGCGCAGCTGCCGCAGGGTCAGGGGCCGGTCGCCGGGGGTGTTGAACCAGTGCTCGTTGCCGACGAATTCCGGCGCCTTGCCGAGCACCGGCAGGCCGGAGGCCTGGCCCGGCGGCGGCGCCTCGCTCGCTTCGAACTTGACCGCGTGGCCCTGACCGCGCAGGTCGGCGAGCGCGCTCTGGGCCGAGGCGCTGTCCTCGAGGGCTTCGCTCGGGTTGACGAGGAAGCTCGGGAGGTCTGAGGCGATCGCGTTCTGGAAGCGGATGTCGTAGTTGCCGAGCATCGCCAGGCCGACGACGACCATCACCGCCCCCATCGCGACCTGCAGGCCGACGCCACGACGGGCCAGCGGCGCGATCGCCCGCCTGCCGCCCAGCATCAGGAAGTAGAGGACGGCGGCGGACCCGAGCCCGTAGCTGAGCGCGACGGCGAGGCGGCCGGCGTCGAAGGGCTGCGCGGCGGAGACGGTGATCACGCCGGCGAGGATCGGGCCTGCGCACGGCGCGTAGACGAGGCCGAGGCTGAGGCCGACGAGGACGCCCGACCAGAACCCCTCGCCGCCGCGCCGGGGGCCGCCGGCGCGGGCGCCGAGCCGGCTCAGCCAAGCCTCGACGCGCGCTGCCAGCGGCGGCGCCATCAGGGTCAGGCCGAAGCCGATCAGGACCGCGATCGCCAGCCTGCGCAGGAGGTCGTCGGGCAGCCCCAGGGCGGCGATCACGTAGACGAGGGCGACGGTGGCGAAGGTGAAGGAGATCGTCAGCCCGGCGACGATCCCGAGCGGCCGCCGCCGCCCACCGGTGGCACCGGCCGAGAGCGCGACCGGCAGGACCGGCAGGACGCACGGCGACAGCGCCGTAGCCGCGCCCGCGAGGAACCCGAAGAGGACCAGCAGCACCATCAGCGGTCCTTCATCCCCTCGTCAGCCATCAGCAGCGCAACCGCCCTTCCGTAGCCCATCGTCGCTCCCTCCGGTTGGTGGACGGAAACGACGCTACGGGGAAAATGTGACAGGGGAAGAAACTCCCGCTGAGGAGACGGGGCACCTAGGACTCGAACCTAGAATCGCCGGTTTTGGAGACCGGTGCCTTAGCCAGTTTGGCCAGTGCCCCAGAGGTTAAATCGTAGTCAGCTTTGCTTCAGGGTGAGGCTCTTGGTCTTCTTGGCGGCGATGCCGGAGGTCGGCTTGAAGGTGAGCTTGGCCTTGACCTTGGCTTTGCCGAGCTGTTCGAGCTGGGCTTTCGTCGCGCCCTTGGCCTTGATCGTGATCTTCAGCTTCTTCGCCTTCTTGGCCTTCTTCTTCGTCTTCGCGAGACCCTTGCCGGAGACGGTCAGGGTGCCGGCGCCGGGAACCTTGACCGAGAGGGTCGCGGTGCCTTTGGCCTTGTTCAATTTGACCCCGCCGAGCTTGATCTTCGGCTTGACCACCTTGACTTTCGCCACTTGGGTGGCCGTCCCGCCCTGGGGCGCGGTGGCGGTGAGGGTGACTTCGTAGGTGCCGGGTTTGACGTTCTTCGGGGCTGAGGCCTTGACTTCGCTGGTCGCGGTTGGGGCGCGGTGCGAGGTGGGGTCGAGCGCGCCGGGGACGAAGGTGGCGCCGGTACCGACCTTGGCTTTGCCGCCTTTCACGGACGTTTTCGCGCTCAACGCAAAGGTCGACGTGGTCGTGGTACTGGCGTAGTTGAGCTTGAACTTGACCGGCGCGCTGCCGCCGAGGAAGACCTGCGTTGCTTTGGTCGGTCCCGCGATGCGCAGGTCGCTGGTCCCAGCTTGGCTCTGCTGGTTGGTGCCGAGGCAGATGGCGGAATCTTTTGGATCGCCTTCGCTCCGCACGCAGTGAACGGGTCGATCGGCGGGGAATTCGCCATTAACGCCCCGGAAGCCCATGGCGATGGCTGCGGTGAACGGACCGGCGAAGGGACTGCCGTCGGTCGCGACAGGCAGCCCGAAGTCCGCGTCGACGGACCATTCCCGGGTGGCTCCGTTGATTTCCTGGACCGGCCCCGACAGGTAGCCGACCCCCTGCAACCCGCTCGGAGGCCATGGACCCCCGACCAGCTGCCTTTCCTCCGGTTTGGCTTCCGATTCGTCGAGGACCTGCTGAATGCTCGGGGATGCGGCGGCCATCTCACTGGCGACTTGTTCGTTCAGCGTGAAGACGATCGGAGCGCTGCTGGGAGAGGTCGCCGTGATGGTCTGAGGCGGCGTGGACCGGGGTGGCACCGCGATGCCGAGCAGGTACTGCACCGTTTCTTCGTCTTCCTCCGGTTGACAGTCCGGGATCGAGTTCGTGCAGATAACGAAGTGCACACGGGCCGACCCGATGCCGCCGGGCTGGCTGACCGAGAGGCTGTTCGGCTTGAAGTAGAAGCAGCCGCTCAACGCGAGGACGAGGGCCGCGAAGGCGGCCAGCGCGACGAGCGGTTTAGTGGGACGGCGCAGGCGAGACACGTGGGGCTCCTCCGATCAGTTCTTCTTCAGGGTGATGCTCTTGCTCTTGACGACGGCGATGCCCGAGGTCGGCTTGAATGCGATCTTCGCCTTGACCCTAGCCTTGCCCTCCTCGGCGAGCAAGCTCTTGGCCTTCCCCTTCGGCTTGATCGTGACTTTCAGCTTCTTCGCCTTTTTGACTTTCTTCTTCACTTTGACGAGTCCTTTGCCGGAGACGCTCAGGGTGCCGGCGCTGGGGACCTTGACTGAGAGGGTCGCGGTGCCTTTGGCCTTGTTCAGCTTCACCCCGCCGAGCTTGAGCTTCGGCTTCGTCACCTTCAGGGTCGCCACCTGGGAAACGGAGCCGCCCGCGCCAGTCGCGGCGGTGAGGGTGACGTCGTAGGCGCCGGGCTTCGCCGTCTTCGGAACGGTCACGGTCACCGAGCGCGTTTCAGCCGGCGAGCGGTGGGTGTTGAGGTCGAGCGTTCCGGGGGCGAAGTTCGTACTCGACAGCTTCAGCGTCGCCTGCGGGAGCGTCGAGCTCGCCGACAGGCCGAAGCCGGGCGGGGGCGAGACGGTGCTGGCAAAGTCGAACGGGTAGGCGATCGTGACCTTGCCGCCGACGAAGGCCGAGGCGGGGGCAGGCGGCGCGATCTTCAGGTCGGAGGTGCCGATTTCGGCGAAGGCGCTCTCGCCGCAGCCCGCGGTCGGGTCTTCCATCCCGACCCGCTCGTAGCAATCGACCGGCCGATCGGCGGGATGCGTGCCGTCGACCTTGCGCCAGCCGAAGACGACGAGGGCGGAGAACGGCCCTCCGAAGCTGCCGCCGTCGGCGGCGCTCGGCAGGCCGAACTCGGTATCGATCGACCATTCCCGGATCTCCCCTTTTTCCTCGTCGAAGACCGACGAGAGATAGCCGGCCGACTCCGTCCCCTCCGGTGGGTAGGTGCCTTCGCCTTCGAACTCCTGAGCGAGGTCCTGCAGGGCCTTCGTCACTTCTTCGTTGCGAGTGAAGGCGATCGGGGCGCCGGCACCCTTGGGGACGGCGGTGATCGTCTGCGGCGCGACTGAGCCCTTCGGCACCGCAATCGCGAGCATGTACTGCGACTGTCCTTCGTCTTCGTTCGGCCCGCAGTTTTCGTCGGGCCCGATGTCGGTGCAGAGCTCGAGGTGGGCCTTCACCGGGCCGATGCCGGCCGGCTGGCTGAGCTGCAGCGACTCCGGCTTCAGGTGGGCGCAGGCGCTCAGGCCCAGCGCGAGGACTGCGAGAACAACGAGAACGGGCAACGACTTCAGACGGGGACGCAGACGGGACAAGACACGCTCCTTTGGTATGGCGGGCGCGCCAATCCTCCCAAACAGTGCGGGCGGAGGGACTTGAACCCCCACGGGCCGAAGCCCACCAGGACCTAAACCTGGCGCGTCTGCCAAATTCCGCCACGCCCGCGTGGCTGGGCCGGGTGGCCCTTAACGCGGGGGCAATGCCGCCGCGTCGCTGACAGATTCTATGATCGGAGCCGTGGCGGTAGGAGAGCTAAGGCCCGGCTACGAACTGTGGCGGCCGAATCGGGAAAAAGCGAGCTCGGTCACGACCAAGTTCGTCGTCGTGCTGCTGCTGGCGGCGACGGCGGTGCTCGCGGCCCTGGTCGCGCTCGGCGGCTGGCCGCTTTTGAAGGGCGGCAGCGGGATGGGGATCGTCTGCATGATCTACGCGCTCCTCTACGCCTTCTTCGCCTTCCTCGTCGCCCGTTGGAGCCGCGGCATCCTGCCGGTCGCGGCGGCGCTCTCGATGATCCTCGCGATCTTCTGCGCGGTCGGGGCCGAAAGCTGGTTCAACCGGGACCGCGCCGGTTTCGACGAAGCGGCCCTCAGCTCCTCGTTGATCGGGGTGCTGGTGATCATCCTCGGCCTCCTGCAGATCGTCCTCATCGCCGCCTGCCTCTACGCCTTCAACCAGGAGTGGCACGTTGAGGAGGAGCGCCCGATCGGCTCCGGCGAGGACTACGGGGCCGGCGCGGGCCAGCCGCAGCCTGCCTGATCCGGCTTTATCGTTCGGGCTGAGCCGGAGTGGCGGAATTGGCATACGCGATCGACTCAAAATCGATTGCCCTTGCGGGCTTGTGGGTTCGAATCCCACCTCCGGCATAAGTGGACGCGGCTAACGGGGAGCTGCTGTGGGAGCCGTCGGCCGAGCTGGTCGAGCGCTCGCGGTTGTCCGAGTTCACCCGCTGGCTCGAGCGCGAGCGCGGCCTCTCCTGCGGCGACTACGGCGACCTCTGGCAGTGGTCGGTCGATGACCTTGACGGGTTCTGGTCGGCGATCTGGGAGTTCTTCGAGGTGGAGGCGGACGGCGACCCCTCCCCCGTCCTCGCCTCGCGGGAGCTGCCGGGCGCGCAGTGGTTCCCGAACACGCGGCTGAACTATGCGGAGCACGTCTTCCGAGGAAAAGACGACGACGAGACGGCGATCCTCCACGCCTCGGAGCTGCGCGAGCTGGACGAGCTGAGCTGGGGGGAGCTGCGACGGCAGGTCGCGGCGACCGCGGCGGGTCTGCGCGCGCTCGGGGTCGAACGCGGCGACCGCGTCGTCGCCTACCTGCCGAACATCCCCGAGGCGATCGTCGCTTTCCTCGCCACCGCCTCGATCGGCGCGGTCTGGTCCAGCTGCTCGCCCGACTTCGGCCCCGCCAGCGTCGTCGACCGCTTCGCCCAGATCGAGCCCAAGGTCCTCTTCGCGGTCGACGGCTACCGCTACGGCGGCAAGGACTTCGACCGCCACGAGACGGTGGCGCGGTTGCAGGAGGCGATGCCGAGCCTGGAGCGCACGGTCGTCCTTCCGTACCTGAGTGCGGATCCCGACCTCTCCTCGTTGCGCGACGTGATGCGCTGGGAGGAGCTGCTGGCCCAGGGCGACGGGGCCGAGCTGAGCTTCGACCGTGTCCCCTTCGACCACCCGCTCTGGGTCCTCTACTCCTCCGGCACCACCGGGCTGCCGAAGGCGATCGTCCAGGGCCAGGGCGGGATCCTGCTCGAGCACCTGAAGAAGCTCAACCTCCACGTCGACGCCCACCCCGGCGACCGCCTCTTCTGGTTCACGACGACCGGCTGGATGATGTGGAACTTTCTCGTCTCCGGGCTGCTGACGCGGGCGGCGATCGTCCTCTACGACGGCAACCCCGGCCACCCGGACATGGGGACGCTCTGGGACCTGGCCGAGCGCGCCGGGGTGACGATGTTCGGGACCAGCGCCGCCTACATCGCTGCCTGCATGAAGGCCGAAGTCGAGCCCGGCAGCGGCCACGACCTCAGCGCCCTCAAGGCCGTCGGGTCCACTGGCTCCCCCCTCTCGCCCGAGGGCTTCGACTGGATCTACGAGCACCTCGGCAAGGACACCTGGCTCTTCTCGACCAGCGGCGGCACCGACCTCTGCACCGCCTTCGTCGGCGGCGTCGCCACGCTGCCCGTCTATCGCGGCGAGCTGCAGGCGCGGGCGCTGGGGGCGGCGGTGGAGGCCTGGAACGAAGAGGGCGAGCCGGTGGTCGAGGAGGTCGGCGAGCTGGTCGTGACCGAGCCGATGCCCTCGATGCCGATCTACTTCTGGGGCGACGAGGACGGCAGCCGCTACCGCGAGAGCTACTTCGAGATGTTCCCCGGCGTCTGGCGCCACGGCGACTGGCTGGAACTGACCCGGCGCGGGACCGCGGTCATCTACGGCCGCTCGGACTCGACGATCAACCGCGGCGGAATCCGCATGGGGACGAGCGAGATCTACCGCGCCGTGCTGAGCATCGAGGAGATCGTCGACGCGTTGGTCGTCGACGTGCCGCGCCCCGGCACCGATGGCTGGATGCCGCTGTTCGTGGTGATGCGCGAAGGCGCCGAGTTGGACGAGGATCTCCCGAGGGAGATCGCGCGGCGGGTGCGCGAGCAGTGCTCCCCCCGCCACGTCCCCGACGAGGTCTTCGCGATCGATGAGGTTCCCCGCACCCTCAGCGGCAAGGTGCTGGAGGTACCGGTGAAGCGGATCCTGATGGGCGCGCCCGCCGAGAAAGTCGCCAGCCGCGACTCGTTGGCGAACCCCGAGGCGCTCGACTACTTCGTCGCGATGGCCAAGCGGCTCGCCGTCTGAGCGAGGATCCGCGCCACGTACTCGGGTTCGTAGCGCACCTGCTCATGGGTGAAGCGCAGCTGGGTCAGTCCGGCCGCCGTGTGGGCCTGGTCGCGCAGCCGGTCCCGCGCCTGCTCGGCCGGCGTGCGGTGGTAGCGCAGCCCGTCCGTCTCGACGACCAGCCCCAGGTCCGGCCAGTAGAAGTCGACTTCGAACTCGTTGACGAACTGACCGGTGAGGGGGACGGGCAGACCCGCCTGGCGGGCGAGCGGCAGAAACCGCCGTTCCAGTTCCTCTTTAGTGAGACGAAAGGTGCGCCGGTCGAGGATGTGGCGAAGGCGAGCGACCCCAGGCTCGCCTTCACGCTGTTCAAGTGCCGCACGTAGCTCGGGTGGATGCACGAGGTCATATTTGTCGGCCTCGTTGACCGCCCGCTCCGTCCCTCGCCGATCAAGGCGAAGCGACAAGTCAACCAGGGTCTGAATTGGAGTCGTGACTGGGATCCCGTGCCGGGTGGAGCAGTCCTCGGGCCAGAGAGAAGGGCGGCGAAAGATGCGAAGACCTGGTCGGCGGCGTTGGTAGGAACTGTGGACGGAGACCTCGATTAGGTCGCGCTCTTCAGTGCCGATGCACCAGAGGGCTGCCGCACTCGAATAGCTGAGAACCGCTTTCGGTCCACAAGCAAGGACTGCGGCCATCCACCTCCCTTTCGATCCCACCGAGCGACGGCCAACGGTATAGACGCCTTGGTGGAGCCGATGCAACCGCCGACTCGCGAGCCGATGCTCGATCCCCTTCGAGGAGTAACCGAGCGCAAGTAGCTGCTGACGCGAGACAACTCCATGCTGATCTTCGATCAGATCCCAGGTCGCCCGCCTTAAGCCCCCCTCGGGAAAATTCAGCGGACGCTGATTTTTCGACCCCATAGGGAGTCAAGTTCAGCGTCCGCTGAATTCTCCCCGGGGCGCGGGAGGGGTTTGCGGAAGGTGCGGGGACTTCAGACCATGCCCAAGCCGCCGCTGACGCCCAAGGTCTCGCCCGTCACGTACGAAGCGTCGTCGCTCGCCAGGAACGCCGCTGCCGCCGCTACCTCGTCGGGCTGGCCGAGGCGGCCCATCTGGGTGCTCGACTTCATCGTCTCGATCACCTTTTCGCCGATCTCGCCGAACTCCTTGGCGCCCATCAGCAGGGGGGTCTCGATCGGGCCGGGGGCGATCGCGTTGGCGGTGACGCCGTAGCGGGCGGCCTCGCGGGCGATCGCCTTGGTGAAGCCGATCACGCCGGCCTTGGCGGCGCTGTAGGCGGCCGAGCCCTTGGAGCCGACCCGGCCCGCCTCGGAGGAGATGTTGACGATGCGGCCGTAGCCGCGCTCCTGCATCCCCGGCAGCGCCGCGTGGGTGCAGTTCATGACCCCGCCGAGGTTGACGTCCAGCACCTGCTCCCACTGCTGCTGATTGACGTAGACGAAGAAGCCGAAGTTGTCCATGCCGGCGTTGTTGACGAGGACGTCGGGCTCGCCGACGGCGGCGACGGCGGCGCGGGCGGCTTCGAGATCGGTGACGTCGAGCTCGACCGCGTGGCCGGCGATCTCGGCCGCGACCTTCTCCGCCCCCTCGAGGTTGAGGTCGCCGACCCAGACCTCGGCGCCCTCGGCCGACAGCCGCGCGGCGATCGCGGCGCCGATGCCGCTCGCCCCGCCCGTTACCAGCGCCTTCCGTCCCTCGAGCCTCATGCGCGGAGCAGCATAGACTGCGCGGCCGTGACCCCGGGCAGCGAACCGATCCCGATCATCGGCGGCACCGGTGCCCTCGGCGCCGGCCTGGCGCGACGCTGGGCCAAGGCGGGCGTGCCGGTCGTGCTCGGCTCGCGGGACGCCGGCCGCGCCGAGGAGGCGGCCGCGAAGGTCCGCGCCGACGTTCCCGACGCCGACGTCACCGGCCTGCAGAACGCCGAGGCGGCGACGAAGGGGGAGATCGTCTTCCTCACCGTCCCCTTCCGCGCCCAGTCGGAGAACCTCAACAACCTGCGCGAGGCGCTGCGGCCCGGCCAGCTCCTGGTCGACTGCACCGTCCCCCTCGCCGCCGCGGTCAGCGGCAAGGCGACCCGCTCGCTCGGCGTCTGGCAGGGCTCGGCCGCCCAGCAGGCGCAGGAGATGGTCCCCGACGGCGTCACCGTCGTCTCCGCCCTGCACACCGTCGGGGCACCCACCCTCGCCGACCTCGACGCCGAGCTCGGCGAGGACATCCTCGTCTGCGGCGACAAGAAGGCCGACAAGGCGCGCGTCGCCCGGCTGATCGAGCTGATCCCCGGCCTGCGCGCGGTCAACGCCGGGGCGCTGGAGATGGCGCGGATCGTCGAGCAGCTGACGCCGATGCTGATCTCGGTCAACACCCGCTACAAGGTCCACGCGGGGATCCGCCTCACCGGCCTGCCCGACGGCGACCACTGGGCCTAGCGCGATGCGCGTCGCGCTTCTCGCCGGCGGCACCGGCGGCGCCAAACTCGCGGCCGGGATGCAGGAGGAGGTCGGGAACGACCTTGCGGTGATCGTCAACACCGGCGACGACGTCGAGGCGCTCGGCGTCCACGTCTCCCCCGACCCCGACCTCGTCACCTACTGGCTCAGTGGCGAAATCGACGCCGAGCGCGGCTGGGGGATCCGCGACGACACCTTCACCGTCTTCGAGCGCCTGAAGCAGCTCGGCGCGCCCAGCTGGTTCGGCCTCTCCGACCGCGACCTCGCCGCCTGCCTCTACCGGCGCGAGTTCCTCGACGCGGGCGGTCGCCCGACCGACGCCCAGGCCCAGATCGCCCGCGGCCTCGGGGTCGAGGCGCGGGTGCTGCCGATGGCCGACATCCCCGTCCGCACGCAGGTGATCACCCCGGCCGGCCCCCGCGCCCTGCAGGAGTACCTGATCCTCGACGGCGGCCAGCCACCGGTGGAAGGGGTGCGGCTGGAGGGGATCGAGGCGGCCGAGCCGACGCCGGAGGCGCTGGCGGCAATCGCCGACGCCGAGGCGATCGTCCTCGGACCCTCCAACCCGGTGATCAGCATCGGCCCGATCCTCGCCGTGCCGGGGATGCGCGAGGCGATCGCCGCCTCCCCCGCGCGGGTCGTCGCCGTCAGCCCCTACGTCGCCGGCGAGGTCGTCAAGGGCCCGACCGACCGCTTCATGGAAGGGATCGGCCGCCCCACCACCGCTGCCGGCGTCGCCTCCCTCTACGCCGGGCTGATCGACGCGATGGTCGTCGACGAGGGCGACCCGGACCCGCCACCGGCCGAAATCCCGACCCTGGCCACCCAGACCCTGATGGAGGGCGCCGCCGGCAGGGTCCGCCTGGCCCGGACCGTGCTCGACTACGCCGCTACCCTCGCTGCAGGTTGAAAGCAACCGCGGTCCTCCCCGTCAAGCGCTTCGATGCGGCCAAGCAGCGGCTGGCCGCTGGGATCGACGGGGACCGCCGCCGCGAGCTGGCCGGGGCCATGGTCGCCGACGTCCTCGAAGCGGTCGGAAACGCCCGCGCGATCGAGCGGCTGATCGTCGTCACCGGCGACCCGCTCGCCCAGGAGCTGGCCGCCGAAGCCAGCGCCGAGATCGTGCCCGACCCCGAGGACGCCGGCCACGTCGAGGCCGCACAGGCGGGCATCGCCCGGGCCGAAGTCGAGGGCGCCGAACGGGTCGTGCTGCTCGCCGGCGACTGCCCGCTGCTCGATCCGCGCGAGCTCGACCGGCTGCTGACCGGCACCCCGCAGCGCTACGTCGGCATCGTCCCCGACCGCCGCGGCAGCGGCACCAACGCCCTCCTCCTCAGCCCCCCGGACGCGATCGTCCCCGCCTTCGGCGAGGGCAGCTGCGCCCGCCACGTCGAGGCCGCCCGCGCGGCCGGCCTCCCCTTCGGGATCGAGGAGCTGCCCTCGATCGAACTCGACCTCGACACCCCCGCCGACGTGATCGCGCTGACCCGCGAACTGGAGAAGGACCCGAAGCGAGCCCGCCGCACCGCCAAGGCGCTGGGGATATGAGCAGAGAGCTTCGGCTCCTGCCCGTCGAGGGCCTGCCCGAGGTCGAGGAGGGAATGAAGCTCGGCGAGCTGATCGCCGCGCAGGCTGAACTCGAGGCTGGTGACATCGTCGTGATCTCGCAGAAGATCGTCTCCAAGGCCGAGGGACGGGTGCGGCGGCTGGCGGAGGTGGAGCCGTCCGAGCGCGCTCACGAGCTGGCAAAAGAGCTGGGTAAGGAGGCGGAGCTCGTCGAGCTGGTTCTCTCCGAGAGCCGCGAGGTGCTGCGAGCCGAGCGCGGGGTGCTGATCACCGCAACCCATCACGGCTTCGTCTGCGCCAACGCCGGCATCGATGCCTCGAATTTGCCCGACGAGCGAACCGTCTGCCTCTTACCCCTGGACCCCGACGCCTCCGCCCGCGCCATCCGGGCTGAACTCGCCCCCGCGTCCGAGGGGTCCGGGGTGGGGGTCGCCGGGCCCTCCCCGCTGTTGCCCGCCGACCCCCACTCCGGACCCCTCCCACCCGCCGTCCTCATAACCGACAGCTTCGGCCGAGCGTGGAGGTTGGGCCAAGCCGAGGTCGCGATCGGCTGCGCCGGCCTGACCCCTCTTGACGACTGGCGCGGACGCACCGACGCCAACGGCCGCGAGCTCACCGCGACCGCGATCGCGATCGCCGACGAGGTCGCCGCCGCCGCCGACCTCGTCCGCGTCAAGGACTCCGGCATCCCGGCCGCGATCGTCCGCGGCTTGCAGCCGTACGTAATGGCGGAGGACGGCCCCGGTGCCGCCGCCCTCCGCCGCCCCGCCGAAGAGGATCTCTTCCGCTAGCTAGTCCCGGTCGCGGTCCTTGCCGACCGCGTCCTTCACCTTGTCCGTCGCCTTGTCGATGCCGTCCTTGACGGCGCCGGAGGCCCGGTCGGCCTTGCCTTCGTTCTTCAGCTCGTCGTCGCCGGTCAGGCTCCCGGCGGCCTCCTTGACACGGCCCTTGGCGTCGTCCTTGTTGCGGATCTCGTCGCTCATGCATCCCTCCTTGGCTGGAAATGGGTTGCTTTCAGCTACCCGACCCGGCCACGTTGAGAACCGCGGCGCCGCGGAAGCGACCGGCGCGGAGGTCGTCGAGTGCCTGGTTTGCCTCCTCCAGCGAGTAGACCGCGATCTCGGCCTCGACCGGCACCTGCGGCGCCAGAGCGAGGAACTCCTCGCCGTCGCGACGGGTCAGGTTGGCGACCGAGCCCAGCACCCGCTCACCCCACAGCTCGGCGTAGGGGAAGGAGGGGATGTCGCTCATGTGGATGCCGGCGCTGACGATCCGGGCGCCCTTGGCGCTGGCCCGCAGCGCCGCCGTCATCAGCGCCCCGACCGGAGCGAAGACGATCGCGCCGTCGAGCTGCTCAGGCGGCGCCTCGCCGGAGCCCCCCGTCCACTCGGTGCCGAGCTGTCGCGCGAACGCCTGCGTCTCGGTGTCGCCGTCGCGGGTGAAGGCAAAGACCCGCCGCCCTTCGTGGACGGCGACCTGGCAGAGGATGTGGGCGGCGGCCCCGAAGCCGTAGAAGCCGATCCGCTCCGCCTCGCCGACCAGCCGCAGCGCCCGGTAGCCGATCAGCCCGGCGCAGAGCAGCGGCGCCGCCCCCAGGTCGGACAGGTTTGGTGGGATCGGGAAGCAGAAGCGCGCGTCGGCGACCGCGACCTCGGCGTAGCCGCCATCGACGTCGTAGCCGGTGAACCTGGCCCGGTCGCAGAGGTTCTCGCGGCCGCTGCGGCAGTAGCGGCATTCGCCGCAGGTCCAGCCGAGCCAGGGGACGCCGACCCGGTCGCCGGGCGCGAACCGCTCCACCTCCTCCCCGACCTCGCGGACGACACCGACGATCTGGTGCCCCATCACCAGCGGCAGCTTCGGCTCGGCCAGGTCGCCGTCGAGGATGTGGAGGTCGGTGCGGCAGACGCCGCAGGCGCGGACCTCCAGCTGGACCTGACCGGGACCGGGAGCGGGCTCGGGCAGCTCAGCCGGCCGGAGCGGCTGCCGCTGCTGCTCGAGGACCATCGCCCGCATAGGTCTCGATGATCTCGTACAGCGTCGTCCGCTGCGCGGGTTCCCGCCCCGCCGCCCGCGCGGCGGCGATCAGCTGGTCGGGCTCGAGCCGCACCCCGTGTTGGGAGCCGGCCATGCGGGAGATGTTCTCCTCCATCAGGGTGCCGCCGAGGTCGTTGACCCCCCAACGCAGCGCCTCGGTCGCCCCCTCCAGGCCCATCTTCACCCAGCTCGCCTGCAGGTTCGGGATCGTCCGCCCCAGCGCCAGCCGGAAGGCGGCGGTGTGCTTGAGGTTCTCCGCCATCGAGATCTCCTCGATCCCGTGCGTCCGTCCCAGCATCGTGTTGAAGGGGATGAAGCTGAGCGGGACGAACTCGGTGATCCCGCCGGTCCGCTCCTGCAGCGCCCGGACGACGCGCATGTGGCGGGCGAGCTCGCGCGGCTCCTCGATGTGGCCGAACATCACCGTCGAAGTTGAGCGCAGCCCGGCGCGGTGCGAGGCTTCGATGATCTCGACCCAGCGGTCGGCGGGAAGCTTGTTCGGCGAGATCCGCTGCCGGACCCCGTCGTCCAGCACCTCCGCCGCGGTCCCCGGCGTCGACCCCAGCCCGCATTCGAGCAGGTACTCGAACACCTCCAGCGGCCCCTTCCCCGACCGCTCGCAGGCCCAGTTGATCTCCATCGGCGAGTAGGCGTGCAGGTGCAGCTGCGGCGCCACCTCCTTCGCCAGTCGCAACCACCGCCCGTACTCCTCCAGGGACAGATCGGGATGAATCCCCCCCTGCATGCAGAGCTCGGTGGCACCGAAATCGACCGCCTCTTCCACCCGCGCCGCAAAGTCCGCCTCGTTCACTTCATAAGCATCCGGCGACCGCTTCCCCTGCCCGAACCCACAGAAGGCGCAGCCGACGACGCAGACGTTGGTGAAGTTGATGTTCCGGTTGACGACGAAAGTCACCGTGTCCCCTGCCAGCTCCGCCCGCAACTCATCAGCGGCAACCCGCATCTCCTCGACCACCTCCGGCCGCGTCTCGGCGAACAGCGCCGTCAACTCGTCCTCAGTCAGCTCCAACCCCTCACGACCCTTCGCGATCGCCCGCGGAGCAAGATCCGGCTCGATCTTCTCTTCGCTCCTGCGACCCGAGCCCTTCCGGGGAATGAACGACCAATACTTCAGCTTGACCACGTCGAGGACCCCCTGCTCCATCCACTCCGGGTCCATGTACTGCGGGTACACGCACAACCGCTCCGTCAGCGCATACCCACGAGGCGCCAGCTCCTTCCGCACCTGATGCGGCGAAGGAAACGGCTCCTCCGGCGAGATGTGATCTCCGTTCGCGGACAGCCCACCCAGATCAGTGGCGCCGGCCTCAACCAGCTCCGGCCAGAACTCAGAAAGGTTCGGCGGCACTTGCACACCGACATCAGGCATCAGCCGTTTGCACTCCGCAATCAGGTGCTTGATCTCGTCGATCGAGACCTGGGAGGCCCAGGCTGGGAGGGGCGACGGGGGCACCCCCTCCAGACACATCTCGCTATGGCTCGATGTTGAGTGTCTGGAGGAGGTGCCCCCGTCGCCCTGCCATCGGATTTCGGAGTTCTCGTTGGCGATGTCGGCGACCTCGGCGCCGTAGTAGCGCGGGTGCGGGACGAAGTTCTGGAGGATCACCTCCTGTAGGTGGCCGTGGCGGGCATGGCTGGCGGCAAGCGCTTCCAGTGATTCGATCCGCTCCTCAGGGGTCTCACCGATCCCGGCAAGGATTCCGCTCGTGAAGGGAATCCTCAGCTCTCCGGCAGCTTCGATCGTCGCCAGCCGGGCCGCCGGGTGCTTAGTGGGCGAGCCGGCGTGCACCGTCTCCATCAGGCGCTCCGAAGTGCTCTCCAGCATCAAGCCCTGAGAAGCGGTGACCTCTCGCAGTCTCGCCAGGTCCCTCTTCTCCAGCACGCCGATATTGGTGTGCGGAAGCATCCCCCGCTCCAGCGCCCGCTCGCAGGCCCAGACCACGTAGCTGGTGAAGTCGTCGTGCCCCCAGGTCCTCAAGCGTTCGGCGACAACCGGGTTGACCTCGGGCCGCTCCCCGGTCAGCACCAGCAGCTCCTTGGCGTTCCGTTTGACCGCCTCATCAAGCTGCCGTTCGACCTCCTCCGGCGCGTGGACATGCGCCTGGTGCGTCGCGAAAGCGCAGTACTTGCAGTAGCACTGGCAGGTCCGGCTCAGCGAGAGGGTGAAGTTGCGGGAGAAGGTAACCCGGCGCACGCGCCCAAGCTACTGCAACGGCCCGGCAGGCAAAGAAAAAGCGCCGCCCGGGTGGGCGGCGCTTTCGAAGCTGCTCCGGCTCTGGACCTAGCTGGCCGGTTTGTCGCTGGTCGGGGTCGCCCGTTTCGGGACCGGCGGCCGCACGTGCTCCGGCGGTTCGGTCGGCGGCAGGCCGCCCGGCTCGAGGACGAAACGGTAAACGCCGGCTGCGGCGAGCGCGCCGACGATCGGACCGACGACGAAGGGCCAGACGTCGCCCCAGGTGCTGCCGACCAGGGCCGGGCCGAACCAACGGGCGGGGTTGAAGCCGGCGCCGTCGAGCGGGCCGATCACCATGACCAGGAAGCCCAGGGTGGTGCCGATCGCCAGCGGCGCCCACTCCTTGAAACTCTTCTCCGAGTAGACCGCGGTGAGGATGACGAGGACGAGGACGAAGGCTCCGATCGCCTCGACGATGAAGCCGGCGAAGTTACCGGCGAGCAGGCCGCTGACTTCGAGGGCGCCGTAGTTGGTGGCAAGCCCCTCGTCCTTCAGCAGCGCCTTGGTCAGCAGGGCGCCGAGGACGCCGCCGGAGAGCTGGGCCAGCATGTAGATGACCCCGTCCAGTGGCCGGATCCGGCGAATCACGATCGCCGCCAGCGTCACCACCGGGTTGAAGTGCCCACCGGAGACGACGCCGAACATGACGATCAGCCCGAAGAGCAGGAAGGCGTGGACGAGGCCGATGACGGCGAAGTCAGAACCGAACTGCGCCTGCCCACCGGTCGAGACGAACAGAACGACGACACTGGTGATGAAGAAGACCAGCAGCAACGTGCCGATCAGCTCAGCTAGATATGCGGCTAGACCTCTCTCCTGCACTGTTTCCTCCTCGATTCCCGTGATCAGGTAAGCGGCGGCAGTCTACTCACATTCGTTGGATGGAATAGGTTTCCCGCCGCATGAGAAGGACTGTCGCGCTGCTGGCGACCGTTCTCGCGCTTGTCGGCCTGGCCGGCTGCGGTGAGGACGGTGCAGAACCGGGCGTGCCGAAAGGCGCGACCCTCGTGCTCGATTTCGTCCCCAATGCCGTCCACAGCGGCATCTACGCGGCGCTCGCCCGCGGCTACTACGAGGACGGGGGAGTTTCGCTGCGGGTGCAGGCCCCGGGCGAATCGACCGACGCGCCGAAGCTGCTCGGCGCCGGCAAGGTCGAGTTCGCGATCCTCGACGTCCACGACCTCGGGATCGCCCGCGAGCGCGGCATCGACCTGGTCGGCGTCGCCCCCCTGGTCCAGCGCCCGCTCGCCGCGGTCCTCGCCCGCGCCGACGGCCCGGTCGGCCGCCCGCGCGAGATGGAGGGCCACCGGGTCGGCGTCACCGGCCTCCCCTCCGACGAAGCGGTGGTCGCCTCCGAGGTGGAAGGCGACGGCGGCGACCCGGCCCAGGTCGACGAGGTGACGATCGGATTCAACGCGGTCGCCTCGCTGGCGGCAGGCAAGGTCGACGCCGCCACCGGCTTCTGGAACGCCGAGGGAGTGGCGCTGAAGTCCCAGGGCGTCCCGATCCGCACCTTCAAGGTCGACGAATTCGGCGCCCCTCCCTACCCCGAGCTGATCCTCAGCACCTCCCGCGAGACCCTCGACGACGATCCCGAGCTGGTCGACGCGGTCGTCGCCGCCACCCGCCGCGGCTACGCCTTCACCGAGCGAGATCCCGACGCTGCCTTGAAGGCCCTGGTCGCCGCCAACCCCGAGCTCGCAGTCGCCGAACAGCAGGCGCAGCTGAAGGTGCTGCTGCCGATCCTCCAACCGCGCCCCTTCGACGAAGCGGTTCTCCAGGAATGGGCCGACTGGGACCTCCAGCACGGCTTGCTGGAAAAGCCGCTAGACGTCGAGCAGGCGTTTCACCAAGTCGGGTAGTTCGCGGGCCATCCGCGAGCGCGGCACCGCCAGGTCCACCCCAGCGGCCTCGGCGGCTTCCTTGGTCTCGACGTCGACGTGGGAGTAGTAGCCGAGCACCGGCATCCCCAGCCCGACCAGCGCTTCGGGGTTCTCGACGTCGAGGTCGGCGACGATCAGGTCGATGCCGTCCCAGGTGGTCTCCTCCAGCGAAGGCGAGGAGACCACCTCGTGGCCGGCCGCACTCAAGGTCTCGGTCACTTTGCTGCCGAGCATCAAGTCGGTGGAAATGCTGAGGACGCGAGCCACGAAACCCTCTACAGAGACCGGCGCTGGCGGAACTCTTCGCGCACGCTCTCCGGCCGGCCCCACATCTGCACGACCTCGGAGCGGCCCTCGCGCACCTCGGCGACCCGCAGCTCCCCCCGCACCCCGGCCTCGTCGAGCTTCTCCAGCACGCCCAAGACCGTCTCGGCGGCGGCGGCGTGGCCGAAGCTGTGGGCAACGAGCAGCCGCCACTGCCAGCCCTCGCGCGGGTACTGGTAGACCTGCGCGTTGACCTGGCTCAAGGCGACGGCGGTGTCGACGTAGGCCGATTCGTCCTCGATCCGGACGTCGACCTCGAGGTCGGTCCAATCGGGCGGCAGGGTGTCGAGGATGCGCTGGAAGTCGGGCGCCAGGGCCATCGCCAGAAGCCTAGCTGCCGAAGAAGAGCTGGAAGAGCAGGAAGCCGTTGAGGGCGATGATCAGAGCCGCGAGCACGCCCGCGAGAGCGCTGAGCCAGCGCGGGTTGACGAGATCGCCCATCACCTTCTTGTCAGCGGCGATCAGCAGCAGCGGCACCAGGGCGAAGGGGATGCCGAAGGAGAGGACGACCTGGCTGCCGACGAGGGCGTCGGTCGGGTCGAGGCCGATCGCGAGGACGAAGAGCGCCGGCGCCAGGGTGATCGCCCGCCGCAGGAAGAGGGGGATGCGGCGGCGGATGAAGCCCTGCATCACCACCTGCCCGGCCATCGTCCCGACCGAGGAGGAGGCGAAGCCGGAGGCGAGCAGGGCGATCCCGAAGACCATCGCCGCGTTGTCGGAGACCAGCGTCCCGAGGTTGTCGTAGGCGCCCTCGATCGAGTCGACGTCGGTGAGGCCGCTGGTGTGGAAGAGCGCGGCGGCGACGATCATCATCGAGAGGTTCACGAGGCCGGCCAGCGAGAGGGCGATGACGACGTCGACTTTCTCGAAGTTGAGGATCCGCTTCTTCTCCTCCTCGTTGCGGCCGACGATCCGCCGCTGGGTCAGGGCCGAGTGCAGGTAGACGACGTGCGGCATCACCGTCGCGCCGATGATCCCGGTTGCGAGGAGGATGCTCTCGGTGCCGGCGAAGCCGGGCAGGAAGAGGTGCTTGGCCACTTCACCGCCGTCGGGCGAGGCGTCGAAGAGCTCGTAGACGAAGGAGGCGACGACGATTCCGACCAGGACCGTGATCCCGGCCTCGAGCCGGCGGAAGCCCATCCGCTGCAGGGCGAGGATCGTGAAGGCGCCGATCCCGGCGATGATCCCGGCCGGGAAGAGCGGGATCCCGAAGAGCAGGTTGAGCCCGAGCGCGGCGCCGACCACCTCGGCGATGTCGGTCGCCATCGCCACCAGCTCGGCCTGCAGCCAGAGGCCGATCGAGGTGCGGCGCGAGAAGCGCTCGCGGCAGAGCTCGGCCAGGTTCTTCCCGGTCGCGATCCCCAGCTTCGCCGACTGGGTCTGGACCAGCATCGCGATCAGGTTGGCCGAGAGGACGACCCAGAGCAGCAGGTAGCCGAACTGGGCGCCGCCGGAGATGTTGGTGGCGAAGTTGCCGGGGTCGATGTAGGCGACGGCGGCGACGAAGGCGGGGCCGAGGAAGGGCCAGACGCGGCGGACACCGCGGCGGCGCCCCTCCAGCGAGTGGCGGGCGGCGCGGGCGACCGCGGCCTCGCCGGGGAGAACGTCCTCGACGTCGGCTTCGCGGGAGCGGACCTCCTCGACGACCGCCTGGCCGGGCGGGGGCTTCACCGCGCCCCCCAGGTCGGCGGCACCAGGTCGGGACCGGGGATCGGGGTCCCGTGCGGGTCGTGGCGCGGTTCGCCGAGCTTGGCGGCGATCAGCTGCTCCAGCTCCTCGGAGATGTAGTGCTCCAGGACCTCCGCCTCCTCGTGGACCCGGTCCTCGGGCATCCCCAGCGCCTCGGAGAGGTAGGCCTCGATCAGGCGGTGGTGGCGGATCACCTCGAGGGCAACCTTCTCCCCCGCTGGGGTGAGGCTGACGCCGCGGTAGGGCATGTACTCGACGAGGCCGAGCTCGGCTAGCCGCTTCAGCATCGAGGTCGCCGTCGCCGGGGTCACCTCCAGCCGCTCCGCGACCTCGCCGTTCAGCACGAGCCCGTCGCGCTCCTGCGAGATCGCGTAGATCGTCTTCGCATAGTCCTCTATCGCCTGAGAGTTAGACACGTCTAAAAGAGTTTGACACGTCTAAAAGATGGATGCGCTGTGGGGCGGGTGGGTGACCCCCTCTGGGCACATCTCGCTATGGCTCGATGTTGAGTGCCCCGAGGGGGTCACCCACCCGCCCATGCGATCGGCTTCTTAGACTTTGGAGGCAGATGACTGAGGCACCGAGCGTTGAGATAGATGCGCAGTACCGGCAGCTGCGGGAGGAATGCGGGTTGGTGGAGTGGCCCGGACGGGGGTTGCTGATCGTCAGCGGGCCGGAAGCGGCCGAGTACCTGCAGGGGCAGCTGACCAACGACACCGAGGCGATCGAGCCGGGCCAGTGGATCTACGCCGCTCTGCTGGATCGCAAGGGACACATGCAGGCCGACATGCGGGTGCTGCGGCCGGGCGAGGGGCCGGAGCTGTGGCTGGACCTCGAGCCGGAGGGGCTGGCCGCCGCCAGCCGACACCTGCAGATGTACAAGATCGGCCGCGAGGTCGAAGTCGTCGACGCGAGCGAGGACCACACGCTCCTCTCCCTGATCGGGCCGCGGGCGAACGAGATCGTGCGCTCAGTCGCAGGCGCTTCCCTCCGGACCGACGCCGGTGTCGACCTAATCGTCCCCCCCGCCGAGCGCGACCGGGTGCGCGACGCCCTGCTCGACGCCGGCGCGGTGGAGGTCTCCCCCGAGGCGGCGGAGATCCTCCGAATCGAGGCCGGTCGCCCCCGCTTCGGGGCGGAGATGGGAACGGAGACGATGCCGGCCGAGGCCGGGATCGTCGAGCGGGCGGTCAGCTTCACCAAGGGCTGCTACATCGGCCAGGAGACCGTCGCCCGCCTCCACTACAAGGGCAAGCCGAACCGCCACCTGCGGGGGCTGAAACTGAGCGCGCCGGCGCGGCCCGGCGCGGCTCTGCGGCTGGGCGAAAAGGAGGTCGGGACCCTCGGCAGCGCCGCCCTCTCCCCCGCCCTCGGCCCGATCGGCCTGGCAATCCTGCGGCGCGAGGCGGAGCCGGGCGCGACCGTCGCCGTAGGTGAAGATGGCGTTACGGCTGCAGTAGTCGCCCTCCCCTTCGGTTAGATTCAGCCCCGATGGGCGCCGGAGGATTGAGAGCGGCGGCGATTGCCGCCCTGATCGCAGCGACCGCCCTGCTGCTCGGCTGCGGCGAATCCCGCCATGCCAACCAGCAGCGGCCGAACGTCTCGACCCGGGTCAGCGTCACCGTCAACGGCCGGGAAGTGATCGTGCAGCCGGTAGAAATCGGCAAGCGCGCCGAAGCGACGCAGGAGATCCCCCAGAACGTCGAACACTCCGAGCCGCCGATCAAGACGAAAAAGCCCCTCGACGTCGTCTTCGTCACCGCCAACCAGACCGCGACCGACATGAAACTGAAGGTCCGCGGCAACGGCAGGGAAAAAGAATCGGAAACGATCTTCGCCCGCAGCCCCGGCAGCTTCCAAGTCAGCCTCCCCACCGGCTCCTACACCGTCTCGGTGGTGGGGATGCCGGGGGCGCGGCCCGCCCACCTGACGGTGGGCGAGTACCGCGCCTCCTCGCAGAACGACGTCCTGCTGCCTTAGTTCGGGTTGTTTGGCCCGCCGTGGAGCGCGACCGGCGCTCCCTCGACGCCGCCAGCTAACTCCTGGAAAGCCCTCAGTGTGTAGTTGCCTGTGAGCGTGACCGGGAGGTGGTTCATGATCCCGCCGACGCCGCAGATCATTTCCGGTCCTGTGCGTTTGGCTGTGAACTGCGCTTTGACTGTGGCCAGAACGTCACCAGGGGCACCGGCGACGTTGTGGTAGATGCCGGCCGAAACCGGTCCCTGCCCCGCGATGTCATAGGTGCAGAGCGGCATGTTCGCCGCGTGGGTGAACCCGTTTTCGTAGACGTGGATTTTGATCATCTGTTCGGCCGGGCAGATGATCGAGACCCCGAGTTTCCCTGTCCCCGCCGGCTGTTCTGTCGTGCCGGGCTGGCTGACGCCGAAGTTGTAGTCGCAGCCGTTCAGTGTGACTGTGACCGGCATCGCCCCCGGTTCGGAGGTGCAGCCGGCGTAGACCGGAGTCAATGTCACCGGGTCGGTCGCGCCCGGGATTGTGCCGTTGAGGTTCGCTACTTCGCAGCCCACCACTTTCAGCGGTCCCACGCCGATGTCGAACGTCGGTCCGACGACTTGGTTGCCTGTGATGATCGCCGGGTTTGCCCCAGCTGTCAGCTGTCCTGTCGCACCCTGCGCGGGCGCCGCCAGCGCGACCATGGTTGCCATTGCCCCGAGAGCTAACCCGAGGGACTTCAGCATGCGAGTCATTTTTGACTCTCCCTTCTATTGATTGCTAAACAAATCTTTCACAAAAGGGATGGTCGTCCTGAGGTTTCTGAAGAAGCCGCTGCAAGCGGCGTTTCAGATTCGGAGTTCTGTCTGAGGCCCTCGCCAGGATGAGCCGATGATCCTTCTCACTCTCATCTGCCTCATCGGTCTGGTCGCTGCAGCCATCTACGCCGCCCAGCAGGCTGCCGCCGCGAAGTCCGCGACCCACAGGACCGAGGCGCTGGAGTCTGAGCTCTCAGAAGCTCGGATGGCGGAGGAGCAGCTGGTGGAGCTGAAGATGGAGCTACGGGGCCGGGAGGAGCAGCTCAACGCCGAACAGCGCATCGCCGCGGAACGCAAGGAGGAGCTGGGTCGCCTACGCGAGGAGCACACCCACGACCGCCAGGTCGTCCTCGATCAGGGCAATGAGATCAAACGCCTCAAAGAGTGCATCGACCGGTTCCAGCAGAAGCAGGACGAGCTTGCGAAAAGCACCCTTGGCGCAGCCGAGAGCAACCAGCGGATAGAGAGCACGCTGATGGACTGGACTCGCCAGATCGCCAGTCCACAGGGCCGTGGCGCCTTCGGCGAGCTGGCGCTCCGCAACCAGCTTCTTTCCCTGGGGCTGGAGGAGGGCAGGGACTTCTTCAAGCAGGTGACCCAGGAAGCCGGGCGACAACGAGTCGATTTCGTCGTCCAGCTGGGCGAGTCAGTCGTTGCTATCGATTCCAAACTCGCCAATGATCCAGGCCTGAACGGGCTTTCCGAGGCCCTCGCCGCCGGTGATCCGGAGCGCCTTAAGCAGTTCGGGCGAAAGCTGCGCGAGCACGCCAAGGCGTTGGCGCGCAAGGACTATTGGAAAGGCTTGGAGAGGAGTCCGAGCCTGACCTTCATGTATGTCCCGATCGAGGGCGCGATACACGCACTCGCGGCCCTCGACGATTTCGACGCAACCAAGTTCTTCAACGAAACGCGGGTCTGCGTGATCACGCCGGCGCAACTGGCGATCTCGATGATCCTGGTCGCCGAGGTATCTCATGCCGAGCGAAAAGAGGAGCACATCGAAGAGCTGTTGAGCCGGGGCTACACCATGGCCGAGGCCATGGGCAACTTCCTCGATAACTACGCCAAGCTGGGCAAGAAGCTCGGGGAGTCTGTCGGCGTCTTCAACGGGGGTGCGGCGATGGTGACCACTCACGGCCAGGTCTGGCAGCAGATCGTGAAGCCCCTCAGCGAACTTGCCCCGAGCAAGTCCATCGAGCCCAAACTCAAGGAGCTGGAGCCACCACGCGAGGACGTCGTCGATTTGGCCGAGCGGTATCGCGGCACCAGCGAAGAGATGCGCCGCTCCTCCGAAGCCGCCTAGAGACGGCGTCCCCGGCGCTTAACTAGGATTCGCCTTCCTACTAGACGACCTTTGGAGGAGCCGAGTCTTGGCCGTTGACACCAGCACCGTTGCGAAGTTGGACGTGGAGCCCGGGACCCTGCCGGAGACGATGGCGGCGTGGGTGATTCGCCAGGAGCGCGAGGGCGAACCGAAAGACGCCTTCCAGCTCGAGCAGATCGAGGTCCCCGAGCCCGGCGCCTTCGAGGTGATCGTGCGGGTGATGGCCGCCGGCGTCAACTTCAACAACGTCTGGGCCTCGCTCGGCGAGCCGGTCTCGATCTTCGGCTACGGCGACCACCCCGAGTTCGGTCACCACATCGGCGGCTCGGATGCCTCCGGCGTCGTCTGGAAAGTCGGCGAGGGCGTCACCCGCTGGAAAGTCGGCGACGAGGTTGTGATCCACTGCAACCAGGCTTCCTACGAGGACGTCGAGGTCCACGGGCTCGACCCGATGGCGGCGCCGAGCCAGCGGATCTGGGGCTACGAGACGACCTGGGGCTCCTTCGCCCAGTTCACCAAAGTGCAGGCGCAGCAGCTGCTGCCGAAGCCGCGCAACCTCTCCTGGGTCGACTCCTCCTCCTACGGCCTCACCTACTTCACCGCCTACCGGATGCTGATGGACCAGTGCAACCTGCAGGCCGGCCACAACGTCCTCATCTGGGGCGCGGCCGGCGGCCTCGGCGTCTTCGCCGTGCAGCTCTGCAAAGCCGCCGGGGCCAACGCGGTCGGCGTCGTCTCCTCCGACGAGAAGGGGGAGCTGATCAAGAAGCTCGGCGCCGTCGACTACGTCAACCGCAACGAGTTCCGCGAGATGATGCGGACCGACGGCAACCTCACCGACCCCGCCGCTGACAAGGAGCGTTTCAAGGGCTCCCGCGCCTTCGCCAAGCGGGTCAAAGAGATCCTCGGCGACGCTCCCGACATCGTCTTCGAGCACGTCGGCCGGGCGACCTTCCCGACCTCGGTCTTCACCGTGAAGCCGTTCGGCAAGGTCGTGATCTGCGGCGCCACCTCGGGCTACCAGCTCGACTTCGACGTCCGCTACCTGTGGATGAAGCAGAAGCAGATCATCGGCTCCCACTTCGCCAACGCCTACGAGTGCATGCGGGCGAACCAGCTGATGGCCGAGGGCAAGGTGCGACCGGTGCTATCGGAAACGATGGGCTTCGACGGGGTTCCCCACGCCCACCAGCTGATGCACGAAAACAAGCACCTCGGCAAGATCGCGATCCTGGTCGGCGCCGAGTCCGAGGACGAGGGCAAGTACGAGGACGGACCCGGCGCGATCCGGGCGGAGGTGGGTGCCTGATGGAGGTCTGCACGCTCGACTGGCACATTTCCCCCTTCCGGGCCGACCGCTTCCTCGACCTCTGGGAACCATCGGCGGCGAAGGCGCCCGCCTACGGGGCCAAGAGCTGGTCGCTGACCCGCTCGACCGACGACCCGCTCGCCTTCCGCCAGACGATGGTCTGGGAGAGCCGCTCGGACTTCGAACGCTACTGGTACTCGGAGGAGATCGAGCAGGCGCGGGCGGCGATCATCGACCTCTACGACATCCCGCTGCTGCCGGCCTGGCACATCCTCGTCGCCGCCGAGTAGTTGCCGGCGTAGCCGGCGCTTTCAACAGCGCTCCAGGGGCGCCATCGTCAGCCCCGCGCCCTCGAGCTGCTCCCAGTAGTGCTCGGCCGGCTCCCGCGGGCCAGTCCAGACGGTCGCCTGGCCGCCGTTGTGGATCGTGTCGGCGATCCGGTAGCCCTGGTCGAGGGAGACACCGGGGATCACCCGCGCCAGCGTCTGGGCAACGTGGTCGAAGGTGTTGTGGTTGTCGTTGCGGACGATCACCCGCCAGTTGCCGCCAAGGCCGGAGTCGGGGCCGGCAGTCCGCGGGCGCTCGATCGTGCTCGTCGACATCGTCAGGAATTATGGCCCCGCGGAGACCTGCTGCAAGGGCAAGTGGTGGCTAGAACGGGCTCGGAACCCGGACGACGACATCGTCGACCGAGGCGACGACCCCGTTGCCGTTCTTGATCGTGCCGACGACGACGGTCGAGTTGCGGCCGGTGAGGTCGCCGGCGCCGTCGTCTTTCGCTTCGCCGACCAGGGTCTTGCCGACGTAGGCAAAGAGGCGGGCCTGGCCTTTATCGGGGCCGCTGGTGACGTTGACCGCGCGCAGTCGCAGCTCGTTCGCCTCGTTTATGCCCTTCACTGCTTTCTCGTTCTTGGCGATCGCGAGGTATTTGGAGCCCTCGCCGAAGACCTTGACCAGCTGCGCCTTTTTCTGTCGCGGGAAGACCAGGAGCTGGTACTTGAAGCCGTCGCCGGCTCGCAGCTCGAGGCCAAGGAACGCCTTGCGCTGGAGGTTCTCCGGGGTGCCGCTGAGCAGCCGCTCGGTGGCGGCGATCTCCAGATCGCGCCCGAGCACCGGGGTGCGGAAGGAGCAGGCGGCGGTTTTCTTCCCCAGCGTCACCCGCATCGCGCCGTTGGCGCCGGCGCGGGCGCAGTTGCGGCCGGAGAGCTTGACCAGCTGGCTGCGCTGGGCGAGCGACTCCATGCTGTTGCGGTAGACGCCGATCATCGCGCCCCCCGCAATGGCGCAGGCAAGCGCCGCCACGGCCAGCGCGGCGAGGAAGGTGGCTGCAAATCGGCCCTTCACGAGTCGCCAGCCTAAACACAGCAGGGGTCGAAAGATGCGGCGCGGGGGGCGCTGAACGCTGGATTTCGGCACCCAAATATCATTCAGCGCATGAGCGACCACCGACTTCCCCAGCCTGACCGGCCGTGGGTGATGCGCACCTACGCCGGCCACTCCGACGCCCGCCGCTCGAACGAGCTCTACCGCAAGAACCTGGCCAAGGGCCAGACGGGGCTCTCGGTGGCCTTCGACCTGCCGACCCAGACCGGCTACGACCCCGATCACGTCCTCGCCCGCGGCGAGGTCGGCAAGGTCGGCGTCTCGGTCGCCCACAAGGGCGACATGCACCAGCTGTTCGACGGGATCCCGCTCGACGAGATGAACACCTCGATGACGATCAACGCCACCGCCGCCTGGCTGCTCGGCCTCTACGTCACCGTCGCCGAGGAGAACGGGGTCGACCGCTCGCAGCTGAAGGGGACGACCCAGAACGACATCATCAAGGAGTACCTCTCGCGCGGCACCTACGCCTTCCCGCCCGAGCCCTCGATGCGGCTGATCGCCGACATGGTCGCCTTCAGCGTCAACGAGGTGCCGAGCTGGAACCCGACCAACATCTGCAGCTACCACCTGCAGGAGGCCGGGGCGACGCCGGTGCAGGAGATCGCCTACGCGCTCTCGACCGGGATCGCCGTCCTCGACGAGGTGAAAGCGCGTGGCCAGGTCGCTGACGAGGACTTCCCCAAGGTCTTCGGCCGCATCTCCTTCTTCGTCAACGCCGGCATCCGGCTGGTCGAGGAGATCGCGAAGCTGCGGACGATGAGCGCGCTCTGGCAGCAGATCGGCCGCGAGCGCTACGGGGTCAGCGACGAGAAGATGCTGCGCTTCCGCTATGGGGTGCAGGTGAACAGCTTGGGCCTGACCGAGGCGCAGCCGGAGAACAACATCCAGCGGATCGTGCTGGAGGCGCTGGCGGTGACGCTCAGCCGCGATGCCCGCGCCCGGGCGATCCAGCTGCCGGCCTGGAACGAGGCGATGGGCCTCCCCCGCCCCTGGGACCAGCAGTGGAGCCTGCGGATCCAGCAGGTGCTGGCGAACGAGACCGACCTGCTCGAGTACCCCGACATCTTCGAGGGCTCCGTCGTCATGGACGGCCTGGTCGCCGAGCTGACGGAGGGGGCACGGGCGGAGATGGCCGTGGTCGAGGAGCACGGCGGCGCCGTCAACGCCGTCCCCTACATGAAGGCGCGCTTGGTCGAGAGCCACCGCGAGCGGGTGGCGCGGATCGAGGCCGGCGAGCAGAAAGTGATCGGCCAGAACAGCTACACCGAGACCGAGGACTCGCCGCTGACCGCAGGCGCCGACGGCGGCATCCTCACCCCCGACCCGGAGGTCGAGCGCGAACGGGTCGAGGCCCTGCGGGAGTGGAAGGCCGAGCGCGACGAGGACGCGGTCAAGGCCGCGCTCGAGGATCTCGCCAAGGCCGCCGCGGACGACAGCGTCAACATCATGCCGGCGACGATCGCCGCCGCCAAGGCGGGCGCGACCACCGGCGAGTGGGCTCACACGATGCGCGAGGTCTTCGGCCCCTACCGGGCGCCGACCGGCGTCGACGGCGCCTCCGCCCCCTCCGACCGCGAGCAGATGGAGGAGATCCGCCACCGGGTCGACGAGACCTCGGAGAAGATCGGCCACCGGATCAAGATCCTGGTCGGCAAGCCCGGCCTCGACGGCCACTCGAACGGCGCCGAGCAGGTGGCGCTGCGCGCCCGCGACGTCGGCATGGAGGTGATCTACCAGGGCATTCGCCTGACGCCCGAGGAGATCGCCGAGTCGGCGGTCCAGGAGGATGTCGACGTCGTCGGCCTCTCGATCCTCTCCGGCTCCCACCTGGAGCTGATCCCCGAGGTAGTGCGCTTGCTGCGGGAGGACGGCCTGGAGGTGCCGGTCGTGGTCGGCGGGATCATCCCCGTCGCCGACGCCGAGCGCCTGCGCGAGGCCGGGGTCGCCGGCGTCTACACGCCGAAGGACTTCGACGTCAACCGGATCATGGGCGAGATCGTCGAGCTGGTCGGCCAGCGGGCCGGCGCCGGCGCCGCTGCATAGCGCCCAACCGCCGCTCTCGCAACAATGAAGCGATGAGCGAGCTGAACGGGGAGCGGTCGGCCTGGCTGCGGTGCTACCGCTGCTGGTCGCAGAACCTCGAGATCCAGATCCACTACGACGCTATCCGGCGCGTCGACCCCGAGAGCGGGGCGCTGACGGACGGTGTCGACGAGGTGCAGGAATCGGTCGTCCAATGTCTCGACTGCATGCACGACCAGCCCCACCTCAGCTTCGAAGGCGACCACGTGGTGCCGACCGAGCGCTGGGAGCGGATGGTCGCCGGCACCCCCTGGGTCGCCTCCTGCACCGTCACCGTCGACCAGGACCGGGTCGAGAGCTGCAGCGGCCCGGAGGCGATCGAGTTCCTCACCTACGGCGCCTTCGGCGACGCCGGGGTGCGCGAGTTCTTCACCCACGTCCGCTTCCACAAGCACGACGACGAGCAGATCGTCATCCACCTCCTGGTCGAGCTCTACGCCCGCTCCGCCCAGGAGGCGACCGACGTGCTCGAGGAAGCCGCCCAGGGCCAGCTGGAGATCACCTCGCTGGCCGAGGAGTCACGCCCGCCGGCTCACGCCTCGGGCGAGGCGCACTAGCAGCGGCTGTACAACTTCCAGGACGGGTTCTCGGTAACGAGGTGCGCTCGCGGCGGCGCTCGCGCTGAGCCGTAGTGAAGCTCGGCTTCCGCGCTGGCGGGGACGAGGTAGTAGCCGCGATCCACTTGTTCGCCTTCTCCCGCAAGCGCGAAGTCATCCGGAGAAAGGTCGAGCCAGAAACCGAGGCGAGGGACCGCCTGCACGCCGGGAACGGAGATCGGCTGGCAGTCGGAGGCGAAGCGGCCGGAGTCGGCCAGCTCCCGGAGGTCGTCGCCGATCTCCTTTTCCTCTCGCGCGACGTCGCCGACCTGGGCGACATCGCGCTCCTGCCGCGGGGCGGTGACGAGGAAGGCGAGCAGGAGCGCCGCGGCAATCACCTGCCAGCGGCGGCGCCAGGCCGCCTGCTCCGGCCCCAGGAGGCGCCAGCCGAGCAGGGCAACCGCGCAGAAGACGCAGAGGAGCGCACCCCCGAGCATCATGTAGCGCGAGATGATCGCCAACCCGGCGCCGGCGAGGATCGCGAACGCCACCGCCGCCAGGGCCAGGGCGGCCAGGGCGACGAGAGCGCGCCGGCGCAGGAAGGCGAAGGCCAGGCAGATGCCCACCGCGGCCGCCAGCAGCCCCGCCTCGCTGGTCGTCTGGACGAGCTGGTGCGGCGAGTAGGTGAACAGCTCCACCGGCCCGGTGTGCCGTTCCAGGATCGCGACGGTGTCGCGGGTGGCGGTGAAGGAGTAGAGCGGTTCGCCGGCCGTGATCCAGTCGAACAGCGCCCAGAGGACCGGGGCGGCAAACGCAAGTGCGCCCCAGGCCAGGACCTGCCGACCGTCGGCTCCCGGGCGTCGGCGCAGGGCCCATCCCCCCCGCTCCGGATCCCGCTCCAGCAACAGGTAGGCGAGGTAGGCGAAGGAGAAGAGCCAGGCCTCCGGCCGCAGCAGGCCCGCCGCGGCCAGCAGCGCCAGCACCGGCCAGCCCGCCCGCGGGCGGCGGCTCTCGACCAAAAGCGCCCCGAGGACGAGGGCGAGGTACGGGAGGTCGACGAAGCCGCGCAGGCCGTTGCTGAGGAACGGCACGCGGGTGAGCACCAGCAGCGCCGCGACTACGCCGATCGGCCGGTCGAACCAGACCGTCCCCAGCCGGTAGACGAAGTAGGCGACGGCGGCCAGCGCCAGGTAGGCGAGCACGGTCGTCGCCGCGACGGCGCCGACCGCTCCGAGCGGCGAGACCACCACCCCCCAGAGGTCCGCCAGGGGGTGGGGCGTCGGCGTGCGCGGCCCGTAGGCCGGCCCGCCGCCGTCAGCTAGTTCGCCGCCCCAGAGCAGCGCGTAGAGCGTGTCGTAGTTGGGTTCGCCGTCGGGGAAGAGCAGCCAGAGAACCGCCGCCAGCGCGGCGATCCCCAGCAGAGGTTGGATCTTCCGGCCGGCGATTACTCGACGTTGTCGGCGGCCGGTTCCGGCGAGGTGCCCGGGTTCTTCTTCGGGACCAGCACCAGGCGCTTGAACTCGGCAACGAGGACCCCGTCCTGGTTGAGGACGCGGGTGTGGACCTTGACGATGCCGCGGTCGGGCTTCGATTTCGACGGCTTCACGTCGAGGACCTCGGTCTCGCAGAAGAGGGTGTCGCCGTGGAAGACCGGGTTCGGGTGGCTGAGTTCTTCGGTCGCCAGGTTGGCGATCGCCTTGCCGGAGACGTCGGAGACCGACATCCCCAGGGCCAGCGAGTAGACCAGCGGCCCGACGACGACGTTGCGGCCCTGCTGGGAGCCGCTGGCGTAGACGTCGTTGATGTGCAGCGGGTGGTGGTTCATCGTGATCAGGCAGAACATGTGGTCGTCGGCCTCGGTCACGGTCTTCGCCGGCCAGTGCTTGTACACCGCGCCCACCTCGAAGTCCTCCAGATAGCGGCCATATGGCCGTGCTCCGGAGGCCTCGCGGTCGGCCTGGTCCGTCTCGATCGGTCGCGTCTCGGTCTCGCCCATGGACCGCCGAATCCTAGTCACCGCTAGATTCCGGCGTTCCATGCGAAACCCCCGAGACTTCTTCAAGCCGCTCGCGATCGACGCGCCCGAGCCGATCCGCGAGGTGCCCGTCCGGCCCTCTCGGATGATCCACTTCCTCGACTTCTCGAACGAGAAGATGGTTGCCAAGGCGCCCGACATCGCGCC
>DATLQI010000022.1:0-28685 GCA_035535295.1 Solirubrobacterales bacterium
CCAGACACATCTCGCTATGGCTCGATGTTGAGTGTCTGGAGGGAGTGCCCCCGACCCCCCGTTAGGCTCAAGCGCGGATGGCGACCGAGGTTGTTCAGGTGCTGACTACGGCGGGTTCCGAGGGGGAGGCTGCGCGGATCGCTGAGCTGTTGGTGGAGCGGAGGTTGGCGGCCTGCGTTCAGGTGATGGGGCCGATCGTCAGCCGCTACCGGTGGCAGGGGGCGGTCGAGGAGGAGCGGGAGTGGCAGTGCCTGGCGAAGACGACGAGGGCGGCCTACGAGGCGGTCGAGGCGGCGATCCGGGAGGTTCACTCCTACGACGAGCCGGAGATCGTCGCCACCGAGATCGTCGCCGGTTCCGCCGGCTATCTCGCCTGGATCGAGCAGAACGTCAGCTAGGGCGAAAATTCAGCGATCGCTGAACTTTGGCCCCTATAGGGGGTCTTTTTCAGCGTCCGCTGAATTTGGCCAGGGCGGCTACGCGCGGAGGCGGTAGCCGCGGCTGAAGAGGCGCAGGTTGACGAGGAAGAGGGCCGCGGTGGCCGCGGTCAGGGCCAGCAGCGAGAGCCAGATGTTGACTTCGGTGTAGCCGACGAAGCCGTAGCGGACCAGGTTGATCATGTAGTAGATCGGGTTGAAGTGGGTCAGGGTCTCGTAGGGCTCCGGCAGCAGCGCCGCCGAGTAGAAGACGCCGCCGAGGAAGATCAGCGGCGTCAGGACGAAGGTCTGGGCGAAGGCGACGTCGTCGAACTGTTCGGCGCGGACGCCGATCAGCACCCCGAGCTGGGAGAAGAAGAAGCCGACCAGGAAGAGGGACGGGATCAGGACGAGGACGTGGTCGACCGGGAGGCCGACGAGGACGACCGAGACGAGGAAGGTCAGCGTCGCCACGATCAACCCGCGCATGAAGCCTCCGAGCGAGAAGGCGAGCAGCAGCTCGGCCGGCGAGGCGGGCGAGGAGAGCTGGTCCTGGATCGCCCCCTGGAACTTCTGCTGGAGGATCGAGGAGGAGTTGTTGGAGAAGGCGTTGGTCGCCCAGGCCATCATGATCAGGCCGGGGATGACGAAGACGACGTAGTCGATCCCGTGCAGCTTGTCGATCCGGGAGCCGAGGGCGGCGCCGAAGACCGAGATGTAGAGGAAGGTTTCCAGCAGCGGCGCCCCGATCGTCTGCTTCTTGATCTTCATGAAGCGGTTGACCTCGCGGCGCCAGAGCGTCGCCAGGCGAATCTGCGCGGTGCTCACGCCTCCACCTCCGGCGCCGTCTCGATGTGCGAGCGGGAGAGCTCGCCGCGGCCGACCAGCGCCAGGTAGGCGTCCTCGAGGTTGGCCACGCCGAAGCGCTCGGCGAGCGCCTCGCTCGTCCCCTCGGCGACGATCTGCCCCTCGGCGATGAAGGCGATCCGGTCGCAGAGCTGCTCGGCCTCCTCCAGGTAGTGCGTGGTGAGCAGGATCGTCGTCCCCTCCTGGTTGATTTTCTGGACGTAGTGCCAGAGCTCCAGCCGCAGCTCGACGTCGACGCCGGCGGTCGGCTCGTCGAGGATCAGCAGCCGCGGCCGGTGCATCATCGCCCGGGCCAGGATCAGCCGCCGTTTCATCCCGCCCGAGAGGGTGCGGGTGCGCTCGTCCCTCTTCTCGGTCAGGGAGAAGGTCTCGAGCAGCTCCTGGGAGCGCTGGCGCCGTTCCTTGCGCGGCATCCCGAAGTAACCGGCGTGGTAGTCGAGCGTCTCCGCGACGGTGAGGAACCAGTCGACGTTCGGCTCCTGCGGCGCCAGCCCGACCGCCTGGCGGGCATCGGCGTAGTGCTCGCTCGCGTCGTTGCCGAAGATCTCGATCGAGCCACCGGTCGGCTGCGCGAGGCCGGTCGTGCAGTGGATCAGCGTCGACTTGCCGGCCCCGTTGGGCCCGAGCAGACCGAAGAACTCGCCCTCCTCGATCTCCAGGGAGACGCCGCGCAGCGCCTCCACCCCGTTCGGGTAGCGCTTCTCCAGCTGCTTGATGTCGAGGGCCTTCATGCGAGGGCCGACTCTAACCAGCGAAGGGAGCGGGCTTCTTCAGCGGCGCCAGAAGCGCCAGGCGATGCGGCGGCCGTCGACGAACCAGACGACCTTGTGCCAGCCGACGACCGAGGTCGTGATCTTGTTGACGTAGAGCGTTTCCGCTTCGGCTTCCTGGTGGCGGGCGCAGAGGCGCCGCTTCGTCGGGAAGGTGATGCAGACCGAGTAGGTCACCGGCTGGCTGCTGCGGATGAAGGCGCCAACCGGGCGGCGGTGGCCGCATTCGTGGGCCGCTCGCGCGTATTTGCTCAGCCCGCAGGCGACGTAGGCGCGGATCCGCGGCCGGGCTTCTTCGGGGGGTTCGGGCGGGGGCGGCGGTGGGGGATTTTCCGTGCTGTACGAGCAAGGGCACGGAAGGTCCTCGCAGGCGACGCCGTCGTCGTCGCCGTCGAGCCGGTAGGGATCGCCCGGCAGGAGGTATTCCTG
This sequence comes from Solirubrobacterales bacterium, assembly GCA_035535295.1. Classification (GTDB taxonomy): domain Bacteria; phylum Actinomycetota; class Thermoleophilia; order Solirubrobacterales; family 70-9; genus VAYN01. The sequence goes on from DATLQI010000022.1 coordinate 2,483, forward strand.
CGCTTCCGCCTGGTTCGAGAAGTCGGCGCAGTCGTAGTCGAGCGCTTTCGCGTCGGGCGGCGAAGGGACGGCGGCAAGCGCGGCGGCGAAGACGAGGAGGACGAGCAGGCGTTTGATGCGGCGATCTTAAGCGGTACCTCCCTGAGTACCCGGGGAGTTTCTACCGCTGCATCAGGCGATGCGGCGTCGCGGACTGCGGGTCCCGTATAAGTCACACCCGTGCCCGCGCCGCTGCTCGCCGTCGATGCGCCCTCGATGCTGTTCCGCGCCTTCTACGCGCTGCCGAGCAAGATCACGGGGCCGGACGGGCGGCCGGTGAACGCGCTGCTGGGGACGGCGAACCTGATCCTGCGCGAGGTCGAACTGCACCAGCCGCGGGCGGTCGTGCTCTGCTTCGGCCCCGACGCCGCCGCCTACCGAACCGAGCTCTACCCGGCCTACCACGCTGAGCGCGATGAGGCGATGCCCGAGGAGCTGCCGCACCAGTTCGCCGACTCGCGCGAGTTCTTCGAGGCGTTCGGCTGGACGGTGGCGGTCGGCGAGGACCTCGAGGCCGACGACCTCCTCGGCACCTACGCGAAGTTGGAGGCGGAGGCCGGCGGCCACGCACTGCTGCTGACCGGCGACCGCGACATGTACCAGTGCGCGAGCGAGGACGTGACCGTGCTCTACGTCCGCACTGGCGGCAAAGGCGGGGGCGCGGAAGAGGTTGGCCCCAAGGAGGTGCGCGAGCGCTACGGGATTGACCCCGAGCTGGTCCCAGACTTCATCGCCCTGCGCGGCGACCCCTCTGACGGGTTGCCGGGCGCCAAGGGCGTCGGGCCGAAGACCGCGGCGGAGCTGTTGCGGACGCACGGCTCGCTGGAGGCGATCCTCGACAGCGCGATCCGCGAGCGGCGGCCGGCGCTGCGCGGGGCGCTGATCGAGGGCAAGGAGGACCTGCTCAAGTTCAAGGACATCGCGACCCTGCGCGACGCCAAAGTCAAACGACCGAAGGATCGGCCGACCGACTGGCATGGAGCCGCCGAGGCGGCGCGGGCGCGGGGGATGAAACGCCTCGCGGCGCGGTTAGAAGCTCAGGCGGAGTAGCCCCCAAGCCGAGACCACGGCCCAGACGCCCTCGAGGAGGACGAAGCCCCACTGGGCGGCGGCGACCGCAAGCACCGCGAGGATCGCCGAGCCGGCGAGGTTGAGCGCGAGGTAGAGGCGCGAGTCCGGGCGCATGCGCTCGAACTGGACCGCCGCGAAGGCGGCGAGGATCAGCAGCGCGCCGACGATCTGGATCGCCTGGTCCACCCGGCGAGCCTATTGAGCGAGTACGGTCGCCCCGTGGACCCCGCCTTCCTCCCGCTCTTCGAGCAGCGCCAGCTGCGCAAGCGCTGGCGCTACGTCGGCGTCTTCGCCGAGGAGCTGATGCTCTGCGCGGCGCGAGCCGAGGTCGGGCCGCTGAGTCAATCGTTCTGGGTCCTGCTCGACCGCTCAAGCGGCCGGCAGTGGAACCACACCGCGCTGCGCCCCGGCAGCAGGGAGGTGACGATGGAGGGACCGCTGCTGGAGATCGACGGGCCCGACCTGCGCGCCTCCCTGCGGCTCGGCGAAGTCGCGCCGATCGAGGCCACCTGCCCCAGCGGTCGGGCCCTCGCCTGGACCCGCAAGCGGGTGGGAATGCCGGTCGAGGGGACGGTCGAGATCCCTGGATATCGCTGGGAGGTCTCAGGCCGCGGAGTCGACGACGAATCAGCCGGGCACCACCAGCGCCACACCAGCTGGAACTGGTCCGCCGGCGTCGGCACCGCGAGCGACGGCCGCCCCGTCGCCTGGAACCTAGTCACCGGGATCAACGACCCGCCGCACGGCAGCGAGCGGGCGATCTGGATCGACGGCGAGCCGACCGAGCCGCCGCCGGTCAGCTTCGACACCCCTGACGCGATCGAGCTCAGCGAAACTGAAGCCCTCGGCTTCTCAGGCGAGTCCGAACACACCCACGACGACAACTACTTTCTGATCCGCTCCCGCTACCGCCACCGTTTCGGCAGCTTCTCCGGCTTGCTCGGCGGTGTCGACTTGAGGGAGGGTCTGGGAGTGATGGAGGAGCACGATGCTGTTTGGTAGGCGCGGGCCGCGCAGGCTGAGCCGGATCCAGATCGCCCTGCTGCAACGCTCGGCCCGCAGGGGCGAGCGCTACGTCGTCGGGTACGAGTTCCCGGACTACCTCTGGCCGCGGGTGGAAAAGCGCCTGCCGGAAGCGAGCGCCGCGGAGATCGAGTTGGTCGAGCGCGGCCTACGCGAGTGGTTCGTCTGCTGCGCCTGTCGCTTTCGGACCGCGCTCGGGATGCCGTCGCGGGCAGTCGACGAGGCCTGGCACGAGTTCATCCTCGACACCCGCACCTACAGCGCCTTCTGCCAGGCCGCGTTCGGCGAATACCTCCACCACACCCCGGACGAGGCGATGAGGACGCCGATGGGGAGCGCCCTCGGCGAGACCGTCCGGGCCTGGGACCGATCGGATGCCGGCCGGCAGGAGGAGTCGGTCCTCTGGAACTTGGACGAGAGGCTGGGCCTCGACGAGCCGCTCGGCATCGACGAGACGCAGCTCGCCGCGGCGCGCGCCCGCAGCCCCTACCCGGCTGCGGCGGCGGGCTGGGCTGGCGCGGGATACGTCGGAGCCTGCTTCGTCGGTGGCGGCGGCGAAGGCAGCGGGGGTGGCTGCTCGGGCGGTGGGGACTACTCGGGCGGTTGCGGAGGGGGCGGTGGCTGCGGCGGAGGGGGCAGCTAAACCCGGTGCTCCGGGTTCGGGAGGTCGAAGCGGCAGCCCGAGTCCCACTCTTTCGGCTGGTTGCCGTGGGCGGGGATGCCGCCGGCGTCCTTGAGGATGCGGGCCATGTGCATCAGGTTCCAGGCGGCGAAGGTGGTGTTGCGGTTGGTGAAGTCGTTGTCGGGGCCGCCGGAGCCCTCGTCGAGGTAAGAGGGGCCGGGGCCGGCCTCGCCGATCCAGCCGGAGTCGGCCTGGGGCGGGATCGTGTAGCCGAGATGCTGCAGCGAGTAGAGGACGTTCATCGCGCAGTGCTTGATCCCGTCCTCGTTGCCGGTGACGATGCAGCCGCCGACGCGGCCGTAGTAGGCCCACTGGCCTTTGTCGTTGAGCAGGTGCGAGTTGCCGTAGAGGCGCTCGATCACGTGGGTCGCGACCGAGGACTTCTCCCCCAGCCAGATCGGCATCCCGAGGACGAGGATGTCGGCCGCCATCACCCGCTCGTAGATCGCCGGCCACTCGTCGCGCTCCCAGCCATGCTCGGTCATGTCGGGCCAGACGCCGATCGCGATCTCGTGGTCGATCGCCCGAATCGTGTCCACCTCCACCCCCTGCGCGCGCATCACCGCGATCGACTTGTCCATCAGCCCCTGCGTGTTCGAGCTCTCGGGGCTGCGCTTCAGCGTGCAGTTGACGAACAGCGCCTTGAGGTCGGAGTAGTCGGTCTGGGGCATGTTGGTCGTGTCTTCCTTTCGGTCGGCCGGCGCCTGGCGGATCACCAGGTGTCGACGAAGCGGTGGGCGCCGGGCGGGCGGCTGTTCCCGGCCGCGGTCAGGGTGGAGGCGATCAGGCCCCGAGTCTCTGCCGGGTCGACGACGTCGTCAAGCTCGAACAGCGCCGCCGCGTTCAGCGCCTTCGCGTTTTCTTCGGCCTGGGCGGTGAGGTCGCGGACGCGCTGCTCGCGCTCGGCCTCGTCGGCGATCGCCTCCAGCTCCTTGCGCAGCGCCAGCCGCACCGCCCCCTCCAGGCCCATCGGGCCCAGGTGCGCGCTCGGCCAGGCGAGCGTCAGCAGCGGCTCGTGCAGGCTGCCGCCGACCATCGCCTGGGCGCCGAGGCCGTAGCCGCGGCGGAGGACGACCGCGACCAGCGGCACCCGCAGCGCCGCCCCGGCGACGAGCAGGCGCGAGGCGTGGCGGACCAGCCCGGTCGCCTCGGCCTCGGGGCCGACCATGTAGCCGGGGGTGTCGACGAGGGAGACGACAGGCAGACCGAAGGCGTCGCAGAGCCGCAGCAGCCGTGCCGCCTTGTCGGCCGCCTCGCTGGTGACCGCGCCGGCCATGTGGCGGGTGTCGTTGGCGACGATCCCCAGCGGCCGGCCCTCGATCCGCGCCAGCGCCGTCACCATCTCCGGCGCGAAGCGCTCGCGCAGGAAGGTGACGCTGCCCTCGTCGCAGAGGGTCTCGACGATCGGCCGCGGGTCGTAGGCGCGGCGCTTGCGCTCGGGGACGAGCTCCCGCAGGCGCTCCTGGTCGGGTTCGGGGCCAGGCGCGGTCGCGCCCTGGAAGTAGGCGAGGAGCTTCTTCGTCGTGGCGGTCGCCTCCGCCTCGTCGGCGACGGCGAGGTCGACGACGCCGTTGGCGGTCTGGGTCGCGATCGGCCCGACCTCGTCGGGGTGGACGTCGCCGAGGCCGCCGCCGGCGATCATCGCCGGCCCGCCCATCCCGAGGCTGCTCCCCTCGGTGGCGACGATCAGGTCGGCGCAGCCGGCGATCACCGCGTTGCCGGCGAAGCAGCGGCCGTGGACGATCGCGATCCGCGGCACCAGCCCTGAGAGCTTCGCCCAGAGCGCGAAGGCGCGGGTGTCCAGCGCGGAGACGACGGGGTAGTCGGTGTCGCCGGGCCGCCCTCCCCCGCCCTCGGCGTAGAAGACGACCGGCAGCCGCATCCGCTCGATCAGCTCGAAGAGCCGGTCCTTCTTGCGGTGGCCGAGGGCGCCCTGAGTCCCGGCGAGGACGGTGTAGTCGTAGGAGAGGACCGCGCAGGCGGCGCGCTCAGGGTCGAAGAGGTCGCCGTTGACGCGGGCGGTGCCGCCGATCAGCCCGTCGGCGGGGGTGCGGGCGATCAGGTCCTCCAGCTCGCGCCGCCCCCGCTGGGCGGCGATCGCGTAGCGCCCGTACTCGACGAAGGAGCCGGGGTCGACCAGGTCCGCGAGGTTCTCCCGCGCCGTCCGCCCGCCGGCCGCGTGCCGCTTCTCCACCGCCTCGGGCCGCGCCGCGTCCTCGGTCAGCCTCCGCCGCGCCAGCAGCTCCGCCAGATCGTCTCGCTCCCCCTCAGCCACGCCGGAATCCTAGGCCGACGGGACGATTTCGGTCCATATAGGGACGTTTTCGTCCCGTCGGCGGGAGTTAGCCGCGGATCGCCTTGCCGACCAGGTGCTTGAGGCGGGTGCGGTCGCGCTGGGTGAGGTTCCCCGGCATGCCCTTCGACTTCTTGATCAGGTTCCAGAACTCGGTTTGCTCGCGCGAGGTCAGGTTCTGCTCGATCCGGTCCTGCCCCTTCTTCAGCAGCCAGAGGCTGACCACCCAGACTTTCGCCCACGGCACCCGCTTCCAGAGGTGGGGTGCGGCTTTTCGGGCCAACCAGAAGGGCATATCGTTAGCGACCTATTCGACGACTTCGACGGTGCCGTGCATCGTCGGGTGGATCTCGCAGAAGTAGGTGAAGGTGCCGGCTTCCTTGAAGGTTTCCGAGCCGGTCTTGCCTTTCTCGATCGTCCCGGTGTCGAAGCTGCCGTCGTCGGCGGTCGCGGTGTGGGGGGCGGTGTCCTGGTTCTGCCAGTTCACCTTGCCGCCGACCTGGACCACGACCGGATCGGGCTGGTAGGTGAATTCGACGATGTCGACCTTTTCCGACTTCGCCGCCTCGCCGCTCGGGGCGGGTTCGCTCTCGGTCGATTCCGGTTGCTCGGCGGAGGATTCTTCGCCGTCGGCTTCCTGTTCGGTGACGGCCGATTCGGCTTCAGAGGTGGAATCGGAGCCGCTGTCCCCGCACGCGGCAAGGCCGAGGGAGAGGGCGACCAGGGCAGCGAGGAACAGCGGCTTCAATCCCATGTGGACTTTGCCTACCCGGTTGGCGCCAGACGAATCAGTCGGGGCGCGGATCTAGGCTGCCGTCCGTGATCACCGGGCCCCGCGGACGCTGGGTGGCGGTCGCGGTCTGGCTCCTGCTCGGGGCCGCCGGCCTGCTCGCCCACACCCACATCGACGACGTCACCGCCGCCGGCCAGAGCAGCTTCCTCCCGGCCGACTCGGAATCGACGCGGGCGCTGGCGGCGCTGCAGGACGTCTCCGCGGGGGGCGGCGAAGAGGTGCCGGTGGTGATCGTCTTCGAACGGCGCGGCGGCCTGCGCGGCGCCGACCTGAAGGCGATCGGGCGCATCGGCGACGGGCTCGGCCGGCTGCGCATCACCGGCGCGACCCCGATCGTCGACCCCTTCTCCGGCGAATACCGCAACGAGCTGTCCAAGGTGGCGCGGCTCGCCAAGGGGATCGGCCCGGTCTCACGCGACGGCGAAGCGGCGCTGCTGGTGCTGGCGATCGACGCCGAGGACCGCGGCGCCATCGTCGACGGCGTCGAGCGGATCCGCCGCTACCTGAGCGCGCACGAACGGCCGGGGCTGCGCGCCTACGTCACCGGGCCGGGCGGGATCGCCGCCGACCTCGAGTCGATCGCCGCCGACGCCGGCCGCACCCTGCTGATCGCCACCCTCGGCCTCGTCCTCCTGCTGCTGCTCCTCGTCTACCGGGCCCCGGTACTGGCGCTGCTGCCGCTGCTCGTCGTCGGCCTCGCCTACCTGGTCGCGATCGGCATCGCCTATCTCTTGATCGAGGCCGGCTGGATCGTCGTCAACGCCGAGGGGACGATGCTCCTCTTGGTCCTCGTCTTCGGCGCCGGGACGGACTACTCGCTGCTGCTGGTCCACAGGTACCGAGAAGAAGTCTCGCTGGACATCGCACTAAAGGAGACCCGGCCGGCAATCCTCGCCTCCGGCGGGACCGTGATCGCAGCGATGCTGTGCCTCCTCGTCGCCGATCTCGAGTCCACTCACTGGCTGGGGCCGGTTCTGGCGATCGGCATCGCAGTGATGCTCGCCGCCGCCTTCACCCTCCTCCCCGCCCTGCTGGCAATCCTCGGCGACCGCGCCTTTTGGCCCGCAGACCCCGCCCGTCCCGGGGGTCAGGGGGCCCCCGGAGGAGCCTCCCCAAATCTGCGACGGAGGGGGCCCCCTGACCCGCGCCCAACCGTCTGGGAACGGGCCGCCGACCTCGTCCATCGACGCTCCTCCCGAATCACCCTCGTCATCCTCGCCCTGCTGGCCATCCTCTCCCTCGGCAACCTGACGAATCACGGCACGCTCGGGTTTGGCCAGGGGGTGACGAAGCCGACCGACTCAAGCCGCGGCACCGAAGCGCTGGAACGGCACTTCCCGGCCGGGCTCGGCTCGCCGCTGACGGCGGTGGTCGGAGCCGAGGAGGCACCGGCCGCCATCGCCGCGCTGAAGCGGCTGCACAGCGTCCAACTCGCCCTGCCGACCCCCGTGCCCGCCGACGCCGACAAGGCGGTCGTCCTCCTCGTCCTCCGCGACAACCCCTACGGCGACGCGGCCGAAGTGGCGGTGGAAGAGATCCGCGAACGCCTCCACGTCGTCGCCCCGGGCGGTCTCCTCGGCGGCATCCCGGTCGAGAACCTCGACGTCGAGCAGACCAACGCCAAGGACACGAAGCTGATCGTGCCGCTGGTCCTGCTGGTCGTCGGGCTGATCCTGATCGCGGTGCTGCGGGCGCTGGTCGCGCCGGCCTATTTGATCGCGACCGTGGTCGCCTCCTTCGCCGCCACCCTCGGCCTCGCGACCTTCGCCTTCACGGAGGTGTTCGGGATGGAGGGGCTCGCCTTCAACCTCGAGCTGATGGCCTTCATCTTCCTCGTCGCCCTCGGCGTCGACTACAACATCTTCCTGATGACTCGGGCGCGCGAGGAGGCGGCCGCCCGCGGCACCCGCGAGGGCGTTCTTGCCGCCCTCACCACCACCGGCGGCGTCATCACCGGCGCCGGCCTGATCCTCGCCGGCACCTTCGCCACCCTCACCCTGCTGCCGCTGGAGGAGCTGGTCCAGATCGGCGCCACCGTCGCCGCCGGCGTCCTCCTCGACACCTTCCTCGTCCGCGCCCTGCTGATCCCGGCGATCACCTACCGGCTCGGCGAGCGCGCCTGGTGGCCTTCGCGAGTGCCTGGGCGCTCGCCTCAGTAACCCGGGCTGCGCTTCATCTGGTGTCGCTCGCTGGGGTGGGCGCCGCCCTTCTCCTCCAGCGTCGCGCAGGCTTCGGCGACGTCGTCGGCGAGGCGGTCGACCTGGGAACGGCCCAGCGTCTCCTTGACCAGGGCCCGCATCACCTTCACATCCTGCGCGTCGGGCGGCATCGTGTAGGCGGGGAGCATCCAGCCGCGCTCGGCCGAGAGCTGCCAGGAGACGTCGAACTCGTCGTAGCTCTTGCCCTCCCGCAGCTTGAAGGCAACCAGCGGCAGCTGCTCCTTGTCCGCCCCGATCAGCTCAAAGTTGCCGTTGTCCTCAAGCTTCTGCGCCAGCGCCTTCGCGTTCTGCTCCATCGCCCCCATCACGTGCGCGTAGCCCTCCCTGCCCAGCCGTACGAAGTTGTAGTACTGCGCCAGCACCATCGAGGCGCCGGTGGAGAAGTTGAGGGTGAAGGTGGCGTCCGTCTTCCCCAGGTAGTTCTCGTAGAAGACGAGGTCCTCGGCCAGGTCGCTCTTCTCGCGGAAGACGAGCCAGCCGATCCCCGGGTAGACGAGCCCGAACTTGTGGCCGGAGACGTTGATCGAGCGCACCTGCTCGAGCCGGAAGTCCCACTCGGAGTGCGGGTAGAGGAAGGGCCAGACGAAGCCGCCGCTGGCGGCGTCGACGTGGAGCGGCACGTCGAGCCCGCGCTCGTTCTTGATCTGAAGCAGCAGGTCGTTGATCCCCTGGATGTCGTCGGCGTGCCCGGTGAAGGTGGTGCCGAGGACAGCGGCGACGCCGATCGTGTTCTCGTCGATGTGGGGCTCGACGTCCTCGGGCCCGATCACGTACTTGTCCTCGCGCAGGCGGACGATCCGCGGTTCGACGTCGAAGTAGCGGCAGAACTTTTCCCAGACGACGTGGACGTCGCCGCCGAAGACGAGGTTCGGCTTTTCGACGCCCTTCCCGGCCGCTTCGCGCCGCTGCTTCCACTTCCACTTCAGCGAGAGCGCGCCCAACATAATCGCCTCCGAAGAGCCCTGGGTGCGACAGCCGGTCGTCTCCCCCGGGGCGTGGTAGAGGTCGGCGAGCATGCGGATGCAGCGCTGCTCGATCTCGGCCGTGATCGGGTACTCGGCGTGGGCTATGAAGTTGCGGTGCAGGTTCTCGCTGACGATCCGCTGCGCCTCCGGCTCCATCCAGGTGGTGACGAAGGTCGCGAGGTTGCGCCAAGGGTCCCCCTCCAGCACCAGTTCCTCGTCGACCAGCCGCATCGCGTCGAGGGCCGGCATTCCCTTAGGCGGGAACTCGCGATCGGGGGCGTCCTCGACCAAGAACCGACTGCCGTAGAGGTTGTCCATCGCCGGCAGTCTGCCCCAGGGTCCGGATGGCCCTTCAGCATGTAAGGGCGACTTTGTTCGCGTGGGTGATTGTCTGTGTGGTGATCACCGAGAATGTTTCGGGCGCCCCGCCCGCGTCGTTGTTCGCAGCCAAGTCGTGAATCGCGCCGGTTGTTGTCACTTGAGTGAAGCGCTGGTACCCGGCTTTGACAGCTTCAAAGGTGATCGAGTTGCTGCCTCTTGTTTCGCCGCAGTTCGAGTTCTCCCAATGCCCGATGAGATCTCCCGTCACTGTCTTGGTGCCGAAAAGTCCACAGGTGAATGTCATGCTCACCCCTGTGAACAGGATTCCAGGTGTTCTGGTAGGCAACGGGTCCAGGTAGACGTCGTGATACGTCACCGTGTTGGTGCTGACTGTGCCTGTGGGTCCGGAGCCGCTGCAGTGGAACCCCCAGATGGTGTCTTTGCAGTTATGGAAGGTGAACTGAGCCGTGCCTGTCGAGCTGTTGTTCGGCTGGCTCATGGTGCCGGTGGACGACGCGCATGTGAAGAAGGAGCCGCTCGCGAACTTGAGTTCGCTGTTCCCGACTACCGTAATGGTGGAGCTGCAGGTTTCCGTCAGGCAATGGACCGGAAATTCCCCCGCTGAGGCGACGGCCGGGAAGGCCGCGAGCGCGAGAGCGCAAAGGGTCCCTGCCGCCAAGATCTTCAGCTTGTTTCTCATGGTCACCTCTCCTGTTCAGCTAGCCAAGCTCGTGGAGATATCGCTAACCGACCGGAGGAAAATAGTCAAGAAACTTTGTTTGATGGCCTGTTTTGGAATCGGCCCGGCGATCTGGGCGCACCGCCCAGCGGCGACGCGATCGTCGTGCTCGCGGTGCGGAGCGATTGCCATCGTCATCCCAACTTCGGCCCCGCCTCGGGCGCGAAGCTGGAGGCGCGGGAGGAGCGGATCGACCAGCAGATCGACGCGCGCGACGAGCGAATGAAGGAAAGGGACGATTGGCCCGAGGAAGCCACCGAACAGAACGGCCATTGACTCCCGCCCGACCGGCGATAGGTTGAGCGGGTAGATCAGATTTCTTTTCCAAAAGGGGGCCCAATCGATGAATGAGCAAGCCGAGGTAGGACCAATCGATTACGTCTTGATCGAGTGGCGCGGCCGGCAGCCGAACGGCGAAGCGATGCCGCACCTCATCGATCTGGTCGACCGCGGCCTGATCAGGGTCCTCGACGTCGCCTTCATCGCCAAGGACGAGGACGGCTCGGTCGCCGGCCTCGAGCTGGCCGATCTCGGCGACGGGGCGGCGGAGCTCTCGGTCTTCGCCGGCGCCTCCTCGGGCCTGATCTCCGACGAGGACATCGGCGAGGCCGCGGGGGCGCTGGAGCCCGGCACCTCGGCCGCGCTGCTGATCTTCGAGAACACCTGGGCCGCGCCGTTCGTGGCGGCGGTCCGCCGCTCCGGCGGCGAGCTGGTCGCCAGCGGCCGCATCCCTGCCGAAGACGTCCTCGCCGCGCTCGACGCGGCCGAGGCCAACGCCTAGAGAGAGGACACCCAATGCCAGGACTACTTCGAGGCGTCGCCCGCACCGCGGTCATCGCCGGCACCGCCACCTCGGTCAGCAACCGCGTCTCCAAACGCCAGGGGGAGCGCTGGTCCGCGCAGGAACAGCAGCAGTACGCCCAGGAAGCCCCGCCGCCTCAGGCCGCCGCTCCGGCCCCCGCGGGCGGTGGGGACTCGATGATCGACCAGCTGAAGGAACTCGGGTCGCTGAAAGAGCAGGGGATCCTCACCGAGGAGGAGTTCGCCGCCCAGAAGGCGAAGCTGCTCGGCTCCTGAAAGCCCGGCCGGCGCCGGGTCAGTAACTGAGCGAGTAGAAGAGGTGGGCGACGCCGTCGCCCTGGACGACCCGCGTCTGCTCCAGCTTCACGCTCGGCGGTATGCCGTCGAAGAGGCGGACGCCGTCGCCGAGGAAGACTGGGACCTGGTTGACGATGATCTCGTCGAGCAGGCCGGCGCGGATCGTCTCCTGGATCGCCTCGCCGCCGCCGCCGATATGGACATGGCCGTTGCCGGCCGCCTCGCGCGCTTGGGTGACGGCGCTCTCGATCCCCTCGGTGACGAAGTGGAAGGTGGTCTCGCCGAGGGTCAGCGGCTCGCGCTCGTAGTGGGTGAGGACGAAGACGGGGACGCCGAAGGGCGGCTCGTCGCCCCACCATCCGTTCCACATCGGCTCGGTCCATGGCCCCCGCACCGGGCCGAACATGTTGCGGCCCATGACGACGGCGTTGCTGTTGGCCGAGGCCTCGCGGACGAGGTCGTCGCTGACCCCGCCTTCGCCGCCCTCGCGGCCGTGGATTTCCTGGAAATAGCGGGTCTTGAAGGCCCACTCGTGCAGGGCCTCGCCGCCTTCGCCGAGCCCGTGCTCCTCGCTCTGGTGCGGTCCGGCGAGGTAGCCGTCGGCGGAGATCGAGATCTGGCACTTGACCTTGCCCATCGCCTTCCACCGTAAGCGATCGGGCAGCGGGGCGCTTTTGCGTCCTCCTGGTACGGAAATGCGCCCCTTGACGCGGAAACTATCTCCGCTATCCTTCTTGAGGACTAACTACAGAAAGTGGACTTGGTTATGACCTATCGGCTGATACCGCTGGACGAGGCGATCGTCTTCCCCACCGTCACCGCGACCCTGCCGATCGACGTCGGCGACGACGAGCGCGTCTTCCTGATGCCGCGCCGCGCCGGCGAGTTCGGCCGCGTCGGCGTCCTCGCCGAGGTGATCGAGATCGGGCTCTCGCGCCGCGGCCGCCCCGTCGCCACCGTCGTCGGCCTCCACCGCGGCCTGATCGCCGGCGGCGCCGAGCCGGGCGACGGCGAGACGCTGCGGGTCGAGGTGCAGGAGATCCGCGACGGCCACCCCGATGACGAGCACACCCGCGAGCTGCAGACCGAATACCGCGCCGTGGTCGAGGAGATCCTCGAGCACCGCGGCGACGACGGCCGCATCGCCGCCTTCCTGCGCTCGATCGACGAGCCGGGCGCGCTGGCCGACACCTCCGGCCTCTCCCCCGACATCCCCAACGAGGGCAAGCTGCGCCTGCTGGAGACGATCGACGTCACCGCCCGCCTCGAGCTGGCGGTCGAGCTGCAGCGCGAGCGCCTGACCGAGCTGCAGGTGCGGGAGAAGATCCGCGACGACGTCGAGTCCGGCGCCCAGAAGCAGCAGCGGGAGTACTTCCTGCGCAAACAGATGGAGTCGATCCGCAAGGAGCTGGGCGAGGACGAGGCCGACCTGATCGCCGAGTACGAGCGGAAAATCAGCGATGCCGAGATGCCCGAGGCGGCCGCCGAGCAGGCCGAGAAGGAGCTGCGGCGGCTGGAGCGCCAGGGCGAGCAGTCGCCGGAGAGCTCGATGATCCGCAGCTACCTCGACTGGCTGATCGCGGTGCCGTGGAGCAAGCGCTCCGAGGAGTTCCTCGACCCGGCGCACACCCGCGAGGTGCTCGACGCTGACCACGCGGGCTTGGAGGACGTGAAGAAACGGATCACCGAGTTCATCGCCGTCCGCAAGCTGCGCACCGAGCGCGGGATCGAGGACGACGACAGCCGCGCCAACGGCGCGATCCTGACCCTGGTCGGCCCCCCGGGGACCGGCAAGACCTCGATCGGCGAGTCGATCGCCCACGCCCTCGGGCGCGAGTTCGTCCGCATCAGCCTCGGCGGCATCCGCGACGAGGCCGAGATCCGCGGCCACCGCCGCACCTACATCGGTGCCCTGCCGGGCCGGATCATCCGCGCCCTGCGCGACGCCGGGACGATGAACCCCGTTGTCCTCCTCGACGAGGTCGACAAGGTCGGCGCCGACTGGCGCGGCGACCCCTCCGCGGCCCTGCTCGAGGTGCTCGACCCGGCCCAGAACGACACCTTCCGCGACCACTACCTCGACGTCGAGGTCGACCTCTCCGAGGTGGTCTTCATCGCCACCGCGAACCTGGTCGACACGATCCCGGCGCCGCTGCTGGACCGGATGGAGCTGATCTCCTTCGACGGCTACACGACCGAGGAGAAGCTGGCGATCGCCCGCGGCTACCTGCTGCCCCGGCAGCTGAAGCGGAACGGGCTGAAGCCGGAGGAGGTCGAGGTCTCCGACGAGATCCTGCGGGCGGTGATCTCCGAGTACACCCGCGAGGCGGGCGTGCGCCGGCTCGAGCGCGAGATCGGCAAGGTGATCCGCTCGGCGGCAACGAAGATTGCGAGCGGCGAGGCCGAGGGGAAGATCGTCGTCGACTCCGACGCCCTCCGCGAGGCGCTGGGGCGGCAGAAGTTCTTCCAGGAGTCGGTGGAGCGGACCGCGATCCCGGGCGTCTCCACCGGCCTGGCGGTGACCGGGACGGGCGGCGACATCCTCTTCATCGAGGCGACCGCTATGGACGGCGACAAGGGCCTGGTCCTGACCGGCCAGCTCGGCGACGTGATGAAGGAGTCGGCGCGGATCGCCCTGTCATACGTGCGAGCGCACCGCGAGGAGCTCGGGATCGACGCCGAGCGTTTTTCTCGGGAGTTCCACCTCCACGTCCCGGCCGGGGCGATCCCCAAGGACGGCCCCAGCGCCGGCACGGCGATGACGACCGCGCTGGTCAGCCTGCTGACCGGGCGGCCGGTCAAGCACACGGTCGGGATGACCGGCGAGGTCACCCTGCAGGGCCGGGTGCTGCCGATCGGCGGCCTCAAGCAGAAGGTGCTGGCGGCCCACGCGGCCGGGCTGACCGAGGTGATCCTGCCCGAGCGCAACCGCGGCGACCTCGACGAGGTGCCGGAGGAGGTGCGCGAGCAGATGACCTTCCACCCGGTGATGAGCATCGACGAGGTGCTGGCGCTGGCGCTGGAGCCGGAGCAAGAAAGCTCGACGGGCCGAAAGTACCCCTATATGGAGGGAAATCGTCCCGTCGGCAGCGATGGGGCGACCGGGTAGGGCTGTGTCCCCGCGATGTCGCAGCTGCTCACCGGTGCCGCCCGAGATGCGGGCGGCCGCCGGCGTTCTCGAGCGCCGCTGGACGATGGCGACGATCTACGCCTGCTCCAGCGGCGCCGCCCGCTTCAACGAGTTCCGCCAGTCCCTCCCCGGCGTCTCCCCCACCACCTTGTCCGAGAGACTGGAACAGCTGGAGGCGGCGGGCATCGTCGAGCGCCACCTCATCCCGGGCCGCCCGCCCCACACCGAGTACACGCTGACCGCCCGGGGCGAGCAGCTAGCCCAGGCCGTCGCCGCCCTGCTCCGGCACTGAGGCCGGCTCCTCCCGCTCCCTGATCTCCAGGAGGCGGAAGTAGAGGACCGAGGCGACCAGGGCCGCGATCGGCGCGGTCACCGTGGTGCCGAGGACGGAGAGGACGATTGCGAGGATCTCGCTGTCGGCGATCGCGTTGGCTAGCAGGGCGAGGGCTGCCCCGACGACGGCGGTGATGAGGAAGGTGAGGACGAGCACGCCCAGCACCGGCCAGCCGCTGCCGCGCACGAGTTGCCGCGAACGGCCGAGGGCGTCGAAGACACCGCGGCGCTCGACCACGATCACGGGGGCGGTGACCGCCCAGATCGTGATCAGGTAGAGGCCGGGGACCACCAGCAGCAGGAAGCCGATCCCGGCACCGACGCCGATGATGAGCCCGGCGCCGAGCAGGGGGAGCACGACCGGCGCCACCGAGCGCATCAGGTCGCTGACCGAGCTGTCGCGGCGCCCGTCTTGAACGTCTTGAACCAGGCCGACGACCATCCCTTGGTAGAGGGTGGCGACGACGAGCGAGAGGACGATCGCCAGCAGGAACCCGACGACGACCTCTTCGGTCAGGGCTTCGAGGATCGCGACTCCGAGGAAGAGCCAGAACGCCACCGGCAGCAGCACCCCCGCTTGGTCGCGGTAGATCGAAAAGACTTCTCCGAGCGTGTCGCCGACGCTGAGCTTCGTCTTCATGCGGTGCCTTTCGCCCTCACCGCCGCCGCCCCTCCCAATTACCAGGAGTTGGTGGGAGTATTCGTCTCCATGGACGCATCTGAGCAGTCGGGCCACCAGGTCGAGGAAGAGCGCTTCCGGCGCCTGATCGACGTCGGCAGCAGCTTGCTCTCCGAGCTCGACCTGGAGGCGGTGCTGAAGTCGGTCGTCGACGCGGCCCGCGAGCTGACCGGCGCCCGCTACGCCGCCCTCGGCGTCCTCGACCCCGAACGGCGCGAGCTCGAACGCTTCATCAACGTCGGCATCGACGAGGAGATCCGGCGCGACATCGGCAACCTGCCGCGCGGTCGCGGCGTCCTCGGCGAGCTGATCCGCGAGCCGGCGCCGCTGCGCCTGCGCGACGTCAACTCCCACCCCCACGCCTACGGGTTCCCGCCTGGGCACCCGCCGATGCACTCCTTCCTCGGGGTCCCGATCTCGGTCCGGGGCGAGACCTACGGCAACCTCTACATGACCGAGAAGCAGGGCGCCGAGCAGTTCGACGAGACCGATGAGGAAGCGGCGATCACCCTCGCCAGCTGGGCCGGAATCGCGATCGAGAACGCCCGCCTCTACACCAGCCTTTCCGAGCGCGAGGCGGAGATCGAGCAGGCGCTGAGGCGAGCCGAGACCTCGGTCGACATCGCCCGCACTGTCGGCGGCGAGACCGACGTCAACCGCGTCCTCGACCTGATCGTCAAGCGGGCGCGGGCGCTGGTCGACGCTCGCGCGCTGCTCGTCCTCCTCCGGCGCGGCGACCACCTCTACGTCGCCGCCCGCGCCGGCGAAGTCACCGCGGACCTCAACGACCTCGAGGTCCCGCTCGACGATGCCGTCTTCGGCGGCGCGATGGAGGAGCGGGTCTCGCAGCGGCTCGAGCGCGGCTCGCCGCCCTCGAAGGCGCGCCTGCGCGAGCGCCTCGGGGCCGAGGCGGCGCTGGTGGTGCCGTTGCTGTTCCGCGGCCGCGCCGTCGGCGTCCTCGTCGCGCTGGACCGCGAAGCCGGGGGCGTCGAGTTCGACCAGGAGGACCTGCGCCTCCTGCAGTCCTTCGCCGCCAGCGCCGCGACCGCGGTGGCGACGGCCCAGACCGTCGAGTCCGACCGCCTGCTCCAGCAGGTCGAGGCGGCCGAGAACGAGCGCCAGCGCTGGGCCCGCGAGCTGCACGACGACACCCTGCAGGGCCTGGCGGCGATCAGGATCTCGCTGGCGACGGCGCTGCAGAGCAAAGGCGACCGGCGCGAAGCCCTGATCGAGAGCGCGGCCGAGGAGGCGATGGCGCAACTCGAGGGTCAGATCAACGAGCTGAACCGGCTGATCAACGACCTGCGGCCGGCAGCACTGGAGCGACTCGGCCTCGCCGGCGCCCTCCAGGCGCTGGCGGAAGAGACCGGCGCCCGCGGCGGCGTCGCCGTCGAGGTGGAGATCGAGATCGGTGAGGCGCCGGGCGGCGACGAGGAGCGACTCGTCTACCGGCTGGTGCAGGAGGCGTTGACGAACATCGTCAAGCACGCGTCCGCCGCGCGGGTGGAGGTGAGCGTGCGGGAAGAGGACTGCGAGATCGAGATTGTCGTCCGCGACGACGGCGAGGGCTTCGACCCGACGTCCTCCAGCGGCGGCCGCGGCCTGATCGGGATGCGCGAGCGGATCGAGCTGCTCGGCGGCAGCATCGAGGTCACCTCGGCGCCCGGCGACGGCACCGCGATTGCCGCCACCGTGCCGCTATCTGAAGGTTCCTAGCGCAAACCGGGGCGTGGGGGTCGATGGGGGTCGTTCGGAGCACCTCCGCCGCGTGGATCGCCGGCTGCTGACGCCTCGAGGATTGCCGGCGCGGCTCCATGCTGAGTACCTCACGACCCCCATCGACCCCCACTTCTAATGCGCTGAGGTGAGAGCCCCCCTCAGCCGCCGTCGCGCTTGGCGTCGATGACGCCGTTGGCGATCGCGAAGCGGACTAGCTCGGGGCGGGACTCGAGCCCCAGCTTCTCCAGCAGCTTCGAGCGGTTGACCTCGACCGCGCGGACGCTGAGGTAGAGCTGCTCGCCGATCTCGCGGTTGGTGTGGCCAAGTGCCAGCAGGCGCAGCAGCTCGCGGTCGCGGTCGCCCAGCTCCTCCAGCGGATCGGCGCCGAGCTGCGCGACCGCCCCGCCGAGCTCGGGGTCGATGTAGGAGCCGCCAGAAGCGGCGGCGCGGATTGCCGCGGTCAGCTGTCGCTCGGCCGCTTGCTTCAGCACGTAGCCGGCGGCGCCGGCGCGCAGCAGCTCGCGCGCCCGGCGCGGGTCGCTCTGCATCGTCAGGACGACGATCGCGGTGTCCGGCGCCTCCTCGCGCAGGCGGGGGACGTCGCTCGCCGGCTCGGCCCCCGGCATCTGCAGGTCGAGGACGAGGACGTCGGGGCGCCGGTCCCGGGCCAGCCTCTGCGCGGCGGGCGCGTCGGCGGCCTCGCCGATCACCCGCAGGTCCTCCTCGACCTCCAGCATCGCCCGCAGGCCGGTCCGGATCACGTTGTGGTCGTCCGCGAGGACGACGGTTATCTGCTTTTTGCCGCTCTCCATCCTGCCTCGCGAGCAGTCTCCCATGCCCGTCCTCAGGGCGAGATCCCGCACCGGAGATTGTGGGTTTCGGCCGATGGGAACTGGGCTCGCCGGGTCGATCCTTAAACCATGAGAATCCTGCTTGCCCTGGGGGGAACCGCCCTCCTCCGCCCCGGTGAACGCGCCTCGACGCCGAACCAGCCCCGCAATATCGAGACCGCGGCGAAGGCTATCGCCGAGCTCTCCGACCACCACGAGCTGATCGTCACCCACGGCAACGGCCCCCAGGTCGGCCACGCGCTGGAGGTGGCGCTTCGCAATGCGCTCCCCGACCGCGATGTCGTCAGCGTTCTTACCCAGGTGGTGGTTGCCGGCGACGATCCTGCCTTCGAGCCACGGGCGATCGCCGAGATCCGCAGCATCCGGGCCCTCGTCACCGCTGGCGCGCTCGTCATCTGCGCCGGCGGCAGCACCACCCCGGTAGCGATGGACGGGCTGGGGACGCTCTACGGCGTCGAGGCGACCGTCGACGAGGGGCTCACCGCCGCTCTATTGGCGCGGCGCCTCGACGCCGACCTGCTGTTGATGCTGACCGACGCCGATTTCCTGCAAGCCGCGCCGAAGGTCGAGGCCGGACGCCGCTTCGCCGAGGCAACCGGCCGACGCGCCGCGATCAGCACCCTCGGGAATGCGGCGCGAGCGGTTCGAAGCGAAGCAGGAACACAGATCTCGGCTGCGACTGCCGTAGGGCCCGCTCATCCTTGAAGGCACCAGTTATCGCGACCGCCGCACCCTCACGACTAAGAGGATGAACTGGTGTCGGGGTCGCAATAACTGCATGTGATCGTCTCCCGTTACAGGGAGCCGGACATCCGGGTTCGCCCTCATCTGCCGCTGCGGAGTCACCGCAACCCCGTTACGCTCGCTGCGTGAGCCCTGGGCAGGAGGGAGAGACGATCACCGTGCTCCTCGTCGACGACCATGCGGTCGTGCGGGGCGCGCTGAAGGCGCTGCTCGAGGGACAAGAAGACCTCGAGGTAGTCGGCGAGGCGGGGGACATCGGCTCGGGGCGGGCAGCTATCGCCGAGCAGCAGCCGAACGTGCTCGTCCTCGACGTCAACCTCCCCGACGGGCTCGCCGTCGACGCGCTGCCCCAGCTGCGCGAGGCTTCGCCGCGGACCGAGGTCGTGCTGCTGACGATGGAGCGCGACCTCACTCTCGCCCGCCGCGCCCTCGAGGCCGGCGCCAAGGGCTACCTCTTCAAGGACTCCGCCCACCTCGAGCTGATCGAGGCCGTCCGCGCCGCCGCGGTGGGCGAGCAGCACCTGGCCCCCGCCGTCGCCGCCGGCCTCGACGGCTCAACCGGCGCCGAAGAGCGCCCCCTCCTCTCCCCCCGCGAGATCGACGTCCTCAGGCTGATGGCCCTCGGTCACACCAACCGCGAGATCGGCGAGCAGCTCGACCTCAGCGTCCGCACCGTCGAGACGCATCGGGCACATGTCCAGCAGAAGCTGGGTCTGTCGAGCCGGCCGGAGCTGACGCGGTATGCGTTGGCGAACGGATTGATCGACACCTAGGGGGTGAGGGGAGTCGGGTGGGGGTCGTTCGGAGCACCTCCGCCGCGTCGATCGTCACCTGCTGACGCCGCTGGCGTTGCTGGCGCGGCTCCATGCTGAGTACCTCACGACCCCCACCCGACTCCCCTCTCTCTCCTCCATACCGCGACCTTCGGAGAGGGTGCCGGTGTCCTCGCAGGATTGTTCGGCGATATGCAATCTGGCTCTTGCGCGGCGGAGCCGCGCAGCATCTTCTCCCCGGAGCGCAGCGGAGGGGAGGTCAATTCCGGAGAGGGATACCGGCACCCTCCCCCACGCGGGTACATTCCTGCCGATGCTCTTCTTCAGCCATCCGGCCTGTCTGGAGCACGATCCGGGCGAGGGGCTCTATGGGCATCCGGAGCAGCCGGGGCGGCTGCGGGCGATCGAAGCGGCGCTGGCGGCGCGGGACTGGCTGGGCTGGGAGCGGCGGGAGGCGCCGGCCGCGTCCGAGGAGGAGCTGGCGCTGGTCCACCCCCGCGAGCACGTCGAGGCGATCCGCGAGCTCTGCCGCGCCGGCGGCGGCGCGATCGACGCAGACACCTTCGCCGGCCCGGCCTCCTACGAGGCGGCGCTGCGCTCGGCCGGGGCCGCCTGCGCGATGACCCGGGCGCTGCTCGCGGGGGAGGCGAAGGCCGGCTTCGCCGCCGGCCGGCCACCCGGCCACCACGCCGAGCCCTTGCGGGCGATGGGATTTTGCCTGTTCGACAACGTCGCCGTCGCGGCAGCGCTGGCGATCGCCGAGCTTGGCGTCCAACGGGTCTTCATCCTCGACTGGGACGTCCACCACGGCAACGGCACCGCCGAGATCTTCCGCCGTCGTGCCGACGTCCTCTTCGCCAGCATCCACCAGGGCGGGATCTTCCCCGGCACCGGGGCTCGCGAGGACACCGGCAGTGGCCCTGGCGAGGGCTTCACGATCAACCTGCCGGTCCCCGCCGGCAGCGGCGAGGACGTCTGGCTCTCCTTGCTCGAAGACGAGATCCTGCCGGCCGCTGCCGAGTTCGAGCCGCAGCTGGTCCTGATCTCCGCGGGCTTCGATGCCCACCGCGCCGATCCACTGGCCGAGTGCCAGCTCGAGGCTTCATCGTTCGCGCGGATGGCATCCCTAGTGCGAACCGCTGCCGAGGGCTGGGGCGCCCCGGCCGGCGCCGTGCTCGAGGGCGGCTACGACCTCGAGGCGCTCGCCGACTCGGTGGTGGCGACGATGGGGGCGTTGGCCGGAGCGGAGGGCGAGTGACCGAGCTACAGCACGTCGAGATCGAGCCGGCGCCGCTGGACCGCTTCCGGCCGCTGCTCGGCGAGCGCTGGGCGGAGATCGAGCGGGCCGCGGCGGGCGCCCGCGAGACCTTCGACACGCGCCGGATCTGGCACGTCAACTCGACCGCCCAGGGCGGCGGCGTCGCCGAGATGCTGCGGGCGCTGCTGCCCTACGCGCGCGGCGCCGGGGTCGACACCCGCTGGGTGGTGCTGCCGGAGACCGACGGCTTCTTCGCCGTCACCAAGCGGATCCACAACCGCCTGCACGGCCACGAGGGCGACGGCGGCGAGCTGGACGAGGCGGCGCGGCAGTCGTATGAGCGGGCGCTCTCCTGGTGCGCCGAGGAGCTCCAGCGGCTGACCGAGCCCGGCGACGTCATCTACCTCCACGACCCCCAGACCGCCGGCCTCGTCCCGGCGATGCGGAAGGCCGGCCTCGCGGTCGTCTGGCGCTGCCACGTCGGCGTCGACCACCCCAACGAGATCGCCCGCGAAGCCTGGGACTTCCTCCGCGGCTACGTCGAGGCCGCCGACGCCTACGTCTTCTCCCGCCGCGCCTACCTCTGGGAGGGGCTCGACGCGGAGCGGGCCTGGTTCATGCCGCCGGTGATCGACCCCTTCGCGCCGAAGAACGAAGAGATGGACGAGGGGCGCGTGCGGGAGGTCCTGGCGCGGGTCGAGGAGAAGGCGACGATCCTGCAGGAGGGGCCGGTGCCCGATGGCGCCCCCGTCGTCACCCAGGTCTCGCGCTGGGACCGGCTCAAGGACCCGCGCGGGCTGCTGGAGATCTTCGAGCACCACCTCGAGGAGCCCGATTCGCACCTCTGCCTGGTCGGCCCGGAAACCGCGGGCGTCAGCGACGACCCCGAGGGCGCCGCCGTCTACGAGGAAGTCGCCGAGCACTGGCGTGGGATGAGCGACGCCTGCCGCGCCCGCTCCCGCCTGATCAGCCTGCCGATGGCCGACCTGCGGGAGAACGCGACGATGGTCAACGCGCTGCAGAGGCGCTCGCAGGTGATCGTCCAGAAGAGCCTCGCCGAGGGGTTCGGCCTCACCGTCGCCGAGGCGATGTGGAAGGCGCGGCCGGTGGTCGCCAGCCGCGTCGGCGGGATCCAGGACCAGGTCGAGGACGGCCGCACCGGGATCCTCGTCGACGACCCGCGCGACCTCCCCGCCTTCGCCCGCGCGATCGAGGCGGTCCTCGCCGACCGCAACCGCTGCTCGGAGATGGGCGCGGCCGGTCGCGAGCGGGTCCGCGACAACTACCTCGCCGTCGACCGCTTGCGCGAATACGTCGACTTGGTCGCCAGCCTGCTCGAGCGCTAGCGGTCCGGCCGCGGCACCACCAGCACCGGGCAGGGCGCCTTGTGGACGAGCTGGGTCGAGACGGAGCCGAGCAGGACCCGCATCACCGGGCCGTAGCCGCGCGAGCCGGCGACCAGCAGGTCGGCGCCGATCTCCTCGCAGGCCGCGGCGATCGTCGCCCCCGGCGTCCCGGCGAGGGCGCGCCCAGTCGCCGCCAGCCGTTCGTCGACTCCCTTCACGGCCCTGGTCACGATCGGCCCCGCCTCGGGCGCGATCGCCGGCGTGTACCCGGTTGCCCCGGGGACGACGGCCGGTGGCGCGGCGACGGTATAGACGACAATCGTCGCCCGACAGGCCAGCGCCAGGGCTTCGGCCCGCGCCAGCGCCGCTTTCGCCTCCTCGGTGTCGTCGTAGGCGACGGCGATCGTCCGGAACGGCCCGTGCTCCTCCTCCGCGAGCCCCCGCGGCGCCGTCATCACCTCGCAGGGGGCGCCGTGCAGGAGCCCGTCGGCGACGCTGCCGATCAGCGTCCGCCCGACCGGCCCGCGGTGCGGCGAGCCGACGACGATCGTGTCGACCTTCTCGCGCTCGGCCAAGTCGTTGATCACCCCGGCCGGGGAACCGCCGCCGAAGGCCCGGGTCTCGACCTCCAGCTCCCCCAGCCGCTCGCGCGCCTCGTCGAACAGCGGCTGCGCCCGCTCGGCTTCCTCTTCTTCGAGGATCTCGTAGGGGATCGGCAGCGGCCCGTAGGGCAGGACGGTGACGACCATGACGTTGGCGCCGGTGGCCTCGGCGATCACCCGCGTCAGCTCGAGCGCGTCGCCACCGCCATCGCTGCCGTCGTAGCCCACCAGCAACTGCATCGCTTCCACCTTAAGCCGCACCTTCGTTCTTCACCTGCGGGAAACCCACAGGCCGGCGCGTGGCTCTTCCCGGATGGGTAGCAGCCAAGCCGCCTCGACACTTTTGGGGATGAGCCAGTCACGAGTTCCCAAGGTCTTGATCGTCGGCGGCGGCGTCGGCGCGCTCGAGGCCGCGATCGCTCTCCGGGAGCTCGCCGGCGAGAAAGCGCGGGTCGAAATCTGCGCCGGGCGCGGCGAGTTCGTCTACCGGCCGTTCGCCGTCGGCGAGCCCTACGGCGCCTCCCGCGTCCTCCGCTACGACCTCGCCGACTTGGCCGAGCGCTGCGGCGCGGAGCTGCGGCTGGAAAACATCACCTCGGTCGACCCAGCGCTGCGCTGCGCGACCACTCACGAGGGCGAGGAGATCCCCTACGACTATCTCCTCGTCGCCTGCGGCTCCCGCCTGCTCTGGTCGGTGCCCGGCGCGACCACCTTCTGGGGCGTCGCCGACGAGGGCGAGATGCTCGAGGTCGTCAGCCGACTCCGCGAAGGCCGACTGCGACGGCTGATCTTCACGATGCCCGGCGGTCACGGCTGGGCGCTCCCGGCCTTCGAGCTCGCCCTCCTCGCGGCCAGCGAAATCTCCCGCCACGGGATCGCCGGCACCCGCGTCACCGTCGTCACCCCTGAAGACGGTCCGCTCTTGATCTTCGGCCGTCGCGCCTCCGAGCAGGTCGCCGAACTGCTCGCCGACCACGACGTCGAGGTCCTCACCGGCACTCACCCGGTCAAGTACGAGCACGGCGCGCTGGCGGTCGTCCCCGGCGAGCCGCTCGAAGCCGACGCCGTCGTCAGCCTGCCGCGCCTCGAGGGCCGCCACATCGAGGGCCTCCCCTACGACTCCAGCGGCTTCATCGCGGTCGACGACCACGCCCGGATCGCCGGCCTGTCCCACGCCTTCGCCGTCGGCGACGTCACCAACTTCCCGGTCAAGCAGGGCGGCATCGCCACCCAGCAGGCCGACGTCGCCGCCGAAGCGATCGCCGCCGAACTCGGCTGCGAGGCCGAGGCCGACCCGCTCGACCCGGTCCTGCGCGGGATCCTCTGGACCGGTGCCAAGCCGCGCTACCTGTTCGGCTGGCTCGGCGGCGGCCACGGAG
This sequence comes from Solirubrobacterales bacterium, assembly GCA_035535295.1. Classification (GTDB taxonomy): domain Bacteria; phylum Actinomycetota; class Thermoleophilia; order Solirubrobacterales; family 70-9; genus VAYN01. Next base: position 26,540 of record DATLQI010000022.1, read on the forward strand.
AAACCTCGGTCGCCAGCGAGCGGCCGCCCTGGCCGATCGACAACCCGAGCAAGGTGATCGGCCGCTATCTGACGCCGTTCCTGGCCGAGCTGCAGGCGTCTAGCCGCGCCGAGCCATCTTCAGCCGCAGGCTGAAGCTGCGGCTCTTCGGCACGCCGCCGCTGGGCTGGAAGGTGACGGTGAGCCCCAGCCGCACGCTGCCCGTCCGCTTCAGGATCCGCCGCTTCGCCGCCTTCGGCAGGACCCGAAGCACCACCTTGCCAGCGGCCGCGGCGGTGCGGGTCTGGGGGACGCCCCCGTCGAGGCTGACCGAGCCGGGGCCCGGGACGACGATCGTTACCGTGGCGGTACCGCGCCGCTTGTCGAGCCGGGCTTTGCCGATCGTGAAGGAGTTGCTGGGCAGTAGCGTCGTCGCCGACCCGGAGCCGGGGTCGGAACCGTCGCCGCCCGAATCGCCGGGCGTCCCCGAGGTTCCGGGGGGCGGTGGGGGTGGCGGAGGCGGGGGAGGCGGCGGCGCGTTGGGTCCCGGCACGGTCTTCGCCTGGACCACGTCGCCGGCCCCGTTGAAGCGCTTCCAGACCATCGCCAGGGTCCCGTCCTCGCCCCAGGCCGGCAGCGCTTCGCCGGCGCCGCGGCCGGCCGCGGAGAGGTTGGTCGTGCTTCCAGCGCTGCCGTCGGCGGCGAGATCGCGTCGTTGGACGATCCAGTTGCTGCCGTCGAAACGGCTCCAGAGCACGGTCGCGTCGCCGGCCGGCGACACCGCCAGCTCGGGCTCGGCGGCATCGCGGCCGCTGGAGGAAAGCGAGACCGCGCTCGCGGCGGGCACGCCCGCCGCGCTCACCCGCCGCGCCTGGACGATGAAGTTGCTGCCGTCGTAGCGGTCCCAGACGGCGGTCGCGATCCCAGCGGCGTCGATCGCGAGCTGCGGCTCGGCGGCGCTGCGGCCGCTCGCGGAGAGGTCGAAGACGGCCCCGTCGAAGCCGCCCGCGGGACTCAACCGCCGTCCCTGGATCAACCAGTTGGCGCCGTTGAAGCGGTTCCAGACCACCGTCGCCTCGCCGTCGGGGCCAAGCGCGACCTGCGGTTGGATCGCGCTGCCGCCGGCGACGGAGAGGTTCACGGGCGCCGGCGCCAGCGAGCCGTCCGGTTCCACCCGCCGCGCCTGCACGACCGATTCTTCGCCTTCGACGAAGCGACTCCAGACCGCCAGGGCGCTGCCGTCGTCCGCCACCGCAACCTGCGGTTCGACCGCGGCCCTACCGGCTTCGGAGAGTCGCTGGGCGGGCGATTCGGAAGTTCCATCGGGGGCAACCCGTCGCACCTGGGCCAGGTAGTTGAAGCCGTCGAAGCGCTTCCAGACGACGGTCGCTTCGCCCGCGGGAGAGACGTCGAGCTGGGGGTCGAACGCGTTCTGACCCGATCCCGAAAGCGTCCGGGTCGCTTCCTCGGGCGTCCCGTCGGCGCCGATCCGCCGCTCCTGGATGCGGAAGTTGGCGCCGTCCCAGCGCGTCCAGGCAACAGTCGCGGTCCCGTCCGGTCCCACCGCCACCTGTGGGGCCAGCGCATCCCCACCCGACGCTGAGAGCTGCACGGTGGCGCCGCGATTGCCGTTGGCGGCGATCCGACGCGCCAGGACCCTGAACTCCGAACCGTTGCGGGAGCTCCAGACCACGGTGGTCGTACCGTCGTCGGCGACCGCGGCGTCCGGCCCCGCCGTCATTTCCGCCGCCGAGGAGAGATCCTCCGCCCGCCCCGCTTCGCCGGCGCCGGTGGGCGGCGGCGGAACCTTGGTCAGGTTCGGCAGCGAGACCGGGCCGGGGACGAAGAGGCTGCTCTGGATCCCCCTGCGGAAGCTCTGCTGCGCCGGCGTCGAGCTCTCGATCGGCCAGTCGGAGCGCTTCCCTTCCTTCTCGAAGTTCCAGTTGAACCAGAGGAAGGCCTTGATCTCCGGGTGGTGCGGCAGGTAGCTGGTCAGCACCTCCCGGATCCAGTCGGCCTTGTTGCCGCCAAGCTCGCTGGCGGCGGTCTCGACGATCGCCACCGGCTTCGTCGGCGCCACGGTCCGGAGGATGTCCAGGGTCCGCGAGAAGGTCTGCTCCGGCGTCGTCCACCTGTCCGGCTGGGCGAGGTTGAGGCCCCAGTTGTAG
>DATLQI010000023.1:0-83422 GCA_035535295.1 Solirubrobacterales bacterium
AGCGGCTCGGGATTCCCGTCACGGTCGTCACCGCGAAGCACGCCGAGCGGGCGCTGTTCCCGCTCGCTGACCATCCGTCGACCTACATCGGGAACTCGCGAGGGAGCGGCCGGCTGTTCACGGGGTCGGACTGCTTGCGCCGGATCTGCTGGTGACGCCGTCGTCGGCGCAGCGCAGCTCGTACGCGACTCCCGCCGTGCCTAGATGCGTCGAGGCGATGCGCCGGCGATTCGCGATGGACTCGGCCGAGGGAATCCCGAGTCGTTCGGGCCCGTCGGGGCTGGGTCGGTAACGGCGGAGCGGGTTTCGGGCGATGGTGCCGGGCGCCCGTTGGTGGCGTGGCGCGGGGCGGGCTTGGGCCGGGGTATGCCGCCGGGTAGGGCGAGGCGAAGGATCGTGCGTTGCACGGTGCCGAGCTGCTTGAACAGCGGTCCGGTGTTGTAGGGCAGCGCGTAGCGCTCGCAGAGGTCCTTGACGCGCGGCGCGATCTCGCCGTAGCGGCTGCTCGGCATGTCCGGGAAGAGGTGGTGCTCGACCTGGTAGCTGAGGTTGCCACTGGCTACGTGGAAGAGCGGGCTGCCTTCGATGTTGGCGGAGCCGGTGAGCTGGCGGATGTACCAGCCGCCCCGGCTCTCGTTCTCGACCTCCTGCGGGGAGAAGGTGTAGGTCTGGTCGGGGAAGTGGCCGCAGAAGATGATCGCGTAGGCCCAGACGTTGCGGACGATGTTCGCCGTGGCGTCGGCCTTGGCGGTGGCGCGGAAGGTCTTGCCGCCGCTGTCGAGCGCGGCTTCGACCACCGGCGCCCAGCGGCCGCGCCGCTTGCTGCGCTTCACTCGCCCGAGGATGCCGCGGGGCTGCTTGCGCTGGCGCCGCGACTCGACCACGACGTCGACAGCGGTGGCGGCGAGGGTGCTGACCAGCGGCCAGGCGATGTAGTCCTTGACGATCTGGCTTTTCGCCTTGCCGGCGATCCCCTTCAGCTCCCGCTTCACCTGGTGCATCGGCTTGTGGCCCTTGCGGATCGCTTCGAAGTCGAGGTCGTGCAGCGCCACGCCCCACTCGAACAGCGCCGCCAGGATCAGGTTGTAGACCGGCTGCGCGAGGTAGACCGGGTGCCACTTCTGCGCCGGGTCGATCCGCATGATCTCGTAGCCGAGGTCCTTGTCTTTGCCACGGATGTTGGTGTAGGTGTGGTGGACGTAGTTGTGGGAGTGCTTCCAGGCCTCGGCGGTCGAGGCGGTGTCCCAGTCCCAGGTCGAGGAGTGAATCCGCGGGTCGTTCATCCAGTCCCACTGCCCGTGCATGACGTTGTGCCCGATCTCCATGTTCTCGAGGATCTTCGCCGCCGAGAGCGAGGCGGTCCCGGCCCACCAGCCGGTCCGGTTGCGGGAGGCGAGCAGCAGGATCCGCCCGAGCACGGCGAGGCGCCGCTGCATCTCGATCATGCTCTCGATGTAGCGGCGGTCGCGTTCGCCGAGCTCGCCCATGACGCGATCGCGGATCGCGTCGAACTCGCGGCCCAGCTCGTCCAGCTGCTCCTCGGAGAGGTGGGCGAGTGGGCTCTCGATATGGGTGTCGACCGGGGGAGTTGCAGTGGTGGTCATCTCTGTTTCAGTCCTTGTCTCTCATAGTGCGATTTTCACGTCACCTTCGGGTGCGTTGACGCAGGTGCGCACCATTTCGTCCTCTTGGCCGTAGACCTCGCCCGTGCGTAGGTCCCTTACCTGTCCCTCGCAGAGCCGGCCGATGCAGGTGTGGCAGATCCCCATCCGGCAGCCGAAGGGCAGCTCCGCCCCCGCCTCCTCACCTGCGACGAGAATCGGGGTGCCGCCGTCGCAGGCGGTCTCGAGTCCGCTTTTGAGGAAGCGGATCGTCCCGCCCTCGCCGGCCAGCACGTCGCCGCCGATCACCGGCTGGAAGCGCTCCATCTCCAGCAGCTCCGGGTCCCCCTCCGCCCGCCAGTGCTGGACGAGGTCGTCGAGCATCTCCCCGGGGCCGGAGGCGTAGGTGCGGCGCTGGCGCCAGTCGGGGCAGATCTCGTCGAGATGGGCGGGTGCGACCCGGCCGGCCTCGCTGGTGATCCGCAGATGCGGCCGGTAGCCGGCACGCTGCTCGTCCAGCTCGCGCAGCTGCTCGCCGAAGATGATCGCGTCCGGGGTGCGCGCCGAGTGGACGTGGACGACGTCGTCCAGCGCGTCGTCGCGGTTGAGGCTGCGCAGCATGCTCATGATCGGCGTGATCCCGCTGCCGGCGCTGATGAAGAGCAGGCGCTCGGGGGGCGGGTCGGGGAGGACGAAGGTGCCTTCGACGCCACCGAGGCGGACGACGTCCCCCTCCCGCGCCCTGTAGACGAGGTAGGGGGAGACCTTGCCGGCGTCCACCAGCTTCGGCGTGATCCCGATCAGGCCGTCGGGCCGGCCGGGGTCGGTGGTCAGCGAGTAGGCGCGCCAGTGGTGGACGCCGTCGACGATCACCCCGATCCGCAGGTACTGCCCGGGCCGGTGGCCGGGCCAGTCGAAGCCGGGCCGGATAAGGACGGTGACCGCGTCGGCGGTCTCTTTTTCGATCCGCTCGATGCGGCCGCGCAGCTCCTGCGTCGACCAGAGTGGGTTGATCAGTTCGAGGTAGTCGTCCGGCAGCAGCGGCGTGAACAGCGAGCGCACGGCATGGAGCGCGCGCTGGCGCGCTTTCGGGACATTGGGTACGGCGCCTCGCTCTGCCATTGCCTGATGCTACACCGATCGATGTAAAGGTTTTGTGACGATCCTCCGGACCGCCCCCGGCACCTATACCCGCGACCCCCGGAATCAGTCGATCAGCTTCACGTCGCTGATCTCGATCTGGTACCGGCCCTCCTGGTCGCGGGCGGGGGAGGCCCGGTTGAACCAGATCAGGAAGTACTTGGCGGGGGAGCCGAGGTGGAGCTCGATCTCCTCGCTGGCGGAGGCGTCGGTCACCTCGCCGACCGGTTCCCCCCATTCGGACAGCTCTTCCGGCGGCCCCGAGGGGCTGGCGAAGATCTGCGCGTCCCAGCCCGGGGTCGGGGTCTTGACGATCATCTCGGCCGGCTTCGTCGTCGACTTGGCGGTGACGTAGAGGCCGACGCCGGGGTTTTCGCCGCTCTTGGTCCCGGCGAAGGTGTCGTCGTCGTAGTGCTCGCTGCTCCAGGCGGTCGTGGTCGGGTTGCCGTCGATCGCGAAGCTGACCGTCTCCGGGTCCTCTTCGTCGTCGCCCTCGGGGTCGTAATCCGAGGCTCCCGACAACGCCACCGGCGAGCCCTTGCCGTTGAGGGCACCTCCACCTCCGCCCCCATTGCCACTGCCGATCAGCTGCAGCGCTCCCAGGACCGCGGCGGCGAGGAGGACGAGCAGGGCGATTAGCAGCCATGACCAGCGGCCGCGGCTACGCTCGCCGGGGAGCTTGCGTTCGGCCGGCGGCACCGCCTCCAGCACGCTCGTCGCCTCGCCGGTGGTCGCCCCGGCCCGCGCGGCCTCGACCTCGAGCGCGGTGCCGAGGTCGTCGATCAGCTCGCCGACTTCCTGGTAGCGCTGCGCCGGGTCCTTCGCGGTCGCCCGCTCGACCACCATCGCCGCCGCGGCGGAGAGCTCGGGCCGGCGCTGCTGCACGTCGGGCAGCTCCTCGTTGACGTGTTTCATCGCTACCCCGACCTGGCTGTCGGCGTGGAAGGGGACCTGCCCGACCAGCATCTCGTAGAGGACGACGCCGAGCGAGTAGACGTCGGAGCGCTGGTCGACCGGGTGGCCCATCGCCTGCTCGGGGGCGACGTAGTCGGTAGTGCCGAGGACGCGGCCGGTAGCGGTCATCCCGTCCTGCTCGAGCTGGCGGGAGATCCCGAAGTCGGTCAGCTTCGCCCGCCCCTCGGAGTCGATGAGGACGTTCTGGGGCTTGATGTCGCGGTGGACCATGTTGCGGTTGTGGGCGACGGTGAGGCCGCGGGCGATCTCGATCGCGTAGGCGAGCGCCTCCTGCGGGTCGAGGGCGCCGACTCGGTTGATCCGCTGCTTCAGCGTCTCCCCCTCGACGTATTCGAAGACGATGTAGGGGTGGCCGCCGTCCTCACCGGCGTCGATCACGGCGACGACGTTCGGATGCGAGAGCTTCGCCACCGCCCGCGCCTCCTGGCGGAAGCGCTGCAGCTGGTCTTCCTGCTCGGACATCTCGCGGTGCATCACCTTCACCGCCACCGAGCGGTCGAGCGTGGTGTCGCGCGCCAGGTAGACGGTCGACATCCCGCCGCTGCCAAGCTTCGCCTCCAGCTTGTAACGGCCGGAGAGCACGGTCCCGATCATCTGCGAGCTAGTGGAGGGGCGGTTGGGCACTTACGCCGCCAACGTTACGATGCCGGGCGCTGTCAGGCGGCTTAGAGGATCCGGCGTGGTCCATCGGTTGCGCGCCCGACCCGCTTCGCCTCCGGGTATTGGCGCCGCAGCAGCTCCAGCGCGCTGGATTCGTCACCCGCGGGGACGACGACGCAGAAGCCGCAGCCCATGTTGAAGACCTCGCTCATCTCCTCGTCGGAAACGCCGCCTTGTTCCTGGATCAGGTCGAATATCGGCGGGACGGGCAGCGGGTCGTCGATCTCGTAGCCGACCTCGGCGGCGAGGCGGAGCAGGTTCTTCGTGCCTCCGGAGGTGATGTGGGCGAGCCCGCGGACGTCGACCTCGGAGCGCAGCAGCTCGACGATCGGCTTGACGTAGATCTCGGTCGGCTCGAGCAGGACGTCGCCGAGCGGGCGGCCGAGGCGGTCGTCGTCGAGCGGGATCTCGGCCAGGGCCGAGCGGGCGAGCGTGTAGCCGTTGGAGTGCAGGCCGGTGGAGGGGAGGCCGATGACTACGTCCCCCGGTTGAACTGCCGAGCCGTCGACGATCGCGTCGAGGGCGACGGTCCCGAAGCAGGCGCCGGAGACGTCGACGCCGCGGACCAGTTGCCCGAGTTGGGCGAGCTCGCCGCCGGGAATCTCGATCCCGGCCTTCTCGGCGCCGCGCGCCAGACCGATGCCGATTTCCTCGCAGACCTCCGGGTCGGCCTTCTCGATCGCGATGTAGTCGAGCATCGCCAGCGGCTCGGCGCCGACGCAGATCACGTCGTTGACGTTCATCGCCACGCAGTCGATCCCGATCGTGTCGAAACGCCCGAGCTGCTCGGCCAGGACCAGCTTCGTCCCCACCCCGTCGGTCGAGAGCGCGATCCCCAGCCGCTCGTCGATCTTGATCACGCTGGCGTAATGCCCCGGCAGCGGCACCTGCGCCGACGGCCGTCCAAGGTTGATCGCCCCAAGCGCCCGCACCAGTCCGGCCACGGCCGAGTCCGCCGCCCCCTGGTCGACCCCGGCCTTCGCGTAGGCGTCGCTCGCGCTCACTTGCGCCCTAGCTTTGCAAGAACGACGGCCGCCAAGCCAATTCGGTAGGCGGCGTAAGGCCAGAGCGCGCGGTCGCGCTCGACCAGGCGGATCAGGCGTTGGGAGGCGAGGGTGGAGGCGAAGGAGGCGGTGACGCCGACGGCGAGGGAGCGGCGCAGCTCTGGGGTGGTGCCGCGGCGGAGGAGGCGGGTGCCCTTCAGCGCGGTGGCGCCGACGATGATCGGCAGGGCGATCGTGCGCGAGAGCAGGTTGGCCTGGTCACGGGAGAAGCGGCGCCAGCGGGCGGCGGCGAGGGTGACGCCGTTGCGGGAGACGCCGGGGGCGAGCGCCGCCGCCTGGGCGACGCCGAGCGCCAGGCCGTCCGCCGCGGTGGCTTCGCCGCGCCCGCGGCGCTGGGGACGCCGATCGGCGACGAGCATCGCCGCGGCGCCGGCCAGCAGACCGTAGGCGGTCGCCCGGGGGCCGCCGAGGTGGCGCTCGATCGGCCGCTCCAGCGTGTAGCCGACGATCGCCGCCGGTAGGAAGGAGAGGCCGAGCAGCAGCGCCCGCCGGCCGTCGAACTGGCGCAGCTCTTCGGCGATCGTGCGCCGCTGGCCGATCAGCAATGCGATCGCGGCGCCGGTGTGGAGGGCAACCTCGAAGCTCTTGCGCAGCTCCGGGTCGATCTCCTCCCAGTCCCAGCCGGCGAGCCAGGGGACGAGGACGATGTGGGCCGAGCTGGAGACCGGCAGCAGCTCGGCCGGGCCCTGGACCAGGCCGAGCGCGACGGCGCGCGCGGCCGGGAGGTCGCTCAAGCCTCGCTGGCGCTCGCCGCCTCGGCCGGTGGCCGGCGACGGCGCTTGATCACGAGGTAGGCGATGCCGGCGACCACGGCGACCACGACCAGGTAGTCGAGGTAGTGGAGGTGGTCGCGCCACTCTTCCCAGTTCTCGCCGACGCTCTTGCCGATCAGGGCCAGCATCAGCACCCAGGGGATGCAGCCGGCGAGGGTGTAGGCGGTGAAGCGCCAGAACGGCATCTTCGCGACCCCGGCCGGCAGCGAGATGAAGGTGCGGACGATCGGCAGCATCCGCGAGAAGAAGACGGTCGCGTCGCCGTGGCGGGCGAACCAGTCGTCGGCCCATTTCAGGTGCTTGGGGCTGATGTGGATCAACTTGTTTTTTTCCAGCAGGTCGATGCGGCCGTAGTAGCCGACCGCGTAGGCGATCCAGGAACCGACGAGGTTGCCGAGGACGCCAGCCGCGACGACCCCGAACAGGGTCAGGTCGCCGGCGGCGACGCTGGAGCCGGCGAAGAGCATGATCGCCTCGCTCGGGACCGGCAGGCAGGCGGACTCGAGCGTCATCAGGAAGAACACGGCCGGCAGGCCGGTGCTGCTGATGAAGTCGGTCCCCCAGTTGACGATCGGGTCGAGGAAGAAGTCGGTGACGCTGGCGAGAGGAAGAAGGATTGGCGGCATTCGTGAAGCGGGGATTGTAGGAGGAGCGCCAAACAGCAACTAAACTCGGGTGTTCATGCGCCGGTTGAACCACCCCGTCTATCGCAACCGGGTTCTACAGGTAGCGGCCGACGCCGCGCTCGTCGCGCTGGCCTACTTCCTCGCCTTCCAGCTGCGCTTCCTCGACCAGCCGCACGGCTGGCCGCACCGCTACGAGGTCCTCTTCGCGCAGTCGGTCGGGTTCGTCGTCGCCGGCAAGTTGATCGTCTTCGCCGGCTTCGGGCTCTACCAGAAGTGGTGGCGCTACGTCAGCGGTCGCGACTTCATGCTGATCGCCCGCGCCGTCGCCGTCGCCAGCGCCCTCCTGGTCGTCGTCTTCGCCGTCGCCAAGCCCTTCGGGCACACGCTGCCGCGCTCGGTCGAGGTGATCGATTTCATCCTCACCCTGATCCTCGTCGCTGGCGCCCGCCTCGCGGTGCGGCTGATCGTCGAACGCCCGACCCGCGGCGCCCGCCTGCCCAAGCACGAGGTGCTCGTCGTCGGCGCCGGCTCCGGCGGCCAGATGGTCGTCCGCGAGCTGCAGCTCAATCCCAACCTCGGCGCCACCGCGATCGGCTTCGTCGACGACGACCCGCGCAAGCGGGGGATGCGGATGCTGGGTCTGAAGGTGCTCGGTTCGACCAAGCAGATCGAGAAGATCCTCGACGAGACGAAACCGAACGAGGTGGTGATCGCGATCCCCTCGGCGCCGGGGACCCTCCGCGCCCGCATCGTCGCCGCCTGCCGCGACCGCGAGATCCCGGTCCGCACCCTGCCGACCGTCTTCGAGCTCCTCCGCGGCGGCGTCCAGCTGAACAAACAGCTGCGCGAGGTCCGGGTCGAGGACGTGCTCGGGCGCGAGCCGATCGTCCGCGAGCTCGACCGCGTCGGCGCCTACCTGCACGATCGCATCGTCCTCGTCACCGGCGCCGGCGGCTCGATCGGCTCCGAGCTCTGCCGCCAGATCGCCCAGGTGAAGCCGCGGCTGCTGGTGATGCTCGACCACGCCGAGGACAACCTCTTCCAGATCGACCGCGAGATGGTCGAGGAGCGCCACTTCGCCTCCTGCGAGGCGGTGCTGGCCGACTGCAAGGAGCCGCACCGGATGCTCGAGGTGATGCAGCGGTTCAAGCCCGACGTCGTCTTCCACGCCGCTGCCTACAAGCACGTGCCGCTGATGGAGGCGAACCCGCTGGAGGCGGTCCGCAACAACGCGATCGCCACCCGGGTCACCGCCGAGACCGCCGCCGCCTCGAAGGTCGAGCGCTTCGTCCTCATCTCCACCGACAAGGCGGTCAACCCGCAGACGGTGATGGGGGCCTCGAAGGCGATGGCCGAGTGGATCGTCCAGGCGGCCGGGGAGAAGTACCCGGAGACGCGCTTCGCCTCGGTCCGCTTCGGCAACGTCCTCGCCTCCTCCGGCAGCGTGGTGCCGATCTTCCGCGCCCAGATCGAGCGCGGCGGCCCGGTCACGGTCACCCACCCGGAGATGACCCGCTACTTCATGACGATCCCGGAGGCGGTGCAACTGGTGATCCGGACTGGCGACATCGGTGCCGGCAAGGGCGAGGTCTTCGTCCTCGACATGGGCGAGCCGGTGAAGATCGTCGACCTCGCCCACAACATGATCCGGCTGGCGGGCTACGAGCCGGAGACCGACATCGCGGTCGAGTTCACCCAGCCGCGCCCCGGCGAGAAGCTGCACGAGGTCCTCTTCTCCGAGGGCGAGGAGGCGCAGCCGACGGCGGCGCGGCGGATCAACCGGGCGGTGCGGAAGAAGGCGATCGACCAGCAGTGGGTGGAGCAGACGCTGAACTCGCTCGAACACCTGGTTCTGGCCGGCGACGAGGCTAATTTGGCCGAGCGAGTGGTGGAGATGATCGCCTCACCGGGTGGCGACGCGGCGACGGTCGCCTCCAACGAATAGCCTCTCGCAGCCACTTTGGTCCACGCGATCGAACAAATCGGCGCCTTCGCCGGCCTGGCCGCGTTCCTCGGCCTCGCCGTCCTCGCGCTCCTCTCGTTCACCCACGGACGGGACATCCGCCGCCTGCGCGAGTGGGCGGGGTCGGCCCCTGAGCGCGACGCCGAGCGCAAGGAGCAGACCTCGACGATCGCCGCCCAGCGGGCCGAGGAGCTGCGGGCGCTGGAGGAGGCGCGGACGGCCGAACACGAGGCGGTCTCGAACCGCGAGGAGCGCCGCCGCCGCCGCGAGGAAGGGCTACCCGAGCAGTCGCGCCGCGAACGCCTGCGCGGCCGCTTCTCCGGGGTCGGCGAGACCGCTTCGCGCCCGAGCTCCCTGGTCGCCCTCTTCGTCGTCCTGCTGGCGATCGTCGGCGGGGCCGCCTACCTCCTGCTCGGCAGCAGCGACGAGGGCAACGGTGGCGGCAACGCCAAGCAGGCGGCGGCGAAGGTGAAGCCGAGCGAAATCGAAGTCACCGTCCTCAACGGCACCTCGGTCGTCGGCCTCGCCGCCACCTACGGCGACAAAGTCGAGGGCAAGGGCTTCGACCTCGGCGCCGTCACCAACAGCAGCGCCAGCTTCGAAGAGAGCGTCGTCATGTTCAAACGCGGGCACAAGCCCGAAGCACGCAAGGTGGCGAAGCAGCTGGGGATCGGGAAGGTGCAGCTGATGAGTGGGGAAATCGAATCCGCCTCGGCCGGCGCCGACGTCGCAGTAATCGTCGGCGAGGACAATGCCGAAGCGGCGGAATGAGCTGCGGGAGCGCCTCTCCCCAGCCGCAGTCGTCTTCGCCCTCCTCGTCCTTGCCACGCTAGCCGCCTTCGCCTACTCGCAGCGCGCCAAGCGCGAGCCCCTGGTCCTCGACCGCGTCACCTTCATCGCCCCGCCCCACCGCAAGGGCACGCCGAAGGTCCACAGCTTCACCCCCAACGGCGACTGCCGCCGCGACCGGATCCGGATCAAATTCCGCACCACGATCAGCGGCGACGGCCTCGTCCAGGTGATCAAGCCGGGTGGCCGGGTCGTCGTCACCCTCGCCCGCGACACCTTCCTCAGGCGCTACACGTTCCACGTCTACTACTGGGACGGGCGCCAGCGCGGCGGCGGCACCGCGAAGCCGGGCCGCTACAAGCTGCGGGTCAAACTCGGCAGCGAGCGGACGCTGGTGACGCCGGGGACGATCCGCCTGCACCCCTCGCCGAAGGAGGCGAAGTCGCGGTGCGGCACGCGCGGCGGCGCCGGCGGGGTAGGACCGTGAGCGACTTCCTCGCCGGTGCGGGCTTGGTCCTCGCGGCTGGCGCCAGCGCCGCCGCGATCCTGCTGCCGCCCGGGAGGCCGCGGGCGCTGCTGATGGTGGCGGCGATGGCGCTCTTCCCGGTGCTGATCCTCGGCGACCAGTGGCACACCGCCCAGATCGTCGACCTCCGCCACGACGAGGGCCGGATCGTCGCCCTGCTGGCGCTCGCCGTCGTCGTGATTGGCGTCCTCGCCTACGCCTTCCGGCGCTGGGAGATCCTGATGCCGCTGGCGATCGTCTTCGCGATCCCCTTCCGGGTGCCCTTGGAGGCCGGCGGCGACACCGCGAACCTGCTGGTGCCGCTGTACCTGGTGATCGCGGCGGCGGTACTGGCGACGCTGCTGCGCGATTGGTCCGACCCGCCGCCCGGCCATGCGCCGCGGCCGCTGGCCTGGTTGCTGGCGGCGGCCGTCGTCCTCTACGCCCTGCAGGCGCTCTACTCGGATGACTTCTCAAAGGGGCTGCAGAACGTCTGCTTCTTCTTCGTCCCCTTCACCGTCGCCTACCGGCTCCTGCGCGAGGTCGTCTGGGACCGGCGGCTGCTGAAGTGGGCTCTGATCGTGATCGGGGTCGAGGCGAGCGCCTTCGTGCTCGTCGGCAGCGTCGAGTACCTGACCCGCAGCCTCTTCTGGAACGACCAGATCATCAGGTCGAACGAATTCCACACCTACTTCCGCCTCAACTCGGTCTTCTGGGACCCGAACGTCTACGGGCGCTACTTGGCGCTGGTGACGACGATCGCCACCGCGGCGATGCTCTGGGCGCGGACCCGCCAGGCCTTCTGGCTCCTCACCGGCTTGATTGCCGTGCTCTGGATCGGCCTAGTGCCGACCTTCTCGCAGTCGAGCTTCCTCGCCCTGCTGGCGGGCCTGGCGGTGCTGGCGGCGATCCGCTGGAGCCCGCGCTGGACCCTGGCGGCGGTGGCCGTGGGCCTGGTCGGCGCGGTCCTCGTCGTCCTTTTCGTCGGCGGCTCGGGAAAGCTCACCTGGGACCGCTTCAACGTCGACCTCAGCGGCCGCGGCAGCCTCGTCTCCGGCGGCGTCGACCTCTTCGCCGAAAAGCCGATCCAGGGTTACGGCTCCGGCTCCTTCCAGGCCGCCTACCGCGACCACCGCGAGAACAGAGACGCCCCGGTCACGGTCTCCCACACCGAGCCGGTGACGGTGGCGGCGGAGCAGGGGCTGATCGGGCTGCTCGTCTACTTCGCGCTGGTCGTCGTCGCGCTGGGGACGCTAGGACGCGGGCTCTGGGGCGTCGATCCCCCCCTCGTCGCCGCCCGGGCCGCGGTGCTGGCGGCCTTCGTCGCCCTCCTCGTCCACACCCTCGCCTACGCCGGCTTCTTCGAGGACCCGATCACCTGGGTGCTGCTGGCTGTCGGCGCTTCCCTCGCCCACGCGGTCGCCGGCGACGACCCCGTGATCCGCCGCCACACCTAGGGTTCCCCCATGTCGGGATACCTGCGCCGCCTGGCGACGACCGGCGCCGCCTACACCGCGGCGAGCATCCTCAGCAAGGTCATCGCGGTTGCCCTGCTGCCGCTCTACACGCGGTACCTGACGAAAGAGGACTACGGCTTCGCCGAGGTGCTCTTCTCCGCGGTCGTCTTCGCCAGCATCGTCGTCCGCCTTGGCCTGCTGGAGGCGATCCTGCGCTTCTACTACCGCGAGGACGAGCGCCCGGAGGAGGTCGTCGCCAGCACCTTCGCCGGCCTCTTCTGGCTGTCGACGCTCGGCGCCCTGCTCGCCCTACCCCTCGCCGGCCCCCTCTCCGAACTGCTGCTGGAGAAGCCCGCGCCAGAGCTGATGCGGATCTCGATCGGCGGCCTCTGGGTGCTGACGATGTGGGAGTTCCTGCTGACCTTGTTCCGGCTCGAAGAGCGGGCGCAGGCCTTCTTCCTGACGACGATTCTCAACGTGCTGGCGGCGATCGCGCTGACGGTTGTCCTCGTGGTCGTGCTCGAAGAGGGCGCCCGCGGCCTCCTCGTCGGCAGCTACGCCACCGGCGCCGCCTTCGTTGTTGCCCTGATCGCGCTGCAGTGGCGCCGCCTCTCGCTGCGCTTCGACCCGGTGCTGCTGCGCCGCCTCTTCCGCTTCGGCCTGCCGACGATGCCGGCCGAGGTCTCCCTCTACGCGCTCAACTTCGCCGACCGCCTGATCATCCTTCGCTCGCTCGGAGCGGCGGAGGCGGGGCTCTACTCGCTGGGGGTGAAGTTCGCGCAGGCGGTCAACGTGCTCGTCCGCGGCTTCCAGCTCGCCTGGCCACCGCTCGCCTACTCGATCCGTAGCGACGACGAGGCCCGCCGCGTCTATGCCACCGTCGTCACCCTCTTCGTCGCCGGCTGCGCCTGGGTGGTCGCCGGGATGTGGCTGTTCAGCCGCTGGATCGTCCGCGCCCTCGCCGACCCGAAGTTCTTCGACTCCTTCGAAGTCATCGGCCTGATCTCGACCGCGGTCACCCTCTACGCCCTCTACCTCGTCCTCGTCGTCATCCTCGGCCGCACCGGCCGCACCGAGTTCAATCTCCCCGCCGCAGTCGGGGCTCTCGTCGTCAACGTGGTCCTCAACCTCGTCCTGGTGCCGCCGCTGGGGATCGTTGGCGCCGGCCTCGCCCTCGTCGCCTCCTACCTCGTCGTGCTGGGCCTGATGTACGGCTTCACCCAGCGTCTCTTCCCGGTGCCGTACGAGTGGGGGCGGCTGCTGCGAGTGGTGCTGACGGTTGCCGCGCTCGTCGGCCTCGCTGAACTGCTGGTGCCGACCGACGGCGCGACTGGCCTCCTGATCCGCGTCGCGCTCTTCGCCGCCTACCCGCTCGTCCTCTTCGCGATCGGCTTCTTCAGCGCCGAAGAGCGCGAGTGGATCGAGCGCCTGCGCCACCCGCGCGAGGTGATGGCGAGCTTCGCGGCGTTGCGGGCTCAACCAGCCGCGGTGGACGGGCGCATCCCCGAGGCGCACGAGGTCGAGCGCATGGACGAGGATCTAAGAAACTAGGCCGCCCGGTCGCGGAGCGATTCCCCGCGGTTTGGAAGAAGCGCTTGGCGGGCGTGGGCCCACATGATCCGCGGGGACCGATTGGGGAGGACGGTCGCGGCGAGGGCGCGGAGGGCGTAGGTCCAGGCGGTGAGGACACGGACCGCGATTGCGGCAACGGGGCCGTGGTGCTTCCTCATGTAGAGGTCGCGGTTGCGGTGGAACTCGACGATCCGCGGCAGGCCCTTGGCGAGGTCGGTCGAGAGCTGGTCGTGGTGGACCGCCTCGGCGGCGGGGACGAAGAGCGAGTGCCAGCCGGCGTCCGCCAGCCGCTTGGCGAAGTCGCACTCGTCGTAGTAGACAAAGAAGTCGGGGTCCATGTAGCCGATCGCCGCGGCGGCCTCGCGGCGGACCATCAGCGCGCTCGACTGCGCCCAGTCGACGCGACGCACCGCCTTGCCGGTGCTCTGCACGGTCAGCCGCTTGTGCAGGAAGAGCCCTCCGATCGCCGCCGTCCCCACCCCGGGGAAACGCCAGGCGCAGGGGACGGGGCGCCCCTCCGAATCGAGTAATTGCGGCGTCGCTGCGGCGGCTTTCGGTTCGCGCTCGAGCACCGCGAGCAGCGCCTCGGTGGCCCCTGGTTTCAACTCCGAGTCCTCGTTGAGCAGGAAGCAATACTTCCCCTTTGCCTCGCGCATCAGGGTCGAGTCGTTCTCCGCCTTGCCGGTCCGCCGCTCCAGCGTGATCAGGCGGATCTCGCCGCCAAGCGCCCGCACCGCCTCGGCCGACCCGTCGTCGGAGGCGTTGTCGAGGACGAGGATCTCGCGCTCGACCCCGGCCGGATGCGTGCGCTCGATCGCGGCCAGGCAGGCGAGCAGGTACTCGCGGCCGTTCGTGTTCACGACGCAGTAGGAGAGCAGAGGTGGCAAGGGGGTCACGATAATCCCGGCCTGCGATGAAGGTGCAGCTCGTCGACCCCTCCGCGTTTACGCCGCCCTACGACCGCGCGCTCGCGGCGGCGCTCGCGCGCGCCGGGGCTGAGGTCGAGCTGGCGACCAGCCACTTTCTCCACGGGCCGGTCCCGGCGGCCGAGGGCTACCGGGTCGAGGAGTCCTTCTACCGCCGCAGCGCCGCTCGCGGCCTCGACGCGCCGGCGCGGCTGCCCTTCAAGGCCGCCGAGCACCTCCCCGACATGCTCCGCTTCCGTCGCCACAGAAGCGACGCCGACGTCCTCCACTACCAGTGGCTGACGATCCCTTCGCTCGACGTCCGCCTGGTGCCGCCGAAGCGCCCACGGGTGATGACCGCCCACTACATCCTGCCCCTCGATCCGAGCCGCCGCCAGGTTGGCTCGGCCCGCCGCGTCTTCGGCGCGATGGACGCGGTCGTCGCCCACTCCGAGCACAGCGCCGCGCGCCTGCGCGACGAGGTCGGGGTCGACGCCGCCAAGGTTCGCGTCATCCCCCACGGCGCTTTCGACTACCTGACGAAGCTGCCGGCGGAGAAATCGCTGCCGCTGGAGCTGGAGGGGGCGGAGGGGCCGGTGATCCTCTGCTTCGGCCTGCTCCGGCCCTACAAGGGGATCGAGAACTTGATCGAGGCCTACGGCCGAGTCGTCGGCGAACACGGCGCCCCGAACCCCGAGCTCTGGATCGTCGGCAACCCGCGGATGGACGTCGAGCCGCTGCGCCGTCAGGCGCGCGAGGCCGGCGGCCGCGTCCGCACCGTAATCCGCTTTGTCGACGAGGCCGAGATCCCGGCGATCTTCCGTCGCGCCGACCTCGTCGTCCTCCCCTACCTAGACGCTGAGCATTCCGGCGTCCTCTACACCGGCCTCGCCTTCGGCAAGCCACTCCTGCTCAGCGCCGTCGGCGGCTTCCCCGAGGTGGCGGCGACCGGAGCAGCGCGCCTGGTCCCTCCCGGCGACGTCGGTGCCCTCGCCGCGGCGCTGCAGGAGCTGATCGACGACGAGACCGCTCGCGCCAGGCTCGCCGCCGCCGCGACTCGTGCCGCCGCTGGCCCCTACTCCTGGGACGAGGCCGCCCGATTGCACCTAGCCCTCTATCGCGACCTGCTCGAGGCCCACTCGTGACCACCCTCGCCGCGGTCCTCTTCTGGCTCAGCGCCGGCCTGCTCGTCTACACGCACATTGGCTACCCGCTGGCGTTGTGGGCGCTGGTCCGCCTCCGCGGTCGAACCCGCGACCTTCGGCTTGAAAGACCGACGCTCATTGAAGAAGAGGATCTTCCGACCGTTTCCCTGATCGTCCCCGCCTACGACGAGGAGGAGGTGATCGCGGACAAGGTCGCCAACGCGCTTGCGCTCGACTACCCGCGGGAGCGGCTACAGGTGATCGTCGCCTCTGACGGCAGCTCCGACGCGACCGCCGAGCGCGCCCGTGCGGCGGGCGCCGATCTCGTCCTCGAGCTGCCGCCCGGAGGCAAGGTCGCCGCCCTCAACGCCGGCGCCGAGCAGGCGACCGGCGAGGTCCTCGCCTTCTCCGACGCCAACAGCGTCTGGGCGCCCGACGCGCTGCAGCAGCTCGTCGCTCCCTTCGCCGACCCGAAGGTCGGCTACGTCTGCGGCCAGGTCCGCTTCCGGAACGCAGACGGCGACAACATGGAGGGCTCCTACTGGCGCTACGAGATGGCGGTGCGGGAGATGGAGTCGGCGCTCGCCGGCGTCACTGGCGGAAACGGCGCGATCTACGCCGTGCGCAAAGACACGTACATCCCGCTCGCCCCCTCCGGCAGCCACGACCTCAGCTTCCCCTTCGCCTTCGCCAAGAAAAAGCGGCGCTCGCTCTACGCGCCCGCCGCCCGCGCCGAGGAGAAGATGGTGCCGACGATCGAGGGAGAGTTCGCTCGCAAACGGCGGATGATGGTCGGCCTCTGGGACATCGTCCTCGGCGAGGGGATGCTCTCGCCACGCGGTTACCCGCCGCTGTTCGCCTTCGAGATCGTCTCCCACCGCCTGCTCCGCTACCTCAGCCCGCTCCTGCACCTGGTCACCCTCGTCACCAACGCCTTCCTCCTCGGCGAGGGCTGGTTCTACGTCCTCGCCTTCGTCCTCCAGCTGGCGCTGATCGCGGCGGCGCTGCTCGGCCGCGTCCTCCCGCTGGCTCCGTTTCGCATCGCCCGCTACTACGCGCTGACGACCGCCTCGATCGCGGCCGGCCTCTGGGACCGTCTCCGCCATGGAGCTGGCGGCCGCTGGGAGAAGGCCGCGGGAACCCGCTGATGCCGCGCGCCTTCGACATCGCCGTCGCCGCGATCGCCCTCGCGATCCTCTCGCCGGTCCTGCTCGTCGCGGCGATCGCGATCAAGCTGACCAGCCGCGGCCCGGTGATCTACCGCCAGCGCCGCGTCGGCCTCGGCGGCCGCGAGTTCGAGATGTGGAAGCTGCGGACGATGGTCCAGGGCTCCGACCCGGTCGGGGTCGGCAAAGTCGTCTACCGCGACGACCCCCGCGTCACCGGCCCCGGCCGCCTCCTCCGCCGCACCTCGCTCGACGAGATCCCCAACCTCGTCAACGTCCTCCGCGGCGAGATGGCGATCGTCGGCCCCCGCCCGACGATCAAGGCCCAGGTCGACGACTACACCCCGCACCAGAAACGCCGCCACGAGGTCCTGCCCGGGATCACCGGCTGGGCTCAGGTCCAAGGCCGCGCCGGCATCCCCTGGGAGGAGCGGATCGAGCTCGACGTCTGGTACGTCGACCACCGCACCCTCGCCCTCGACGCCCGAATCCTCCTCAAAACCCTCTGGCTGGTCGTGACCGCACAGGGCTTGGCCCCCGACTGACGGCCGACGGGACGATTTCCCTCCATATAGGCGTATTTTCGTCCCGTCGGCGTTGAAGTAGGGTTCGGCTCGTGACGGATCGCCCGGAAGTCAGCCTGCGCCCGTTCGAGCTTGGGGACGCGCCCGCCGTCCACCGCTGGTTCAACAACCCGGAGGCGATCCAGTCGTTGATGGAGCAGCGGGATGAATTCGCTTTCGAGCAGGCCGAGGCCTGGACGCAACGGGCGATGGACGACTCGGGCGAGGACCGCAAGTTCGCGATCGTCGTCGAGGGCTACGAGGAGCCGGTCGGCTTCACCGCGCTCTACGGCCTCTTCCGCCAGACCGCGCCGGAGCTGGGGGCGTTGATCGGCGACGACGTCCGCGGCAAGGGGGTCGGCCGCCGTGCCGAGGCGTTGACGATCGCCAAGGCCTTCGACGAGTACGGCGCCCACCGCGTCTACGGCCGCATTCCCGCCCGCAACGAGGTCGCGAAGAAGACCGTCGCCGGGCTCGGCTGGAAGCACGAGGGAACGATGCGCGCACATCTCGCCCGCCGCGACGGCCCGCCGGACGACTGCGAGGTCTGGGGCGTGCTGCCGGACGAGTTCCGCGCCGCCGCGGCCGACCTCCTCGAGTGAGCGGCGCCATCGCCAAGGCGACCCTGATCGAGGACCGCGGCGAGGCCGCCGCCGACTCGGAGTTCTTTCGCTCGCACGAGTTTCTCGACGCCGAGGGCGCCACCCACACCTTGCGGATCGAGAGTGAGGAGGGGGTGCTGGTGGCGCCGCTGGTCGTTCGGGAGATCGAGGACGGCCGGGGGTGGGACGGGGTTTCCCCCTACGGCTATCCGGGACTCGTCGGCGGGGAGGGGCGGGGGGGTCTTCTACCGGACCCGCTCGCTTCGCTCGCTCCAAGTGTCCGTACGAAGACCCCCCCGCCCCTCGATCCGGCCGCGATTGACTTCTCGGGGACGGGCCTGGTCAGTGTCTTCATTCGTCACGCGTTGGGGCCGTCGCCACTGGCTGGCGCCACGGAGAGGAATGTGGTTCAGATTGCCGACCCTGCATTGCCGGCGAAGAGCCGGCCTAGTGATCGGCGGCAGGTGCGCCGCAACCTTGAAGCGGGCTACGTGATCGATCTCGTGTCCGGCCCCGAGACGACGGCGGATCAGCGGGCGGGCTTCCTCGACGTCTACGAGCAGACGATGCGCCGCGCGGGTGCGGCGCCGCACTACTTCTTCGGGGCTGGGTACTTCGACCGGATCCTCGAAGCGGGGCGCACCTGGTTGGTCCTCGCCAGAGGACCGACCGGCGACCTCGGCGCCGCCTCGATTGCCGCCGTCAGCGACGGTTACCTCCACTACTACCTCAGCGGCAGCGCCGACTCCCACCACCGCGCGGCGCCGATGAAGAACGTCGTCACCCGTCTCGTCGAGCACGCAACCGAGCTCGGCCTGCCGCTCAATCTCGGTGGCGGCATCGCTCCCGGCGACGCCCTCGAGGAGTTCAAGCGCGGCTTCGCCAACCGGCGCCAGGCCTGGCTCACCTCGGAGCTGATCTGCGACGAGCGCGCCTACGCGGAGCTCAGCGCCGGCCGCCCACGGGACGGGTTCTTCCCCGCCTACCGCGCGTAAAAGCTCGCTATCGCGCTATTCGTCGCTCGGTTCTTCCGGTTTGGCCGGCGTCGGCCCGGTGAAGGCGAATCCTTCCACCGGCTCGCCGCCGTACTTGCCCCACGTTTCCCGGCCAAAGGCGCGAATCGCGTCGAGCGTGCTCGCCCCTTTGTAGGTCTTGCAGCCGAGCAGGTTGGTCCAGGTCGTTGCCGCCACCTCGTAGGGCATCTTGCTGTTCGGGAAGAGCAGCGCGGCCCCGTACATCGTGTCGTAGAGCCCCTTAAGTTCTAGCTGGACTTTTTCCGGCAGTTCCGGCGAGTACTGGATCGCCATCCGCCCGTGCTCGAGCGAGTGGACGACGTCGAGCTGTTTCGGTTCCTTGATATAGGCACCGTCGGCCTGCTGGTAGGGCGGTTCGACGTGATTACCGGAGGTCGGCGGGTTGGTTTCGTAGTTCGGTTCCGGCGAGCTCCTGGGAAGGTGGGTGTGGCCCTCGTCCTTCAGCTTCAGTTCGACCACGCAACCGGCTTCCTTGGCAGCTTGGTCGAGATCGAAGACTTTCGTTCGAGGGGGAGCGATGCCGGCGCGTTCGTCGGGCTGGACCCCATTGGTGTTGCCCATCGCCTGGTTGCCGTTGATGTGGGCGCTGGCGCTTTCGCTGTCGCCACCACCACCGCCGCTGACGAGGACGAAGACCAGGACCGCGACCGCGAGCACGATCGTGGAGACGATCGCGTAGGTGACGATCAGGCGGTTGTTGCCGCTGCGGTTCTCACGCTGTTCGGCTTCGATCCGTTCCTGGCGAAGCCGTTCCCTTTCGCGCTCTCCCTTGCCCATGGATTGGGATTATGCCGCTTGCGGCCCCATCGCGGCTACTTCGAGCTTTCCGGTTCTTCCGGGTCCGCTGGAGTAGGTCCTTCGAAGGGGACCGACTCGACCGGTTTGCTTCCGAACTTCCCCCACGTCTCCTTGCCGAAGGCGCGGAGCGCGTCCAGCGTCGTTTGTCCTTCGAAGGCCGTGCATCCGATGAAGTTCGTCCAGGTGGTCTCCGCTACAGCGAACTGCATTTCGTCGTTGGGGAAGAGCAGCGTTGCCCCGTACATCGTGTCGTAGAGGCCCTTCAGTTCCTTCTGGATTTTTTCCGGCAGGTCGGGCGCGTATTGGATGGTCATGCGCCCGTTGTTGAGAGCTCCGAGCTGATCGATTGGTTTGACCATGTTCAGGTAGGCGCCGTCAGCCTGCTGGTGCGGGGGCCTTACGTAATCCCCTGCGGCCGGCGGGCTGGAGGTGTACTGGGAGGCTGGAGTGCCTGGGCTCACGGGCTTGCCCTTCTTCGGTTCCAGATGGGTCCGCAGGAAGCAGTCTGCTTCCGTTGCCGCTTTGCGCAGGTCGGTGGTTTTCGCCGGCGGCGGCGGGGGTCCCGTCCGTTCGTCGGGCAAGAGGTCGTGGGTCGACCCGGTCGCCTCGTCGATATGGGCATTTTCCCCCGCGTCGCTGGAGCTGCCGCTGTCCCCGCAGCCCGCGACTATGCCAAGCAGGGCGATCAGCGCAACTACGGCAAGTCCTCTAGAAAGCATCCCGTCCCCTCCCATCGCTCATCGGACGGGATGGTATTCAAAAGTTTCTAAGCATGTTTTCAGCACCCGACCGCTCCCACGGCCTAGATGCCTTCAGTGCTCCCAGGACCGCCCGAGTGGCTGGCGCCCGATTGAGCGCGTAGAAATGGATGCCGGGCACGCCGGCGATCAGCAGCTCCGCGCACTGTTGTGCCGCGAACGCGATTCCCAGCTCGAACTCCCGCTCAGGGTCCCCGCCCGCTGCCGCGAAGGCCGCTTCCAGCCGCGACGGGATACCCGCGTCGCAGAGGTCGCAGATCCGTTTCGTTTGGGCGAAGCTGGCGACGGGAATGACGCCGGCCAAGATCGGCACCTCGATCCCGGCCTCACGCGCTGCTCGAACGAAGTCGAAGTAGACCTGGTTGTCGAAGAAGAGCTGGGTGATCAGGAAGCTGGCGCCGGAGTCGACCTTCGTCTTCAGGTAGCGCAGGTCGGTCTCGAGGTCGGGCGCCTCCGGGTGCACCTCGGGGAAGCAGGCGCCGCCAATCCCGAAGTCCCAGCCGCTGGCGACGAACTCCGCCAGCTCCGCGGCGCTGCCGAGCCCGCCCTCGGGCTGGACGAAGTCCTCCTGGCCGCGCGGCGGGTCGCCCCGTAGAGCGAAGACGTTCTCGATCCCGGCCGCGGCGATTTGGTCGAGCGTCTCCGCCAGCCCCTCGGTGGTCTCACCGACGCAGCTGAGGTGGGCCATCGTCTCGAACCCGATCTCGTCCTTCAGCGCCTTGGTCACCTCGACGGTGCCGTCCCGGTTCGCGCCCCCGGCCCCGTAGGTGACCGAGACGAAGTCGGGCTCCAACGCTCGCAGCTCGCGCGCCGTCTCATAGAGCTGCTCAGCTGCCTCCGCCGTCTTCGGCGGGAAGAACTCGATCGAGAAGGTCGGCCCCTGCTCGGCGATGATTTGGTCGATCCGCACCCGCTGAGGGTAGCCGTCCGCAACCGGTTCGGTCCTGAAGCCCGCCAACTGTGGAACGATCTGCCGATGAGCGGCGAGCAGGTGCGCTACGAGCGGCGGGGAGCGGCCGCGGTGCTGACGATCGACCGCCCCGAGCGCCGCAACGCCGTCGACGCGGCGACGGCGACGGCGCTGCGAGAAGGCCTCGAGCGCTTCGAGAGCGACGGGGAGGCGCGGGTGCTGGTCCTCACCGGCGCCGGCGAGGCCTTCTGCGCCGGCGCCGACCTCAAGGCCCTCGACCTCGACGTCGACCATCCCGGGGGCCCGATGGGCTTCACCCGCCTCACGCCCTCGAAGCCGGCGATCGCGGCGATCGATGGGTGGTGCCTTGCCGGGGGGTTGGAGCTGGCGCTCTGGTGCGACTTGCGAATCGCCAGCACCGCGGCGACCTTCGGCTGCTTCGAGCGCCGCTGGGGGGTGCCGCTGATCGACGGCGGCACCCAGCGGTTGCCGCGCATCGTCGGGATGGGCCGGGCGCTCGATCTGATCCTCACCGGCAGGCCGGTTGACGCGGAGGAGGCGCTGCGGATTGGCCTCGTCACCGAGATCGTCGAGCCGGGGCAGGCTCTCCCGTGGGCGCTGGAGCTGGTCGAGCGACTCGCGGTCTTTCCCCAGGAGACGATGCTGAGCGATCGCCGAGCGGCGATCGAAGGCGCCGGCCTCCCGCTCGCCGAGGGACTGCAGTTGGAGCACCGCCTTGGGCGCGAGGTGCTCGAGGTCGCGGCTCGCGGAGCCGCCCGCTTCGCCGGCGGCGAAGGCCGGCACGGCGAGGGCGCTTAAGCGTTCAAGCCAGCCCCGCCCGCATCTCGGCAGCGGCGACGTCGGCGCCGAAATACGGGAGGACGGCGAGGTACATCAACTCCGGGAGCAGGCGCAGGAAGCTCTCGCTTTCGCGCCCGGCGAGGCGGCTGTGAAGGACGGCAAGGATGCCGGCGACGACTGCCTCGGCGGAGATCGCCGGGGCGTCGTCCTCGCTTTCCTCCCGCGCCAGGTCGATTGCCTGCGCCGCCCGTTCCATCGCCTCTGATCGCTTGGCGACCGCCCGCGGCCCCGCCGCGTGAACCTCGACCAAGAGTGCTCGCCCGATCGCCGGTTCCTCGTCGAGAAACTGCAGCAGCCCGTTCAGCCCACCGCGCAGTTGATCGCGCCAGCCAGCTTCCGCGCCGATTGCTTTCCGCATCGCCAGCTCGACCCAGGCCGAGCCGGCGTCGAGGGCCTCCAGGTAGCACTCTTCCTTGTCGCGGAAGTTGTCGTAGAAGGCCTGTCGGTAGAGGCCGACCTTGCTGATCGCATCCTGAACCGTGGCCTGCTCGTACCCTTGGGTGCCAACTGCTTCGAGCATCCCTCTGAGAATGCGCTGACGCTTTCCGGTCAAAATCCCCGCCCGGTCGAATTGGATTGAGAAAACGGCCTGTCTATCTTTCGGTACCTAAACGGTATCCCTTTCTGTCTCTTCGCAACGCCGCGATTCGACTCCGGTACTGTTTCGTTCGTGGCTTCCAAGTCAACAACCCGTCCACTTCCGGGTCGGCAGCAACTCTCACGCGAGTTCATCGTTCGGCATCAGCGCGCTCGGATCATCGAGGCGCTTGCTTTGGAGATCTCCGAAAAGGGCTACCGGAGCGTCACCGTCACCGACGTCGTCAAGCGTGCCGCAATCGCTCGCAACACTTTTTATGAGAACTTCGGTTCGAAGGAAGATTGCTTCCTGGCAGCCCAGAAGTTCGCGATGTCAACCGCTTTGGAGCGAGTGATCGCCGCTGCCGGCGAGCTCGACAGTTGGCCCTGGCAGGTCCGGGCCGGCCTCGCCGCCTTCCTCGAATACGTCACCGCCGAGCCGGCGCTCGCCCGCACCTGCATGGTCGAGTCGCTCTCGGCGGGGTCGGCAGCGCTGGAGTACTACGAGGAGTCCCAGCAGGCGTTCGTGTCCCTGTTCCGACTTGGACGCGATGTCTCCCCGCATGGAACGGACCTGCCGGAGACTTTGGAGGAAGCGATCATCGGCGGCGTCTTCTGGATCGTCTACCAGCGCCTCGCCGTCTCCGAGGCTGACGCCGTGGTCGAGTTGCTCCCTGAAGTTGTCGAGTTCACGCTGACTCCCTACATTGGGTCAGAGGCCGCACGCGAAGTCGCGGCGGGTGACATTAGTGGCGAAAAAGCGCAGCGATGAGGGCTTCCGACTCAAAAAACTGGCCAGTTAGCCAGACTGGGCTCCGCTCGTCTGGATCGGTATCGTCGATTCTCTTGAGCGATCCAGTCAACCCGCCAGTGGACTCACCTGAGTACCCGCCCGAGCTGGCCAGGCTTCCTCCTGGGCGTCATGGTCTTCCGCGCGAGTTCGTCAGCCATAACCAGCGCGAGCGGTTGATCGCCGGGCTTGCCGAGGCCGTCTCCGAAAACGGTTACGCGGGCACGACGATCGCGCACATCACCCGCCACGCCGCCGTCTCCAGGCGCACCTTCTACGAGCACTTCAACAGCAAGGACGAGTGCTTCGTCGCCGCCTACGACTCAGTGATGTCGGAGCTGCGCCAACGAGTTGCCGATGCCTTCGAGCAGGAGGACGAGTGGCCGCAGGCGGTTCGTGCTGGGATCGCGGCGATGCTCGAGTTCCTGGTCGCCGAACCCCACCTGGCGCGGCTGAGCATGGTCGAGGCGTTGGTCGCCGGACCGGTGGTGGTCGAGCGCTATGACGCGGCGATCCAGGACTTGGTGCCGTACTTCGCCGCCGGCCGGGAAGGTCGCTCGGCCGACGTCCTCGCCGGCCTTTCGCCGACCACGGAGGAGGCACTGGTCGGTGGCATGGTCTCGCTGATCTCTCGCCGCATCTTCGCCGATCGCACCGAGGAGCTCGAGTCGCTGCTCCCGGATCTGGTCGAGTTCACGTTGACCCCGTACCTGGGCAGCGTCGAGGCGGCGAAGACCGCCCGCGGCTGACTCAGCACCGCCGGGAAGTCGAGAATTCTGCAGTTGACGCTATGGCGCTATCCTGATGTGAATACGAACATATGTTCGTATGGAGATCGCCTGCGTCATCGACAAGCGTTTGGCGATCCCGGCGCGCCCGGATCATGCCGGGGGGCCCTGGTTCGGGCGCGCCGATCTTCACGATCCGGTCGCGGCGGCTGAAGCGACCGAGTCGATGGTGGGAGCGCTGGAGGCGCTCGGTGCCGAGGTCGAGTCGGAGCGTCTGGGAGAGGCGTTCTTCTTCGTCGACGGGCTACGCGGTCTTTACGGAGGCTCCTCGGCCGAGGTTGTGGCAGCGGCGCGCGGGGCGCTGGGAGGAGGGAGGTCGATCGGGGTGGGATCGACTCGCTTCGCCGCCTTCCTCGCCGCCGGCAGCTGGTCGCGACCGGTTTCGCTGGCGGCGCTGCGGACGCGGCTTGGCGTTTCCGAGCGCGAGGCGGGAGAGCTAATCGAGGCGCTGGAGCGCCTCGGGATCGAGACGGTCCCCGCCTTCGTCCGCCTCGGCGCCGATCAGGTGGCCGACCGCTTTGGGCAACTCGGCCTGCGGGCGCTGCGGCTCTGTCGCGGCGAAGAGGAGCCGCTGCGGCCGCGGACTCCTCACGAGGAGCTGAGCGAGGAGATCGAGCTGCCGGAGGGAACCGCGGGGCGGCAGCTCGACCGGGCGCTGGAGCTGCTGGTCGATCGCCTCCTGGCGGCGCCGCAGCGACGGGGCAGGACCCTGCTCGGCCTTCGCCTCGGCGCCCGCCTGGCCGCCGGTGGCAGCTGGAGCGTCGAGCAGGGGCTCGGCCGCCCCACTGCCGCGCCGCGGGTCCTGCGCAACGTCCTCGCCCCGCGGCTCGAGGAGCTGCCGGGCCCGGCGACGACGCTGCGGCTGCGGGCGGCGGGGCTCGGCCCGCCCGCCCGCGATCAGCTCGAGCTCGCGGTCGGCGGTGTCGAGCCGCGACGACGCCGGCTCGGGGCGGCGGTGCGCGAGGTGCGGGCGGTGCAGGGCGCCGAGGCGCTGCTGAAGATCCTCCCCGTCGACGCCGCCTCGCGGGTGCCCGAGCGCTGGGCGATGCTCACTCCCTACCCAGAGCTCTGATGCCGGGCCTTCGCCGTCTCTACGCCCCCCAGCGGGTGGCGGTGCGAACCGACCCCCGCGGCGCTCCGACAACCGTCGAGGGGGTGATGGTCGAGGGAGTCCGCGAGGAGTGGCTGGTCGAGGACCGCTGGTGGACGCCGCAGCCGCTGCAGCGCCACTACTTCGAGGTGGCGACCGCTGACGGGCGCGCCCTCACCGTCTTCCGCACCGCCCGCGCCCAGCGCTGGTACCGGCAGCGAGCGTAGGTGGGCGATGTACGTCGAGCTGCACGCCCACTCCGCCTTCTCCTTCCTCGATGGCGCCTCGACGCCCTTGGAGCTCGCCGCCGCCGCGGCCGCCCAGGGCTACCCGGCACTCGCCCTCACCGACCACGATGGTCTCTGGGGCTCGATGGAGTTCGCCCACGCCTGCAAGGGCTTCGGGATCCATCCGATCACCGGTGCTGAGTTGACGGTCGCCCTTCCCGCCGACGGGACGAAAACGGTCCATATAGGACCGGAATCGTTCCGTCGGCACCTGACTCTGCTGGTCGAAGACGAGGTGGGATACCGGAACCTGTGCCGGTTGCTGACCGCTGCCCACTCGCACACCCGCGACAACACGCCGCGGACGCAGACGCAACCTCGGGCGACGCTCGAGCAGGTGGAGGAGCACGCCGAGGGGCTCGTCTGCCTCTCCGGCTGCGCTCGTAGCGGCGTTGCGGCTGCGGCCTTTGAACGTGGCGACACCGCCGGAGGCGAGCGGCTGGCCCGCCGGCTCCTCGCCGCCTTCGGCCGCGACCGCTTCCGGATCGAACTGCAGCGGCCCTACTGGCGCCGCGATCGGGCCCGCAACCGCTGGCTCGCTCAGCTCGCGGAGCGGCTCCAGGTCCCCTGCGTTGCCACCGGCAACGTCCACGCTCACGACCGCCGCCGGGCGCCGCTGCAGGACGCCCTGGTCGCGATCGGCCGTTGCGAGACCCTGGAGGAGTCCGAGCCCTACCGGCGCGGCAACTCGACCTCGGCCCTCACCTCACCCGGGGCGATGGCCGCCCGCTTCGCCGAATTCCCCGAGGCGGCGGCCGAGACCGAGCGCCTTGCCGAGCGCCTGCGCTTCGACCTCACCGAGCAGCTCGGTTACCGCTATCCCGGCAGCGAGGACGCCGGCGCCGACGCCGAGCTCGCCCGCCTCTGCAACCACCACCTCGGTGAGCGCTACGCCGGCAACGCCCGCCTGCTGGAGGCGCAGTGGCGTCTGGAGGAGGAGCTGGCGACGATCCGCAAGCTCGGCCTCTCCGGCTTCTTCCTCCTCCACCGTGACCTGCTCGAGCTGGCGCGCGAGGTCGCCGCCGAGGTGCGCGGGCCGGAGTCGGCGCGCAACGTCCTGCCGCCGGGCCGGGGCCGCGGCTCCAGCGTCAGCTCGATCGTCTGCTACCTAACCGGTCTCTCCCACGTCGACCCGGTCGAGGCCGACCTCTTCTCCGGCCGCTTCCTCAACGAGGAAACGACCTCGATGCCCGACGTCGATCTCGACTTCCCGCGCGACATCCGCGAGGTCCTGATCCCTCGTGTGCACGAGCACTACGGCCACGAGCACTCCGCCCTCGTCGCCGCCTTCCCGACCTACCGGCCGAAGGGCGCGGTCCGCGACCTCGGCAAGGCGCTGGGGCTGCCGCCGGCGGAGATCGACAAGGTGGCGAAGACGGTCGGCTTCTACGAGGACGCGGCCGAGGTCGAGCGCAACCTCGTCGCCGCGCTCGGAGCCGAGCGGGCAAAGGAGCCGCGCTGGCGGGTGCTGCTGGGGCTGGCCGAGGAGATCATGGGCCTGCCCCGCCATTCCTCCCAGCACCCGGGCGGGATGGTGATTTCGACCCGGCCGCTGATCGACGTCTGCCCGGTCGTCCCGGCGGCGATGGCGGGACGGCAGACCGTCCAGTGGGACAAGGACTCCTGCGCCGACGCCGGCTTCCTCAAGATCGACCTGCTGGGGCTGGGGATGCTCTCGGCGGTCGAGCGCTGCGTCGAGGAGATCGGCCGCGCCCGCGGCGAGCGGCTCGACCTCTCGCGGATCCCGCTCGACGACGAGGAGACCTTCGAATCGATCCGCGCCGCCGACACCACCGGCGTCTTCCAGATCGAGAGCCGGGCGCAGATGCAGATGCTGCCGCGGACCCAGCCGCGCGACCTCGACGACGTGATCGTGCAGGTGGCGCTGGTGCGGCCGGGCCCGATCCAGGGTGGCGCCATCCACCCCTACATAGAGAGGCGGAAGCTGCGGCGCGAGGACCCCGAGTACGAGATCCCCTACGAGCACCCGCTGCTGGAGCCGGTGCTGGAGGAGACGCTGGGGACGATCGTCTTCCAGGAGCAGGTGATCGAGTCGGTGATGGCGCTGGCCAGCTTTTCCTCCTCCGAGGCGGAGGGACTGCGGCGGGCGATGAGCCGTAAGCGCTCCGAGGAGGCGATCGCCGAGCACCACCAGCGCTTCCTCGCCGGCGCCGCGGCCAACGGCGTCTCCGAGGAGGTGGCAGAACGGGTCTGGGGCCAGATCCAGGGCTTCTCCGGCTACGGCTTCCCGAAGGCCCACTCGGCCGCCTTCGGGCTGCTCGCCTACCAGTCGGCCTGGCTGCGGGTCCACTACGGCCCCGAGTTCCTCTGCTCGCTGCTGAACGAGCAGCCGATGGGCTTCTATCCGCCGGACTCGCTCGTCCACGAGGCGCAGCGGCGAGGGATCCGGGTGGCGCCGCCCGACGCCAACCGCAGCAAGACCCTCTGCCACGTGGAAACGCCGCGCGAGGAAGAGGGCGTGCGCGGCGGACTAGTGGTGCGGGTTGGGCTCGGCTACGTGAAGGGGGTGAAGAAGGAGGAGGTGGAGGCGCTGGTGGCAGAGCGCGAGCGCGGCGGTCCCTATGAGGGGATTGCCGAACTCGCCTCCCGTGTCGGCGCCGGGCTGCCGAGCCTGGAACGGCTCGCCTGGGCCGGCGCCCTCGACGGCATCCCCGCGGGCTCGGAGGGCGATCGGCGCGAGGCGCTCTGGCGGGTAGGGGTCACCGCCGCCGGCCAGATCGGTGGCAACGGCACCCAACTGGCGCTGCCGATGGAGCCGCCCAAACCGCCGCAGCTGGAGCCGCTCGGCGAGTGGGGGAAGTTGATCGCCGACTACCGCTCGACCGGGATGAGCGTGGAGAAGCACCCGCTGAAGCTGCTGCGCCCTCGACTCGATCCCCGGCTCGCCCGCAGCTCCGACCTGGCCAAGATCGCCCACGGCGCCACCGTGGAAATCGCCGGCATGGTCACCGCCCGCCAGCGTCCCGAGACCGCCAACGGCATCACCTTCATGCTGCTCGAGGACGAGCGCGGCGCGGTCAACCTCGTCGTTCCGCCTCCCGTTTACGATCGCCGCCGTCCCCTCGTCCGCAGCGCCCCCCTGCTCCGCGCCCGCGGCCGTCTCGAGCAGCGCGAAGGGACCGTCAACGTCGTCGTCTCCGAGCTGGCGCCGCTGGAGCCGGCCCCACCGGCACCGAAGTCGAGCCACCCCTCGCCGCAGCCGCGGGAGCGGGCGGTCGCCGAGCTACGCGCCGTTGCTCCGGGCGGTCACAGCTTCGGCCGCCGCGGGCGTTGAAACGCTCCGGCTGCTTTCCCTCCACAAGGCCGCGTGCATCCGCTCCATGCAGGCCTTGATCACCGAGCGGTCGCCGCTGGCTCTCACCTTGCTCCCCTGCAAGAGGGCCTTGATCCAATCGCCGATCTCCCCCCGCCCCCGGCCGTCGACGTCGGCCAGCGGGTTAGTGCAGGCGACGCTTCCGTCTGGAGCGACCTCTGCCCATACAACTTCGCCTCCGTCGCCATTGCTGCGATCGCCGCCCGCGACGCTGAGTTCGAAGCTCTTGCCGACGTGGTCGGGCAGGGTGATGAGGGGCAGGGCGGCACGCAGCAGCTCCGCCGTTTCGTCGGCCGTCAACCCAGGCTCTTCCGGCGCCCCGACGTAGCGCGCGCGCCATCTCCCCAACCCCGCGATCAAAGCCGTCCGCCGGCGAGCCTCTTGCGTCAGTTCGTAGTGGCGCCGCGCGCGATCCTCGTCGCTTTCGCGGAGCAGTCTGCTGGCCATGAACAGGTTGATGCGACGGCTGACCTGGTGAAAGCTCAGGTCGTGGTCCAGTCGCGCCAGCTCGGTGGCCGTGCACGGCCCACCGTTCAGCTTCTTGAACATTTCCGACTCCCAAAGATCCCCCAGCTGTGTCAGGCAGCCCCAGGAATGGGGCACGATCCCTCCGTCGGGAAGGACTTCCAGCCAGGTTCTGGCAAAGCGGTCGATCAACCCGGAAAGCTCGACGCCACAGGGATCGGTGAGGTGATGGATGACCTTCGACGGCACTCCAGGTTCCTCTTCCCGTTCGATCGCTCCGATCTCGACCAGCCTCTCGACGTAGCGGTAAACGGTCCTCGGCCCGAAGCCGGGAACCCGTGTGGTCAGCGCTTTCGTCCGCAGCGGCCCATCCCGCAACCCCAGCAGAATCGCCCCCGAGGCTCCGGCGCCGAACAGCCGCAGGAGGTCTGCAAGCCCAACCCCTTTGGTTTTGGCACCCCCGTCCCAAGAGGTCCGTAACGGCGGACTGCTCGACTCTACGGTCACCATTCTCTCTCCCTTTGCGTCTGCGAGCGCGTTTTTTTGCAGGCGCATTTTTTGGGAACGATAGGGGTTTTCTATGAAAATGGCAGTGGAATTACATAAAAATGTTTCTTTATCCTACCTGCTTTTAGGAGTACCTGACTGATTTGCCGCGTGGCTCCTGTCACCCGCCTCAAAGCCGTTGCTGTTGCCAAAAAGCGTTGCGTGCAGTTGTTGTAGGCAGTCGACGATGAGCTCATCGTCCCCATCCACCTTGAGCCCATTCCGCGGCCCATCGAGAACAGAGTCGATCCAGGCGATCACGTCTCCGTGAGCAGCGACGTCGACGTGGGCGAGAGAGTCGGGGCAATTGATGACCGCTCCGCCGCGCTGGACCGCCGCCCAAACGGGCTCCACAGCCACCGCTTCCCCAACCGCCGCGACTTTCAGCTCGAGGCTCTTGCCGCTGTGATCGGGAAGCGCCACCAGAGGGAGCGCAGTCCGCATCAGCCAGGCGGCTTCAGTTGGACTGAGGCCGCTCCCCTCCGAGACGACATGGCGCCTTCGCCAGCGCCCGATCCCGGCCACCAGCCCCATTGCCCTTCGCGCCTTCGCAGTCAGCGTGTAGCTTCGGTGCTTGCTGCCGTTTTTAGCAAGATCGATAAATCCGTCTCTGCTCAGCAACGCCGCCCGCCGGCTGATCTGGTGGAAGCTGAGCCCGTGATCCCCATGGGTGAGCTCGGTCAGGGAGCGCGGCCCGATATTGAGCGCGTCGATGATCCCTGTCTCCCAGAAATCGGCAACGACGGCCAGTGCTCCCCAGTCCCGAGCCGCGATCTCCCCGCTCGGAAGTCGTCTCAGGGAGGCGCTGGCGTAGTTGCTCACCAGCTCGTAGAGCTCACGTCCGGCCGGCTCGCTGAGGGTGTGGACCACCTTCGAGGGAACCCCTTGCTCCTCGTCGCGATCGATTAGGCCGAGATCGGCCAGCCGAGTGCTGTAGCGGTAGATGGTGCGTGGCGCGTACCCAGCGATTCGCGCCGTTAGCTCCTTGGTCCGCAATGGTCCTTCGCCCAGCGCCATCAGGATCGCTCCGCTGGCGCCAGCGCTGAGCAGGCGCAACACGTTCGCCGTCGTCAGCTCGTCTACCGATCGCCCGTTCCTCAATTACCCGCCCTTGGCTTTGTCGCTCGGCGCCCTGGATGGACGCCGAGCGACAATAGACGCCATTTTCGGCGCTGCCAGTGACTTTCAGAGCAATTTTGGGGTGACTTTCGTGACTTACGAAAATTGGCACTCGAACACGACACAATCGACGCGGAGGGCGAGAGGCGCAGCGACTTCCTACGTCGTTCAACCGGCGCATCGTGCAGATGGTTATTCTCGGTGGCCCCATCGCGAGGCCAATCCCCCGCGAGGAGACCGTCTTCCGGCGCCTCGGCCTGCCGGACCGAGTCGATTTACGTAGATAACGTCGATTCGCGAAGACGGCAATCAGCTTTCCGCCAGTCCAGGAGCCTTTATCTGCATGAACACCACTGAGAACGACAGCACCCGTTGGCTTGCCCTCTACGTCCTCTGCGCGGGGATGCTGATGATCGTCCTCGACGCGACGATCGTCAACGTCGCCCTGCCCTCGATCCAGGACGACCTCGGCTTCTCCCAGAACAACCTCGCCTGGGTGATCAACGCCTACATGATCCCTTTCGGCGGCCTGCTGCTCTTGGCCGGGCGGATGGGCGACTTGCTGGGCCAGCGGCGGGTCTTCCTCGTCGGCTTGACGATCTTTACGACCGCCTCGCTCCTCTGCGCCGCTTCGCAGAACCAGGAGATGCTGGTCGGCGCCCGCTTCATCCAGGGCTTCGGCGGGGCGCTGGCCTCGGCGGTGATCCTGGGGATGATCGTGACGATGTTTCCGCAGCCGGCCGACCAAGCGAAAGCGATTGGGGTCTACGGCTTCGTCGCCTCCGCCGGCGGCTCGATCGGGCTGCTGCTCGGCGGCGTTCTCACCGACGCGATCAGCTGGCACTGGATCTTCTTCATCAACTTGCCGATCGGGATCGCGGTCGCGATCCTCGCCCGGCGCCTGGTCGCCAACCCGGACGGCATCGGCCTCAGCGCCGGCGCTGACTTCCCCGGCGCGGTGCTGCTGACCAGCTCGCTGATGCTCGGCGTCTTCACGATCCTGCAGATCGAGAAGTGGGGCTGGGGCGACAGCCGCACCCTCATCCTCAGCGCGATCTCGGCGGTGCTGCTGGCGCTGTTCATCTTCCGCCAGGCGCGGATCCCGAACCCGCTGATGCCGCTGCGGCTCTTCCGCTCACGCAACGTCGCCGGCTCCAACGTCCTCCAGGCGCTGCTCGTTGCCGGCATGTTCGGGATGTTCTTCCTCGGGGCGCTCTATCTGCAGCGGGTTCTCGGCTACAGCCCGCTCGAGGTCGGCCTCGCCTTCCTGCCGACGACGATCGTGATGGGCTCGCTCTCACTGGGCTTCTCGGAAAAACTGATCATGCGCTTCGGTCCGCGCACGACCCTGATTCCGGGCGTCTGCCTTGTCGTCGTCGCCCTCCTCCTCTTCGCCCGCACGCCGGTCGACGGCAACTACCTGACCGACCTGCTGCCGCCCTTCCTGCTGATCGGGATCGGGGTCGGCACCTCCTTCCCGGCGATCATGACCCTGGCGATGTCGGGGGCGACGCCCGAGGATGCCGGCCTCGCCTCGGGGCTGGTCAACACCAGCATGCAGGTGGGTGGCTCGATCGGCTTGGCGGTGCTGGCGACGCTCTCGACCGAGCGCACCAACTCGCTGCTCGCTGACGGCGAGGGGCAGCTGCAGGCGCTCAACTCCGGCTACCACGTCGCCTACCTGATCGGCGCCGCCCTGGCGGCAGTTGCCGCCGCGATCGCGATATTCGTCCTGCGCTCGCCGCGGCCGGAGGAGATGCCGGTGCCGCAGGAGGGCGAGGCCGAGCCCGCCCTCTCCGAGGCTATTTAGTCGGCAGCCGGCTACCCGCGATCGAGCGAAGCCGACTCGAGCACGCCGAGGATCTGGGTCACCCGGCAGACGAGGAGGCGCTCCTCGTCGACTTCGACCCAGACGCCGGCGCTGGAGGGGAAGACGACGTGGTCGCCGGGTTGCACCGGCATCTCGACGCCGGCGCCCGCCCACCAATCGAGGCCCGGCCCCACCGCGAGCACGATCCCCTGCTCGGGCGGCGGCTCATGCGTACCCGGGGGAACGACCAGACCGGAGCGCCGCACCCGGTCCTGATCGAGCTCCTTGATCACGATCTGGTCGAACAGCGGCCGCAGCTGGTGGCGGACCGACTCGGTCGGGTCGGGTCGTTGCGCGGTTCCCATCGGGCTTAAGTCTGCCTGATAGCGGGGAATAGGATCGTGCGATGCAGCAGGAGAAGAAGCCGGTCAACTGGCGCGCTTGGCTGGTCGGCGTCCTCAGCGCGCTAGTTTTGATCGTCGCCCTGCAGAACTCGCAGGAGGTCAGCTTCGACGTCCTCTTCGCCAGCTTCAAGGCGCCGCTGATCGTCGTCATCCTCCTCGCCACCCTTGTCGGAGCGCTGATCGGCTACGTGGCGCCGCTCGTCCGCCGGCATCATCGCGACGAGAGGCAGCACAACCCTTGATCTTTTAAGCTTTCCTGTGCAATGGGAAGCCAGCGAGGGAGAGGGAGATGACGGTTCTAAAGGAGGAGATTCCGCAGGACTGGTACGAGACGGCGTTCACCGGGATGAGCGCCGAGATGGCCTGGACCGAGCGGACCGAGTCGGAAATCAAGCGCGCCCTGACGATGCTGCGACCGCAGGGCGGGGAGCGGATCCTCGACCTCGCCTGCGGCACCGGCCGCCACTCGCTGGAGCTGGTGCGCCAAGGCTTCTCCGTGGTCGGCGTCGAGATCGGCGCCGAACTGGTGGAGATCGCCCGCACCGAGGCCGCCGAGCAGGGGCTCGAGGCCGAGTTCGTCCAGGGCGACCTGCGCGAGCTCGACTACGAGGAGGAGTTCGACATCGTCTTGAACCTCAACGACGGCGCCGTCGGCTACTTCGAGACCGACGAGGAGAACCACAAGACCTTCGAGGTGATCTCCCGCGCCCTGAAACCGGGCGGCCAGAACCTGATCCAGGTCCCCAACGTCCTCTACGCGCGGGCCCGGCTGCCGCAGCGCTCCTGGATCCCCAGCGAGAGCATGGTCGAACTCGTCGAGCACCGCTGGAACAAGAAGAACAGCTACATGGAAGGGGCGATGATCCCGGTCCGCTTCGGCGAGGTGCTGGAGAACCTCGACAAGCGGATCGAATTCCGCCAGCGCCTCTACACGGTCGAGGAGCTGCGCGGGATCTACGACTCGGTCGGGATGAGCCTGGAGCGCGTCTTCCACGGCAACGGCCGGCCGAAGGAACCGACCGAGAACCAGTTCGAGATCTTCGCCCTGGGGCGGAAAGCCGGCAATACCGCTGGGTAAGAGCATAAATACTCAGGTTTTTTATGGTAGTCTCCCTGTCCAGTGGTGATCTAGCCAGTCGCGGACCGAAAGGGGGGTCTTGGGATGCGTCCAGGGGGAAGCACGCTGTCCCTGCTCGCCTCTTCCCTCAACGTCCACATCCTCAAGGCACTTGAGGAGGATCAGCGCTCGCTCACCGACCTCAGCCAGGCAGTAGGACTGCCGCCCGCCAGCACCATGCGGACCTACCTGAAGTCGCTGACCGAGATCGGCGTGATCGAAAGACGCAGTGAGAGCGGTTTCGCAGCCTCTGTCAGCTACGTCAACACGCCGGCTGGCATGAGGTTGCTGGCCGTGGGAGACGTTCTGCAGCGCTGGTTGGGAATCGCCCCCGGCGGACCCATCTCCTTGGGCAGCACCGCCGCCAAGAGCGCCATCAAGGCCTTGGTCGACGGTTGGGACGCGACGATCGTGCGTGCCTTGGCGGCGCGGCCGCTGACCTTGACGGAACTGCACCGGCTGGTTCCGCAGATCAGCTATCCGACCCTGGAGCGACGGCTCGCGGCAATGCGACTCGTCGGGCTCGTGGAGGCGAAGCGGGATAACTCCGGGCGCGGCACGCCCTATCGGGCGACCCGATGGCTGCGACAGGCGACCGCTCCTCTGGCGGCGGCAGTCGCCTGGGAACGGCGACATCTCGCCGAAGCGCCTCCGATCGGCCGTCTCGACGTCGAGGCCGGCTTCCTCCTCGCGGTCCCCTTGGTGCGGTTCCCGGCACGAGCAACGGGAACCTGTCGCCTCGCGCTGGAGACCGGAGCGAACTCGGCGCTGCGCTACGCCGGCGTGCAGCTCACCCTCGATGGCGGCAAGACCGCCTCCTGCGTCACTCGCCTGGAGGGAGAGCCGGACGCCTGGGTCGTGGGGTCGGCATTGGAGTGGTTCCGCTGGGTCAACGGGCGGGAGGAGGTCCAGATCGAGTTCGGCGGGGATACCGCGCTGGGACGGGCGATTGCGGACAGCCTGAGGGAGACGCTCGTACCGGTTGCCCTCAATGCCTCTTGATCGGGAGTCACGAGTGTCTGCGACGCGCGAGCCCATGCACCGCACAGGATTGGCGCATGGTGTTTCCAGGGGTTTCCTCCGGGCTAGCCACCAGCAACCTGTCAAGTCTTGGCCACTTGCTCAAAACAGCTTGATCGAGGAGCTGCCGATCACTAGGAATGGAGGGGGAAACAAATACCGACATCAACCGGTGTCGGAACCAAGGAGGAAACATACCCATGAAGTACATCAAGATGCTGGGCCTCATGGCCCTGGCAGCGACGGCCCTCATGGCCTTCGCCAGCAGCGCCTCCGCGACCACACTCGAGCTCAAAGGGGTCAAACAGACCGGAGCGGTTGCGATCGAAGCGAGCATCGCCGCTGGCAACTCGGCGATCCTGAAAGATACATCCGGTTTCTCGCAGAACACATGCACCACCTCGGTCGCTAAAGGCAGCACCGAAACGAAAACCGGCACCGCTGTGACAGGCAAACTCTCGTCGCTGACCTTCTCGAACTGCACGAGAGCCGTCACCGTTCACAAACCGGGCGCCCTCGAGGTCACCTGGATCAAAGGCACCACAAACGGCACAGTTTACTCTGAGGAAGCTCAGGTTACATCTGGCTCGCCGATTGGCACCTTGAACTGCACCACCGGTGCGACAACCCACCTCGGCACCCTTACAGGCGTCGCTGCTGGTAAAGGCACCATGCACATCAACGCGCTGATCAACTGCGGCATCATCCCGTCCGCGAAGTGGGAAGGGACCTACACGGTCACAACCGAAGGTCTCGGTGTCGTCGAATAGCGACGATTGAAGCACCGCATCGCTTAGATGCTCTGGAGCCGCCCCTTCGGGGGCGGCTCTTTTTGTGCCGCAACTCAAGGAATGCAGAGCTCTACGAACTCAGTTGTTCTTGACCGATGGAAGTCCCGCCGATAGTAATCCTTCGTACCTAAATCACTCGGTCCCCCGAGGAGCGAAGGAGAATGACATGAAGAACTTGAAGGCTCTCAGCCTCCTCCCCGTAGTGGCGATGGCTCTTATCGCTTTCGCCAGCAGCGCCTCCGCGACCACACTCGAGGTCAAAGGAGTCAAACAGACCGGAGCTGTCGCGATCGAAGGGAGCATTGCCGCTGGCAACTCGTTGGCTTTGAAAGACACATCCGGCTTTACTCAAAACACATGCCTTTTGTCGAATTTCAAAGGCAGTACCGAAACGAAAACCGGCACCGCTGTGACAGGCAAACTCTCATCATTGACTTTCGGAAATTGCTCGAGGTTCACCGAAGTGCACAAACCAGGCGCGTTGGAGATTAGCTGGATTTCCGGCTCAACAAATGGCCTGATCTACTCTGAGGAAGCTCAGGTTACATCTGGCTCGCCGATCGGCACCCTGAACTGCACCACCGGCGCGACAACGACCCTCGGTGTCTTCACAGGCGTTGCGGCTGGCAAAGCCACCATCCATGTCCTCGCAGTTCTCAACTGCGGCATCATCCCCTCCGCGAAGTTGGAAGGGACCTACACGGTCACAACCGAAGGTCTCGGTGTCGTCGAATAACGACGATTGAAGCACCGCACTGCTTCGATGCTCTGGAGCCGCCCCTGTGGGGGCGGCTCTTTACGATTGAGTTGCGGATTGGGAAGCGCCGTCTTCTCAATCTAGATACTCAGCGGTTCTTGACTGTGGAATTGTGCTCACTGACTTTCACCAATTGCACGAGAACGGTGACCGTCCACAAACCGGGGGCGCTCAAAGTCGACTGGATCTCCGGCACCACAAACGGGACAGTCTTCCCTGAGGAAGCTCAGGTTACATCAGGGTCGCCGATCGGCACCTTGAATTGCACTACCGGCGCCGGCACTCACATTGGCACGCTCGTAGGTGCTGCAACTGGTGGTCACGCAGTGATGAACATCAACGCCGTACTCAACTGCGGCATCATTCCTTCTGCGAGGTGGGAAGCTACCTACAAAGTCACAAGTCCGACAGGTCTCGGTGTTGAGCAGTAACAATTGAAGGACAAGCAATCGGAAGGGCCGCCCGCAGCGGGCGGCCCTTATATTGGAAGGCTCTTCCTCCTGTGGAATCTCGGCCAATCCGAAAACTCAGCTGTTCTTGACTGCTCGGCCGAAAGGTCCTAGGAATCTGGGCATATCTGTTTCGGGGGCGACCCCAACGAGCAAGGAGGCAGACATGAAGAGCCTGAAAACCTTGGGCCTCGCTGTTTTGGCAGCAACATCCATCATGGCATTCGCGGCAAGCAGCGCTTCGGCGACCACACTCGAGATCAAAGGAGTCACACAGACCGGGCCAGTCACAATCACAGCTAGCCTCAAATCCGGCAATTCGACGATCCTCAAAGACACATCCGGCTTTTCGCAAAATACATGCACCAGCTCAGACATGCATGGAATAACCACCATTTTCACGGGGACCGCGGTGACAGGTCCCTTCACAGAACACGGAGGCCCTAATCCCAGCGCAGGGTTCAGCCTCAGCGGCTGCACGAGAACGGTGACCATCCATGATCCCGGAACATTCGAGATCGTGTGGATCAGCGGCACTACAAACGGCACAGTCTATTTCGAGAACACACAAGTCACATCTGGCTCGCCGATCGGCACCCTGAACTGCACCACCGGTGCGACAACCCACATCGGCACCCTTACAGGCGTCAGCAGTGGTCACGCGACGCTGCACATCAACGCGCTGATCAACTGCGGCATCATCCCCTCCGCGAAGTGGGAAGGGACGTACACAGTTACAAGCCCGGAGGGCCTTGGGGTCCACCCTTAGGCCCTGAGGAAGCGTCTACCTGACATTCGAGCCGCCCCCTAGGGGGCGGCTCCTGCACGGCCGGCAGCCGATTACTGCAAATGCACTTGACTAAAGACGAGCGAGGCGTTAGAACTTTCCGCGTACCCAAGGCTCGGGGGTCAATCCTCTGGGCAGACACAAGGAGAAATGACATGAAGTATCTGAAGATGCTGGGCCTGATGGCCCTGGCCGCGACTGCTCTGATGGCTTTTGCCAGCAGCGCTTCGGCGACCACACTCGAGGTCAAAGGAGTCAAACAGACGAGCGCCTTGACAATTGCAGGGAGCCTCGAGTCGGGCACCTCGGCAATCCTGAAAGACACATCCGGCTTCTCGCAGAACACATGCACCGGGTCGTCAGTCCATGGGGTAACGTCGGTGGTTACCGGCAGCGCTGTAACAGGCCCGCTTACTGGGCATGGGCAACTGAACCCCACGGGCCTGACCTTCACTGGTTGCACGAGAACGGTTACGGTTCATGATCCCGGTACACTCGAGATCACCTGGATCAAAGGCACCACAAACGGCACAGTCGCCTCTGAGGAAGCTCAGGTTACATCTGGCTCGCCGATTGGCACCTTGAACTGCAAAACCGGAGCGACAACCCACCTTGGAACCCTCACCGGTTCCGCCTCCGGGCACGCGACACTGCTCGTCAACGCAGTGATCAACTGCGGCATCATCCCCTCGGCGAAGTGGGAAGCCGCATACCTCGTCACAACCCCGACAGGTTTGGGAGTCGTGGAATAGCAAGAAGCGAGAGACGAGCAGCTTGATGCTCGGAGCCGCCCCCCCGATCGGGGGGGCGGCTCGCTCGCGGTCTTGACAGAATTGGGGAAGGCAAATACGCTTGTGTTCTCTCGGGTAACCAAGCAGTATGTTCAGGGAACAGAAGGTAGGGGAAACAGGAGGTGGGGACGATGAGCTCTGCGGGAGCTAATGGAGCAAGAGGGATCTGGTTGCGGGCTGGATTTGCGGCGGCTCTCGCGGTCCTAACCGTCTTTTCTGCGTCGATTGCTCAGGCGGCAGAAGGCGAACGGGTTTTCGATCCCGAGCTCTCGCTTATCGGCGGCTGCAAAGTCGAAACCCTCGATCCCGTCGAAGATCCTGGCTGTCCAACGACCACCCCGCCGTCGAGCGGCCACCCTCCTAGCGGCTTCTTTGCCGACCCAAAAGCGGTGGCGACTGATTTTTACGGAAATATCTATGTAGCCAGCTATGGAAAAAAAGATGACGGCAGCGAAGGTCGCATCGACATCTTCAACCCGGAAGGCGTTTTCTTAGACGAGATCGAGCCGCCGCAGGGACCGGAAGCGCTGGCGATCGACAGCAAGGGCGTCCTTTACATCATCGTCCTGAATGATGGAGTTAGGCAACAGGTCCTCCGGTACGTGCCGTGCGCTCCGTACGAACCCGAAGCTGGCGGAATAGATTACTGCAATTCCCCTGTTCTAGTGACGGAAAAAGGCTCGACTACCGCGAGCGTGGCGATCAACGCGGACAATGACCACTTGTTCGCCAACTTCGGTGGGACCGCGTATGAGTTCACGTCCGCCGAAGAAGGAAACTCACCGGTTCGCAATACCACCGCGGAAGGTGGATGCTGCGGTACCGGGGTCGCTGTGGACGCCGCGCGCGACCGACTCTATGTGAGCGCCGAAGGTACCGATCGGCGGATTGACATCTTCGATCTGACCAGCGTCGTTGGCACTCCACCGGAGGACCAGTACGAAAAAATCGGCTCGATCGACGACGCGGCGGTGCCGGGAAACGACCTCGGCAACCTCCTGTCCGTCGCGGTGGATGAAGGAACGGGCCGCGTCTTCGTCTTCGACACCGAAAACGCCCACCTCTACGAATTCGACGAAGACTGGAATTACCTGACGACCATCGAATTCCCTCTTCAACCGGACTTTGCCTCCGAGATCGGCGTCGACAACGGCCCCTCGAGCCCTAACAAGGGCTACCTCTACGTCCCCTCTCACAAAGTGGGAACTGGCCACTCGTTTGCCTTCAAAGAATCCGTCGTGGGAGAGCCGGAAGTGAAATCGCTGTCCGCGGCCAATATCAGTGACAGCGAAGCCGAACTCGTGGCCCAGGTCAATCCGAAAAACCTCGAGACCACCTACAGGTTCGAATACACCACCGAAGAGAGCTTCGAAGCCGAAGGGTTTGCAGGGGCGGCGATCGCGGGTGAAGGAACGCTCCCGGCCGGTAACGGCGACGTCGAAGTCTCCGCGGTCGCGGCTGGTCTCGAAGACGGAACCGCCTATCGCTTCCGCATCGTCGCCGAAAACGAAGAAGGGACCGACGAAGAGCTGGCGAGCTTTGTCACCTATCCCAGCGCGCCGCTCGAATCGAGCACCTGCCCCAACGCCCTGCTGCGTACCGGCGCTTCGGCTCGCTTGCCCGACTGTCGGGCCTACGAGCTGGTGAGTCCGCCCGACACCAACGGTCGCCCGCTCCTCGGTACCACCCGTGAGATCAACTCCTTCACGACCCGTCAGGTCTCCCCCAGCGGTGAAAAGCTGCCGTTCAAGGTCGAAGGCGGCTCTCTCCCTGGCTTCGGCGGGACGGGCTCTTCACTTGGCGACCCCTACCTCGCTACCCGTACGTCCAGCGGCTGGAGCACCAGCTACATCGGTCCCACCGGCGCCGAAACGGTCCAGGTCATTCCGGGTACCGGCTCGCCTGACCAGGGCTACAGCTTCTGGGTCGCGCAGGTCGAAGGCTCGGCGGTCCTGGAAGGGAAAGTGACGACCTACCTGCGCTTCCCGGATGGTCACTCCGAAGTGGTCGGTCAGGGCAGCCTCGGCCGGATTGACCCGGAAGCCTTGGGGCAGCTGATCAGCGATGGAGGCGACCACGTCCTCTTCACCTCGGGCGGCAACAGCCCTGCCGTACAGCTGGAGCCCGAGGCCGCGCCGGACGGGACCAAAGCCATCTACGACCGTGTCCCCAACCCGGCCACCGGGGAGAGGGAAACCAAGGTCGTGTCCCTGAAACCCGGTGACCTCCCGTTCGAAGCCGGCGAAAACGCCATCTACATGGGCACCTCGCTAGACGGCGAAGGCGTGGTCTTCAAAGTGGGCACCACGCTTTACCTGCGCTACCAGAACACCGAGACCTTCGAAATCGGCAATGGGCTCACCTACGCCGGGATCGCCGAAGGCGGCGCCCGCGTCTTCTACCTGGAGGGCGAAGACCTGAAAGCGTTCGACGCGAGCTCCGAAACGACGATCGAATTCTCCGACAGCGGCGACGTCACCCCGGTATTCGTGGCTCAGGGCGGTAGCGCTGCCTACTTCATCTCCCCGAGCGTTCTCGGCGCGGGTCCCAATCCCAACGGCGACGAACCTCAGGTCGGGGCGCAAAACCTCTATTTGTCCGAGGAAGGGGCGATCAGCTTCGTCGGTGTGGTCACCGACCGCGACGTGGAAGGCGAACTGATCCCGGGAATCGAAAAGATCGACGGCCTCGGCCTCTGGGTAGGCGCAGCCAACCCCCAGTTCCCGGGGCGCTTCGGCGTCGTCCCCGCTCGCGCCACCCCCGACGGCAACGTCCTCCTGTTCAAATCGAGGGCGTCGCTGTCCGGCTATGACTCCGAAGGCAAGGCGCAGATCTACCGCTACGACTCCGCCGCGGATCAGCTCCAGTGCCTCTCCTGCAATCCCACCGGGGCACCGTCGAGCGGAGACGCCACGCTGCAGACCGAACGGCGGGAAGGCATTGCCCTGTTCTTCTCGCAGGCCTGGCTCGAGAACCTGCGGGCCGACGGCGGTCGTGCCTTCTTCGAGTCGAGCGAGCCGCTCGTCGCCAACGACAGCGACGGCCTCCAGGACGTCTACGAGTGGGAGGCCCAGGGAGTGGGCAGTTGCACGCGGCCCCAGGGTTGCCTGTACCTGATCTCCTCCCCCCGCAGTCTGCGCGACGAGTACCTCTGGGCGGTCAGCCCGAGCGGCGATGACGTCTTCTTCTTGACCTCCGACCTGCTGCTCGGTGTGGACGCAGACAAAACCGCGTCGATCTACGACGCCCGCGTCGGCGGTGGCTTCGCCGAATCCTCGCCTGCGAATTGCGAGGGCGAAGGCTGCCGCCCGCAGCTGTCGCCGCCCCCTTCCCAGCCCGACACCGCAACGCCGGTGCGGGGAGCGGGCGACAACTTCAAGAACCGTCGTTGCCCGAAGGGGAAGCGGAAGGTGAAGCGCGCAGGCAAGATCCGCTGCGTCAAGAAGAAACACCACCGAGGGCACCACAAGCAGCGAACCGGCACTGACAAGAGGGGAGGCCGCTGATGAGCCTTGCACTGCGGAAGCTTGCTCTCGTCGCTGCCGGGGCTCTAGCCCTTCTCGGTATCTCGGCAGCCCCTGCCGGCGCCGCTGAAGAATTCGACAAATTCGCGATCGAATCGCTCTCTGTCTCGCTTTCCGACAAGCAGGCCGGTGCCCATGCCGACATGACGATCGGCGTCAAGCTCACCCGAAACGGCAACGAGCCATACGCCAAAGCTCAAGAGATCAAAATCGAGTTGCCCCCGGGAGTGATCGGGAATCCTCAGGCGGTCCCTCGCTGCACCG
The DNA here is from genome assembly GCA_035535295.1 of Solirubrobacterales bacterium. GTDB lineage: Bacteria > Actinomycetota > Thermoleophilia > Solirubrobacterales > 70-9 > VAYN01. The sequence goes on from DATLQI010000023.1 coordinate 42,577, forward strand.
CCGAGCAGCTTGGCAGCGGCTTCGAAAGCAGCGCCTGCCCCTTCGACTCGCAGGTGGGGATGTCGGCTGTGCGGACGACCAAACCCTTCCCGAACGTCTTCAACGAGCCGGTCTACAACATGGTGCCGCCCAAAGGCACCGACGTCGTCGCCCGTCTCGGCTTCATAGCCGCTGCCTATCCGACCTTTGTCAACCTGCGCATCGATCCCACCGACTACAGCGTCGTCGCCACCGCCGAAGGCCTGGCCTCGGTGGCCGGCCTCTCCGAAGCGACGACGACGATCTGGGGGGTTCCGGCCGCGGAAGAACATGACGAAGAACGGATCACCCCGGAAGAGGCGATCAATGGAGGGACTCCGCCCGGTGGCCGCTCCGTGAGCACGCCCGAATTGCCCTTCCTCTCCAATCCGACCGACTGCAGTCTGAAGCGCGAAGTGACGGTGACGGCGCGCAGCTACCAGCTGCCAGATCAGCCGTCGGTCAAAAGCATCGCCTTCCCAGACATCACCGGCTGCGGGAAGCTGAACTTCGAACCGTCCTTCAGCACTCAATTGACCAACCCCGAAGCCGCCGCTCCGACCGGTCTCGACACCGATCTGGTGATTCCCCAGGACGAATCCCCCCAGGGCAACGCGGTCTCGGCCTTGAAGAGCGCCCGGGTAACCCTGCCCGAGGGCTTCACGATCAACGCTGCCGCCGCCGACGGCCTCCAGGGCTGCAGCGCCGAGCAGGTCGGCTACGGCAAGAACCTGCCGGCAAGTTGTCCCGACGCGGCGAAGATCGGCTCGATCGAAGCTGAGGTGCCGGCGCTGGAAGAGACGCTGCACGGCTCCGTCTACCAGCGCACGCCCGAGCCGGGGCGCCTGTTCGGCCTCTGGGTGGTGGCCGACGAACAGGGCGTTCACCTGAAGCTGCCCGCGCGAATCGAGCCCAACCCGCTGACCGGTCAATTGACCGCGGTCTTCGACGGCATCGACACCCTCGGCGGCCTGCCGCAGGTTCCCGTCGCCGAGCTGAAGCTGAACGTCTTCGGCGGCCCGCGAGCGCCGCTCGCGACGCCGGGCTGCGGCACTTACCTGACCGACTACTCGTTCGTACCCTGGTCCGGACGTCCGCCCACGCAGGGGTTCGCTTCGATGCAGGTGACGGTCGGCTGCGGCAAGGGAGGCTTCTCCCCCCGCATCCAGGCCGGCAGCCTTTCGCCCATCGGCGGTGCCTTCACTCCCTTCTCGTTCACCTTGATCCGTCAAGACGGTGAAGCGAACCCGGAGAAGATCGCCGTGCACCTGCCTCAGGGTCTGCTGGCGAAGCTCAAAGGCGTGCCGCTGTGCCCGGAGGGCGACGCCGCCACCGGTGCCTGCCCGCCGAGCTCCCGCCTCGGCAGCCTCACCGCTTCGAGCGGGGTCGGAGGCGCCCCCCTCTGGATTCCCCAGCCGGGCAAGGCGCCGACCGCCGCCTATCTCGCCGGTCCTTACAAAGGCGCGCCCTACTCGATCGTCTCGGTCGTCCCGGCTCAGGCCGGACCCTTCGACCTCGGACTCGTCGTCAACCGAGCCGGGATCCAGGTCGATCCCGACACCGCGCTGGCGAGCGTCGTCACCGACCCGCTGCCGCAGTTCCTCGAAGGGGTGCCGATCACCTACCGCACGATCAACGTCCTCATCGATCGCCCCGAATTCACCATCAACCCGACCAGCTGTCGCCCCAAGCAGATCACTGCCACGGTGACCGCCGTCGGCGGCCAGACGGCCAAGGCCTCCGACGGCTTCCAGGCAACCCAGTGCTCGAGGCTTCCTTACAGCCCGAAGCTCAAGATTGCCTTCAACGGCCAGATGAGGCGCACCGGCAACCCGGGGGTGCGGGCGACCCTGACCCAGAAGCCGGGCCAGGCCAACACGGCCGCCGCCACGGTGATCCTGCCCCCGAGCCAGTTCATCGACAACTCCCACATCAGCAACCCCTGCACCCGGGTGCAGTTCGCGGCCGAAGCCTGCCCGCCGAAATCGGTGCTCGGCACCGTCAAGGCCCGGACGCCTTTGCTCGCCAAGCCTCTGCGGGGCAAGGTCTACTTCCGCTCCAACGGAGGCGACCGCGAACTCCCCGACCTCGTAGCCGATCTACGCGGCCAGCTGCGGATCATCCTCGTCGGCTACATCGACTCCGTCAACGGCAGGGTCAGGACCCGCTTCCTGGGCGTCCCCGACGCACCGGTGACGAGCTTCTCGATGAAGCTCTTCGGCGGCGACCGCGGCCTGATCGAAAACTCGGAAAACCTCTGCACCACCAAGCCGCGGCTGGAGCTCCATCTAAAGGCCCAGAACGGCCGCTCCCAGGCATCCAAGCCCCGGGTTGGATTGCCGCCTTGCGGCAAGCCCAAGGGCAAGAGCTAGGCGCCTGGCAGCGAGTCGGAGGCCTATGCCGCAGGCGCCGGCTCGTTGCTCAGGAGAACGTCCCGGGAGGGGATCCCGATGACCTCGCCCTGGAAGCGCTTCCGGGTTCCGTAGACGAGCCACGTCGTGTCGATTTCGCCGATGTCGAGGTCCAGGCGCAGCTCGTCGCCGTGCTCTTCGAGGTGCTCCATGTGCGTCAGCCCCGAGTCATAGCGGCCGGCGAGGAGCTCCTCTCCCACCACGGGCTTGGAGACGACGTCGATCACCTCGTCCCAGGCAGAGAGGTCGACGTATCCCTTGGTTGCGGGAACGATCCCCAGTGAGCGGGGGCGGTCGACCTCCCGCCGCGTCAGCACGACCAGGTGCTTGGTCGGATAGATGAAGGTGTCGACGACGAAGACCTCGCGCCAGTAGCGCTCGGTGACCTCGTGGACCTTCGGATGGGCGCTGCACTGGATCAAGAAGGCATCGGTCTGGCCCCTGATGATCTCCAGGCCGTCGAGGAAGTCGGCGATGAACTCGATCTCGTAGTCCTCGACCCCTTGGAACGCCATGTAGCGGCGCACGGCCCGCTCGTGGCAGGTGCCGGCCGGACCGAGCGTCACGAGCTTCAATGGCATAGCCAAAGGATAATCAACTAATCAAGAGGCAGCCGGCCCTACCACGCGGATTCCTTGACATGGTTGGACGCGTACTCTAATTTCGTGGTCTGGCGCGCTAGGGACGCGCTTGCTCGAGAACGAAGGGGGCAGGAGAGGCGATGTGGGGACGTAGCGGTCGATGCGATCGGTTTCCGCTCCGCGCCCGTGCCTGCTCCCCAGTCAGCGTCCCCGGGATCAGGATGTCGCCAAGCCGACGGCTTGAATGTCAAATAACCACGGAGGAAAGATGATCTCTCGGATTCATAACAAGCTCGGCACGGCCGGTCTGGTCGTGGCGATCGTGGCGCTGGTCGCCGCACTTACCGGGGCGGCCTACGCTGCGCAGGGCCTCAACGGCAAGCAGAAGAAGGAAGTCAAGAAGATCGCCAAGAAGTTCGCGGGCAAACAAGGTCCGCAGGGACCCGCGGGTCCGGCAGGTCCGCAAGGCCCGGCTGGCAAGGACGGTGCCAACGGGACCAATGGCACGAACGGCCAGTCCGTAACCGGCACGCCAATCGCTTCTGGCGGTGTCTGCGGCGCGGCGACCGGTGTGAAATACACCCTCAACGGAACCCCGACCACCGTCTGCAGCGGCGAGGATGGCGAAACCGGGTTTACGGCAACGCTCCCCCCCGGAGAAACCGAGACCGGAGCCTGGGCCGTCGGCGCCTTCGACAGCTCGTCTCAGCTCGTCTCCTTGTCCTTCAACATCCCGCTTGCCGAAGCACCGGAAGCGATGCATTACGTCAATGCTGCTGGAGAAGAACGGACGGCAGAAGGGGAACCGTTCCACGACCCGACCAATTGCCTCGGGAGCCCCGACGAACCGACCGCTCCTGCCGGTGATATCTGCGTTTATGCGGACAACGAATTGATCGAAGCAGAAGGCGGATTCCCTGGCACTGCTTTCTTCGAGAATCTCTACCCCACTGGCGCAACCTTCCTCTACTTCGTCGAAGGCGGGGAAGCCAAGGCCTGGGGTACTTGGGCGGTCACTGCCGCAACCACCCCGTAACCCAAGACTCATCTGTCCAAAAAGGCCCCCCTCTTGTACAAGAGGGGGGCCTTTTTTGTGTCAGTAGTCCTTGCCTTCCCCAGGGTCATGAAGGCACTAGTACCATGGGGTAGTCAGAAAGAGGCCTCGGTCAACATGACGAGACTCTGGTGGTGTCGGGCGCGAGGGGCTCCACCTCCTCGCACATGCCCGGCACCGCTCCGCTGCTGCGAGTCACCACGCGGGAGGAGCCTTCGGGTTAGCCCCGCGCTGCTGCGTATCTCCTACCGATTTTGCCCCTCCTCGTTCGTCTAGGCGCGATCTTATCACCCTATCTGATCGAGGAGATAGCATAGGAGATAAATTTGCCCTCAGGTCTTTGAAGCTTGGTAGTCTTCCGGCAATGGAGACCTCTCGAGTACAGTCCTCCACCGCTGCCAACCGACAGAGGCATCGCAGCCCCAGCTTTCCCTCGATCAACCTGGAGAAAGCGCTGCAGCGCGCTCAACGGCTCTGGGACGTGGCAGGCGAGCATCCCGCGCTGCTCGAAAGCGCCGTGAGAGCCTGGGGGTACAGTCCACGCAGCAGCGGGGGCCTTCAAGCCGTGGGGGCGCTGAAGCAGTACGGGCTCCTAATTGACGCTGGAAGCGGTTCAGGGCGCCAAGTAAGGCTCACGGTAGACGCTCGAGAGCTTCTCATGTACGGAGCCGATATGGATTCCCCTGAGTGGAGGGAACGGGCGCGCAGGGCAGCGCTAGGGCCCAAAATCCACCGTACCCTCTGGGAGAAGTACGGGGGTTACCTCCCGGATGACCACATCATGCTGCCCTTCCTGCTCGATCTCGGTTTTGGCGTCGAGGCCGCTGCGGAATTGCTCAAACGCTTCCGAGAGACTCTTGCCTATGCCCAGGTTTCCGAAGGCGCTGACACGGTGTCTGAAATCGGCGAAGACCTCGAAAATCGCCGAGTCGAAGGTTTGGAAGGTAGCGGCGACGGCAGGGAAATCATGACGCCTGCCGCGCTCCCCCCTCCGACGTCCAACCGAGGTGGGCCCGCCGAGCCTGAAGACCCTCAGCGGCAACAGCGAACCGTGCAGGTCACCTATTCGCCTACCGCATGGGCGCTGGTGCAAGCCCCTTTTCCTCTCAGCGAGAAGGATTGGAACGCGATGATGAGCGTTCTGGAGGGCATGAAGCTCGGTCTGGTGCTGCCAAACGAAGACGAGTAGAGCGAACGGGGACCGCTGGCCAGGGCGGTGCATCGCCAAAGCGGTTAGTATCTCCTTTGTACTCAGGATCCATAGGGGGAAAAGGTGCGAAAGGGAATAGCTGGGCTAGGGATTGCGATCGTCCTGCTACTGGTTGCTGCCGGTTGTGGGGGCGGTAGCTCAACGATCAGCCAACAGGAATACGAGCATGAACTCGAGTTGGTCTGCAACAAAGGCCTGCAGGCGCGCGAAGACGCCTTCCGGGAGATAACCCAGGAATACGAAGAACTGAGCGAAGCGGAAGCGACCGCGCAGGTGCAGAACGAAAATCTTCTCAAGCTGATCGATCTCTACCAGGAGACGACGGAAGAAATCGACGAGATCGGCGTGCCCGAGGGGAATGAAAAGAAGGCGGAAGAACTCGTCGAGGAGCGGGAAGTAGCGACCAACAAGGTCAAAGCGGATCCGGCAGGGACGCGTCCCCGCTTCTCGCAGATTTTCGAAAAGTCCAGTCAGCTGGCGAAATCATTCGGGGCCCAGGCCTGCGTGGTCTAGGGGGCCTCGGCAAGGGTTCAGTCAGCCGGCTCTTCCAGCCGCCGCAGCAGCTCGTCGAAGCCTCCTGTTTGGGCTTCGACGAGACGGGCGGCGATCTCGACTTCCCAGAACCTGGTGCCGGCAACCCACGCCTCGCCGAGATAGTTCCAAGCCTGGATCGTGGCGCCAACGGTGGTGTTGAGCGCCTCCCCGCAGCGTTCCATCAGCTCTTGGAACTCGTCCTGCATGCCGAGGATCACCGGCCCTGGGTCGGTCTGCCCCATCTTCGTCTCGACCATCACCGTGTGCCCGGTCTTGACGCCGAAGAACCAGGCATCGTGCAGGTAGCTCTCCATCACTTCGAGCTGCTGGCAGTCGAGGCCCAGCTTCTCGGCGCTCTCCTCCGCCAGAGGCTTTAGATCACGTTCCTTCGCGCTTTCGACCGCGGTCGGCAAGCTGTCGCTCCCCAAGGACATCGCCGCCAATCTAGACAACTGAGTTTAATCGAGTGCGCCTATTTGTACTACGGCAATATGGGGAGTGCAACCGCCCGGGCATGAAAAAGGGCGACCCGAGGGCCGCCCTTTTCAGCTTCTACGCCGGATTTCTCAGGTTCCGGTGCAGGTCCGGGGGATCGTCGCGGCGGCTTTGGTGCCGTCGGCGAAGACTGCGGTCCCGTGGACCTGGAGCTTGCCGTCCGGGCATTTGGCGCTGAGGACGCCCTTCCTGTTGATTTTCAGGCTGAACGTCTTCACGGAGCCGCTGCCGCCGGCGATCTTCGGGATCGTGGCGACGGATTTGAGGCCGTAGCGGCCGTTCTTGATTTTCTTGATTTTCACGGTGGTGACGATCGCCCCGGTCACCGGTGCCGAGAAGTAGGCGTGGATGTAGAGGGTCGTCTTGCCGCCGCTGGTGCCGCCGCTGAAGACGAGCAATTCACTGCTCACGTCGATCGGTTTCTGTTCCGGGAACTGGACCTCGACCGTGGTTTTGCCCTTGCCGATGATCGACTTCGGGCACGCCTTTTTAGCGGCCGCGGTGTCGCGAGACTGCAGCTGGCCCGACTTGCAGGGCTTGATGCCCTTGACGTTGATGGCGCCGTTCTTGTCGGTTTCCAGCACCACTTCCTTCAGCGCCGGCGGATGCGTTCCGTCCTTGGTTTCGATTTTGCCCGAGGCGGTGAGGCTGATCGGCGCAAACTTCTTCTTCGGCAGCTTCTGCGGGCTGAAATCGCCGTCGAAGGTGACCCTCAGATTGCCGGCTTCAACCGTCACGGGGCTCCCCGCGCCGGTAGCGATCCCCGCCAGGCTGACGGAGATCAGGGCCGCAAGGGCCATCAACAACATCAAGTACTTACGCATATCCCTATATCTCTCCTTTGCGGCCTGCCCGTCTGGGTCCGATGCCGTGGGAACAGTTGCTTGAACGTCTCTCCAGCGGCTCAAACTACCACCGGAGGGTCCTTCATAAACCCGTCCGTCAGCGAAAAGGAGCGGCTTAACCGAGCCGCTAGGAAGGGAGTTTCGCCCGTCGGACCCGCTCCCGCTCGGCAGTGGCGCCCTCCGCTCCAAGGAAAGGAAGAGTTACCCAAAAGATCAGGTCGGGGAGCCGGCTGGGCAAACGAGCGGCAGCGCCATGAAGGATCTCGCTGTAGAGGAGCTCGTTGATCCCGCCGGCGACCGCGAGCGAGGTGATCCCAGGCAGCTCGACTGCCGTCTCCGAGCGACCGGACTCGAGGAAGCCGGTGAACTGCCGCAGGGCAGCGTCGCGCCGGGCCAGAGCTTTTGGACCCGCCGCCAGCACCTCGACGATCGCGAACCGTGCCTCGTCGGGATGGGCGGAAAGGTGCCGGAGCAGGCTCTCCAGGGAGGCGGCGATTCGCTCCGCCCAGGGGAACCCGGTCTTCGACTCGAAAGCCTCGGTTGCCTCCCCGAGCAGGTTTTCCAGCAGCACGTCGTAGGTGGCGAGGAAGCAGTCCTCCTTGCTCTCGAAGAGCTCGTAGAAGGTCTTGCGGGATACTCCGGCAACGCTGATCACATCGACCACCCGCGTCTCCGGATAACCGCGCGCGGAGACGACCTCGATCATCGCCTGATGGATGCGGTTGCGCTGGGACTCGGTCACCGCCTCCCTCGGCAATCCGTGTCTTCCCCGGGGCAGCCGCTCGTTCAGCTTGGTCGAGCGTCTACCGGAAGTCACCCCACAGACTGTAGAGCAAGGCTGTAGACCGCTAGGGCCCTTTTTTTCTAAAATGTCTTTATGGGAATCAGGGGGATGGTTGCAGGGGTTCTGTTGCTGCTTGCGCTGGTCGTCGGCTCGGTCGGCTGCGGCGAGGAGTCGAGCACTAGCGCGGGGGTCGAAACCACCGCCCCAGAGGGGCAGCCGTTTCCGCACGTCAAGGGAGCCGCCCGCGAGTTCCTGATACCCGAAGGCGACAACATCGTTCAAACCTTTGGCGAAGAGGCCACCGCGGCCGAACGGGAAAAGGCTTCGAAGGTGATTCACGCCTGGATGAAGGCCCGTGTGGCCGAAGATTGGGCAACCGACTGCAAGTATCTCGCGGCCGAATTCGAAGAGGACCTGGTCTGGGACGCGCTCAACGTGTCGAACGAGAAGGTGACCAACTGTGTCGAGGCCCTCGACTTCTTCGGAGACGCCGCCTCCGGAACCTCGGGCAACACCCTCACCGGTCCCATCGACAGCCTCCGCTTCAGGTCCACCACCACCGGCAACACCGAACTGGAAGGCTATGCCCAGTGGCATGGCCCCAGGGGAATCGACTGGGTTCTGCCGTTGAGGAAAGAACTCGGGAGCTGGAAGATCTATAGCGCCAGCCCGATCGAACGGCTTAAATAGCCCGGACTCCCCTCAGCTCTCGAGCCAGATGACCTGCTCGCGATCGGGGCCGACCCCGACCAGCCGCACAGGCACCCCGACGAATTCGGCGATGAAGCTGAGGTAGTCGCGCGCCTCCCGCGGCAGGTCCTCGGCGCTGCGGCAGCCGGTGAGGTCGAGGTCGAAGCCGGGCAGCTCCTCGTACTCCGGCGTCGCCGAGTGGAGGATCGACTGGTGGTAGGGGAAGGTGTCGAGCTCGGCGCCTTCCTTGGAGCGGTAGCGGACCGCGACTCGCAGGGGGCCGAGGCCGCTGAGGACGTCTAGCTTGGTGATCGCCAGCGCATCCATCCCGTTGAGACGGACCGCGTAGCGCAATGCGACGAGGTCCATCCAACCGCAGCGCCGTGGGCGACCCGTCGTCGTCCCGAACTCGTGCCCTTTCTGCAGCATATGTTCGCCGGTCTCGTCGAAGAGCTCGGTCGGGAAGGGGCCGGCGCCGACCCGGGTCGCATAGGCCTTCGCAATCCCCCAGACCTCGTCGATGTCCTTGGGGCTGATGCCGGCGCCGACGGTGGCCGCGCCGGCGATCGGGTTGGAAGAAGTGACGAAGGGATAGGTGCCGTGGTCGAGGTCGAGCAGGGCTGCCTGGGCGCCCTCGAAGATCACCGTCTCCTCGCGGTCGAGCGCCTCCCAGCAGAGGCGGGCCGTGTCGGCGATATGGGGCTCGAGCCGGTGGCCGAAGCTGATGTGTTCCTCGACCATCGCGTGCAGGTCGAGGCGGGGGTCCGGGAAGCCGACGGGGGTCTCGCTCGCCTTCGCCTCCTCGCCGGCCTCCTTCAGCTGCTTGCGCCGCTGGACCGAGAGTTCGCGCAGCGCCTGCTGCTTAGGCTCCAGAGCCGCGCGGATCTTCGTCCGCAGGATCTTCTCGTCGAGCAGGTCCTGGACCCGGATCCCAAGCCGCAGCGCCTTGTCGGCGTAGCAGGGGCCGATCCCGCGCCGGGTGGTGCCGATCGAGAGCTTGCCCAGCTTCGTCTCCCCGGCGCTGTCCAGCAGCACGTGGTAGGGCATGATCAGGTGCGCGTTGGCCGAGAGGCGGAGGTTGTTGACGCTGACGCCCGCCCGTTTGAGGCCGTCGATCTCTCCGAGCAGGACCCTGGGGTCGACGACGACGCCGTTGCCGATCACGCAAGTCTTCTCGGAGTAGAGGATCCCGGAGGGGATCAGGTGGAACTTGAACTCCTCGCCCTCGCGGACGATCGTGTGGCCGGCGTTGTTGCCGCCCTGGAAGCGGACGATCGTGGTAGCCCGGTCGGCGAGGAGGTCGACGACCTTCCCCTTCCCCTCGTCGCCCCATTGGGCTCCGACTATCACCACTCCTGGCATGCCGCGGGAGATTGTGACGGGCTCGGGCGGCGGAGGGGCTGCGGCGTCAGCCGCTGGCGCGAGCCTGGAACCTGTGGTCGGCGCCGAAGAGGGGGAGGGGGTCGCCGCAGATCTCGATCAGGCGGGAGACGGTGCGGCGACCGATCTGGTCCTCGAGCTGGCGCTGGCCCTGGTCGACGTCGCCGCTGGCGTTGCTGGTCACCAGCATCGGCCGCTGGTTCTCGTAGCGCTCGTTGATCACCGCGTAGAGTTGCTCGACGACCCAGTCGGTGTGACGCTCGGAGCCGAGGTCGTCGATGTAGAGGAGGTCGACGGAGGTGACCCGGTTGAAGAACTGGCCGTAGGCGTCCTCGCTCTCGGCTTCCTGGTAGGTCTGCCGGATCCGGGTCAGCAGCTTCGGGGTGAAGTAGATGCCGACGGTCTTGCCGGCCGCCAGCGCTTCCTTCGCGAGCAGCATCCCCAGCGTCGTCTTGCCGGTGCCGGTGTCGCCCATGAACCAGAGGCCGCGGCCGGAGGCGATGTTCTCGTCGAGCTCTTCGAGGTAGCTGCGGGCGGCTTGGACCACGTGGCGGCTTTCCATGTCTCGCGCCATGTCGGAGACCGGCGGGCGGTCGAAGGAGACGCCGCGGTAGCGGGCCGGGATCGCCGAGGCGACCCCGCGACTGCGGCCGCGATTGAGCCGCTCGCCACGGCACTCGCAGGGACGGGCGACGTCTTCGGGGCCGAGGATCCAGCCGGAGCCGTCGCAGACGCCGAGCGGACAGGCCTGTTCGCGGAAGGGCTCGGAGCGGGCGATCGCGGGCATCAGAAGTCAGGGCCGGCCGCGGCCGCGTCCTCGAACGGGGGCGCTTCGCCGACGGGTTGCTCGATCGGCGGCTCCTGGTGGGCCTGGTCGGCGAATTTGGGATAGCGGTCGAGGAAGACCAGCTTCCTGGTCCCGATCGGGCCGTTCCTGTGCTTGGCGATGATCAGGTCGGCCAAGCCGTCGGGCTCCTCGTCGGGGTCGCGGTAGTAGTCCTCGCGGTAGAGGAAGGCGACGACGTCGGCGTCCTGCTCGATCTGCCCGGACTCGCGCAGGTCGGAGAGCTGCGGCTTCGGCGGCGTCCGCTGCTCGGGGGCGCGCGAGAGCTGCGAGATCGCCACCACCGGTACCTCGAGCTCGCGGGCGAGGATCTTCAGCCCGCGGCTGATCTGGCCCACCTGCTCGACCCGGTTGGCGCGGTGGTCGTCGGAGCGCATCAGCTGGATGTAGTCGAGGATGATGAGGCCGAGGCCGCCCCGCTCCTGTTCCTGGGCGTGCAGTCGCCGCGCCTTCGCCCGCAGGTCGAGAATCCCGAGGTCGGAGGAGTCGTCGAACCAGAGCGGCGCCTCTTCCAGCTCGTTGCAGGCGCGCAGCACCTTCGGCCAGTCGCGCTTGGAGACCTGGCCCTTGCGCAGTTTGTCGCCGGAGATCCGCGCCCGGCAGGCGATGAAGCGCTGGGCCAGCTCGACCTCGGACATCTCGAGCGAGAAGAAGGCGACCGCCTGCCCCTTCTTCACCGCGACGTTTTCGGCGATGTTGGCGACGAGGGCGCTCTTGCCCATCGCCGGGCGGGCGGCGACGATGATCAGGTTGCCGGGCTGGAAACCACCGGTGATCGCGTCGACGTCGCGGAAGCCGGACGGAGTCCCGGTCAGTTCGGTCTCGCCAGTGGAGAGCTTCTCGAGCCGGTCGACCTCGTCGTGGAGGATTTCGCCGAGCAGTTTGAAGTCGCTCGCCTGCTCTTTGTGGGCGACCTCGAAGAGCAGTTTCTCGGCCCGCTCGGAGAGCTCTTTCGGTTCGCCGTCGCGCTCGTTGACCCAACCCTGGATCTCTTGCCCGGCGCCGAGCAGCCGCCGCAGCAGCGAGTTCTGTTGGACGATCTCGGCGTAGTGCTTGGCGTTGGCGGCGGCGGGGACTTTTGCCGCCAGCTCGGAGATGTAGTGCCTGCCGCCGGCCTCGTCGATCTTGTTGCGCTGGGTCAGCGCCTCGCTGACGCTGAGCTCGTCGACCGGGTTGGAGACGGCGTAGAGGTCGTGGACGACCTCGAAGATCAGCCGGTGCTTGTCGAGGTAGAAGTCGGCCGCGTGGAGCTTCACCTCGTCGATCACCCGCGTCAGGGTCGACTCGGCGACCAGCATCGCGCCGAGGACCGACTCCTCGGCCTCGATGTTCTGCGGGGGGACGTGGGTGGTGGGCGGCTGCGGCATCGGTCCAGTTGTAGGCGCCCGGGCGGCGGAACCGGGGGGGCTGCAGGGCGCCCTGCAAGCAAACCAGAGGAGCTAGGCAGGCACGTAGCTCTTCCGTGCAAAAGCCGTCAAAAAGAATTCACACCTCGGTGAGCTTTATCCGGCAGTTCCGAAGGAGAGCTGGTGGTGATGGGCGGGAGGGATCAGGCCCTCCTGCTCCTGGCGCCGCTCGCCGCGGCGCAGCATCCGCAGGGTGAGGATGGCGATGCTGAGGATCGCCGTGGCGCCGAGGCTGAGCTGGACACTGAGCAGGCCTTCGCGGCTCCAGTAGACGTCGCGCAGGTCGAGCAGCAGCGCCGCCTCGTCGAAGGTGAGGCCGAAGCCGGCTCCCATCGGAATCGCCAGCTTCTGCTCGAGCTCGTCGTCGTCGGTCAACAGTCCGGCTGCGCCGGAGCCAAAGGCGAGCAGGATCCCCGGCACGAAATGATGAATGTGGCGGCCGCCGATGCTGACGTTGCGGAAGGGGCCGCGACCGTCGCGGATCGCCCAGGTCGAGAGTCGCACCAGGGCGAAGGAGCCGAGGAAGCCCGCCAGCAGGTTGAAGAGGACGGTTTCATAGCGCGGGGCCTCTTCGTAGCCGCGAACGGCGACGCCGACCGTGTCGGCGGCCGCGGCGGGAGCCGATTCCAGCAGCGCTTCGGGGTCGTGCGCCTCGCTCGCCCGCCGCGCCAGCATGCGGCTGAACTGCCCGGCAATCACGGTGCCGGCGGCGGCGAGAGCCACGGTTGCGAGGCCGACCGTCGCCCGCTCGGAGCGAACCCAGCCAGACCTGCGACGACGAAGGAGGACTACTTCTCCTCGCTGATGATCGTCTTCACCGCAGCGGTGGTGCCGTCGGAGAGCTCGATCTCGACCATGAAGGTGCCGAGTTCGCGCAGCGGCTGCTCGAGCTGGATCTGTTTTTTCTCGAACCGCAGACCGCGGGCGTCGCTCAGCGCGTCGACGATCTCCTTCGGCCCGACCGAGCCGAATAACTTGCCGTCCTCGCCGGCCCGCTGGTGGATCGTCAGCACCGTCTTCGAGAGCAGGCCAGCGGCCTCCGCTTCGCGTTCGGTCCGAGCTTTGGCGGCCCGCTCGGCCGCCTCCATCCGCCGTTTCGCTTCCTCGAGAGCGCCAGCGGTTGCCGGCTGCGCCAGCTTGCGCGGGATCAGGTAGTTGCGCAGGTAGCCGGGGGCGACGTCGACGACGTGGCCGCGCTCGCCGAGCGAATCGACGTCCTGGAGCAGGATTGCCTGCGCCATCAGCGCTCTCCGACGTAGGGAAGCAGGGCGATCTCGCGCGCCCGCTTCACCGCCACCGAGAGCTGACGCTGGTGGCGGCGGGAAAGTCCGGTGACCCGGCGCCCGCGCGTCTTCCCCTTGTCGGAGAGGAAGCGTCGCAGCAGGTTCAGGTCCTTGTAGTCGACGACCTCGGAGTTGACCCGGGTGTACTTGCGGGGTCGCGCACGGTCGGCCCCGCGCCGTCCGCCGCGCCGGGAGCCACCGCGTGAAGAGGTGTCAGCAGTCCTTGCCATCCGGCCGGGCATGCTACAGAGCGCCGCTGAGCGGCGCTCTGTGAGCCTCTACTCCGGGTACCGACTAGAAGGGAATGTCGTCTTCGCTGGCGCCGGCACCTGCGGGGGCGCCGCCGAAGTCGGACATATCGGCGGGGACGTCGCTCTGTGGCGGGGCGAAGCCACCGCCGTTGCCGCCGTTTCCATTGCCACCGCCGCCCGACCCGTCGCGTGAGCCGAGGAACTGGACGGTGTTGGCGATGATCTCGACGCTCTGGCGTTTGTTGCCGCCCTGGTCCTCCCACTCGCGCCAGTCGAGCCGGCCTTCAACTGCGACCGGACGGCCTTTGGCGAGGTAGTTGGCGCAGTTCTCGCCCTGCGCTCCCCAGACGGTGACGTCGAAGTAATTGGGCTTGTCGACCCATTCGCCGCTCTGCCCGTCTTTGCGCCGGCTGTTGACCGCCACGCGCAGCTTGCAGACGGCGGTTCCACTGCCGAGATGACGCAGCTCCGGATCCCGGGTCAGGTTCCCGGTGATCACGACCACGTTCACGTTCGAAGCTGCCAAATCACTCACTCCTCTGGATTCGCTTGTCTGGATTCCAGTCTAAGGAGGCAGCCGGCTCGACTCTCCCCCCTCGGGGAGAGGCTTTCCCGCAAACAGCGGCAGACGCCGGTTACTCCTCGGTGTCGTCGGGGGAGTCGCCGCGATCCTCGCGGGCTCCCTGGGCGCTGCGCTCGCGCGGGCCGGGGGCGGCGCTGACGGCGGGCGGGACGATCACCGGCGCGTCGGCGTCGACCTTGAAGATCCGGAAGCGGAGGACGCCGTCGGCGATCTTCAGGTTGTGGTCGAGCGAGTCGAGCAGGTCGCTCGGGGCCTCGAACCGCATCCAGCGGTAGTCCGCCTCGGTGCGGTGGTTGATTTCATAGGCCATCTTCCGCAGGCCCCAGGTGTTCTCGTGTTTGAGATCGCCTTTGGCCTCGATTTGGCCTCGGGCATCCTGCGCCAGCGCGTCGCGCGCGGGGGCGTCGAGTTGGGGGTCCAGCATCAGGACCAGCTCGTATTCGCGTGGTGCGGCCAAAACGGCGAAGGACTATAGCGGCGGGATGGCGCTAGCGCGGCGCGAACTCTTCCGAGCCGTCGCTTGGAGGAGGGGCGGGTGGTGCGGAGGCAGGCGCAGGCGCAGGCGCCGACGGCGGTTCGTACGGAGGAAGTGGTGCGGATGGCGGTGGCGAGGCTGACGATCGCGTATCCATGCCTGCGGCAGAGCTTTTTGCCGCTATAGGCCCAAAAGCTCTGCCGCGCTCGGTCCGATGTCGCTTGTAGCGGTGCTTCGGCCGTGGCCTGCGCCTGATCACCTCGGGAGGGGGAGGCTCAACGGGCGCCGGAACTACCCGCGGCAGCCCCACGTCAGCGGCCAGCGGCGGCGGCTCGGGTGGACGCAGGAGGGCGGGCAGCGCCTGCAGGGCGATCAGCAGCCCGGCGACAACTGCCACCACCCTCCCCATCCCCGCCCATCGAACTCGTATGCCCCGCATCCCTACTTAAGGGAGCAGCGAGCAAAACTCTCCCCCCTCAGGCGTGCGAGCGGGCAGCCTCGATGTCCTTCAGCTGGTCGTCGACCCAGTCGCCGGGGTTGCGGGAGAAGATGATCTCCCGCAGGCCCTCCGCCCGCCGGCGTTTGTCCTCGGGCTCCATCGTCAGAGCCCGGTGGATCGCGTCGGCCTGCTCCTGGATGTCGAAGGGGTTGACCGAGAGGACGTAATCGAGCAGCTCCTCGTGGGAGCCGGTGTTCTCGGAGAGCATCAGCACCCCGTCGCGGGTGTTGACCGCCGGCGCCTCCTTGGCGACCAGGTTCATCCCGTCGAAGAGCGAGTTGACCATCAGCAGGTCGAAGTGCTTGTAGCGGGCGACCGCGTCGTGGAAGTTCTCGTAGATCTTCAGGTCGATCGGCATCCAGTCGGTGGTGCCGTGGCGGTGGTTGACGACCGCCACCAGGGCCTCGATCCGCTCCAGGTACTCGGCGTACTCGGGCACGTCCTGGCGGGAGGGCTGCAGGTGGGCGATGAAGGTGACCTTTTCGCGGAACTCGGGATGCTGGGTGAGGAAGGTGTCGAACGCGGTGAACCCGCGCAGCACGTTCTTCGAGAGGTCGGCGCGGTCGACGCGGATGATCAGGTGCTGGCGGCGGCGCTCGAGCACCTCGCGCTCGGCCTCGGCGACCTCGGGTGAGGCGGCGGCTCGTTTCAGCCGCTGCGCGTCGATCCCCAGCGGGTAGGCGCGGGCGATCGTCCTGCCGCCCGCGTGCCGAACTTCGGCGGCGTGGTAGTCGACCTCGATGTCCTCCAGCAGTTCGTCGCAGCAGCGGAGGAAGTTGATGCAGTAGGCGTGGGTGTGGAAGCCGATGATGTCGTTGGCCAGCATCCCCTCGTAGATCGCTTCGCGGATCCGTTTCGGCAGGATCCGCCAGCTGTCGGGCTGCGACCAGGGGATGTGGACGAAATGGTGGAGGAAGGCGTCCGGGCGCTCGGCCTTGATCATTCCCGGGGCGGTGTAGAGGTGGTAGTCGTGCAGCATCACCAGCGGGTCCGCCTGCCCCTCGATCTCGGCGAGGACGGCGCGGGCGATGTCCTGGTTGACCGTCTGGTAGCCGTAGTCCCAGGCGTCGATCTCCTGCTGGCGGATGTCCGGCGCGTTGGAGATGTCCCAGAGGTAGTGCTGGATGAACCAGAGGATCGGGTTGGCGATCACGTTGTAGAAGCGGTCGTAGGCATCCGGATCGCTGCCGACCAGCCGCACCCGGTAATCGATCCCGTCCAGCTCCTGCTCGATCGGCCCGCCCGCCTCCTCGGAGGCGGCGACGTCCTCCTCGGTCATCGCCGAGGCGATCCAGAGGGCGTCGCGGTGGGAGACGAGGCCCGAGAGCGCGGTCACCAGGCCGCCGCCGCCGCGGCGGACGGTCCGCTGGCCGTTCTCGTCGCGGTCGAACTGGAGCGGACCCCGGTTGGAGACGATGATCAGGGGCGAGGAGCTCACGCCGCAGAGACTAGATGGTCCGTTGAGCGGCCAGGCGCTGACTGGGAACGCGACTGGCCGAGCAGATCAAGGACGCAGGGTGAAGCCTTTGCCGGTTGGCAAAGGCAAACCCGAGGACGCAGAGATACGAAGTGTGCCAGGCGGGTTATCCAGGCGTGCCTGGCCGCTCAACGGACCATCCGGGGGTACCGACTATGGGGTAGCGCTGGTCGCGACCGGCTCAGTCGCCGATGTCGCCGAACAGCTGCAGCCAGTCGCGCAGCAGGCGCGGGGTGAGGAACCGGCGCCGGGCGTGCTCCTTGCCCTCGCGGCCGAGCTGCTTGCCGAGGCCGGGGTCGCGGAGGATCTCGAGGCAGCGCTGGGCACACTCCGAGGGGGAGTCGACGAGGAAGCCGCTGACCCCGTCCTCGATCTGCAGGGGGATGCCGCCGACGTTGCCGGCCACGGTCGGCCGCCCCTTCCAGAGCGCCTCGGTGACGGTGAGGCCGAACCCCTCGCGGATCGACTTCTGCAGGCAGACGTCGGACTGCGACTGGAAGGCGTTGACCTCGATCGCGCCGACGTTGTTGAGGTTGCTGAGGATTTTGATGTCCTCGTCGCCGCCCGCGTATTCGAAGGTTTTCTGGAAGTACTCCATCCCCTCGGGGTCGTCGGTGGCCATCGAGCCGACCATCGCCAGCTGCGCCTCCGGCACCTGCTCGGTCACCTCGCGGTAGGCGTCGATGACGCCGATCGGGTCCTTCCACGGGTCGAAGCGGGAGACCTGGGTGATCAGCGGCCGGTCGACGTCGATCCCGAACTGGCGACAGACGAAGGCGGCGTCCTCGGGGGAGAAGGCCATGTTCTTCGGCGAGAGCGGGTCGATCGCCGGCGGCATGATTTTGACCGCCTCGCGGTGGCGGCCCATGTCGTTGGGCACGTATTGCTCCATGTGCCAGACGCTGGCGTCGTACTCTTCGATCATCGGCAGTAGCCGCTCGATTGGCGCCGGGTTCGGCGTCGAGAGATCGATGTGGCAGCGCCAGATCCACTTTCCGCCCTTGGCGAGGGCGCCGCGGCGGAGGCCGATCGGCTGCGGGTCGTGGACGATGACGACGTCCCACTCGCCCTGCAAGCCCTCGGCGTTCATCGCGTTGATTTCGTCGAAGATCTCCCACTGTTCGTCGCTAAGGGTCTCCTCGGCGCCCTGCAGCGAGTTGTGCAGGAGCTTGGTTGCGTTGTAGAACTCTTCCTTGCCGAAGATCACGTGCCAGTGGGCGTCGAGCCCGACGTCCCGCATCAGCGGCACCAGCGTGTAGAGGATCTCCGAGACCCCGCCGCCGAAAGCGGTGGCGCTGACGTGGAGCACCCGCTTGCCTTTCAACGGCTCGGCGAGCTCGCGGATCTGCTCCGTCAGGTCTTTGCCGACGATGTGGGTGTAGTCGGCGAGGGTCTTGTGGCCGAGGGCGACTTCCTGAAGCAAGGCTGGAGTTCTACACCGATAGGCGGCGACGTGGTGTCCAGCCGCCACCGCGGACGGCCGGCGCTCAGCCCGAGCCGGAGCTGTCGGGGCGCTTGCCGAGAGTCACGTCGACGTCTTCGTGCTTCCCGTCCCGCAGTAGCGTCAGCGTCACCACGTCGCCCGGCTGGTAGGAGGAGATCGCTTCGGCAAGGTCGTCAGGGCGGACGATGTCCTTTCCCCCCACCTGCAGGATCACGTCGCCTCCGGTCCGGTATTGGGCGGCCTGGAAACGCAGTTTGTCGTTGCCACCCTTGATCCCGGCCTTCTCCGCGGGCCCACCGGAGACGACCTCGGCGACGAGGCTGCCGAAGGTGGTGTCGAGGTCAAGCTTGTTCGCCAGCTGTGGGTAGAGCGGCTGCCCGGAGACGCCGATGTAGGCGTATTCGGCTTCGCCGTCCTCGCGCAACTGGGCGACCGAGCGCTTGATCGCGGAAACGGGCACCGCGAACCCGACCCCGTCGTTGGCGCCGGAGTTGGTCTCGATCTGCTGGTTGATCCCGATCACGCGGGCGCCGGCGTCCAGCAGCGGTCCTCCCGAGTTGCCGGGATTGATCGAGGCGTCGGTCTGGATCGCGCCGGAGATTTCAAATTGGGTGAGAGATTTGACCGCGCGGTCGGTGGCGGAGACGACACCGACCGAGAGCGACTGCTGCTCCCCGAAGGGGCTGCCGATTGCGGCGACTGGCTGGCCGACCCGCAGGTCTTGGTCGTCGCCCAGCTCGAGCGGGTGCAGGTCGAACCCGTCGGGGGCGATCTTCAACAGGGCGACGTCGACGAAGGGATCGAAACCGACGATTTCGGCAGCGACGACGTTGCGGTCCGGAAACTCGATGTACACCTGCTTGGCCGGTTCGCGGTCGCCGCTCGATTCGTCGGTGACGACGTGGGCGTTAGTGACGATCTCGCCGTTGCCGTCGAGGACGAAGCCGGAGCCTTCGGCGGCGCCGGCGTCGAAGACCGAGCGGATCGTCACCACTCCGGGAGCGGCCTCTTCGTAGATCTGGGTGGTGTCGAAGCCGGGGCTGGAGGCCTCGATGACCACTTCCGGCTCGGGGGGCTGGGCAACTTTCGCCGCGGTGCCGGGGCCCTGCGTCGAGCTCTCGTCCGCCGAGCCGCAACCGGCGAGGAAGGCCAGGCTGGCCAGCAGCGAGAGGAGGATGAGGGGTCGCCTCACGAGGCGGCCCTGACCGCGGTCCGAGACGCTCTCGGCGCGGTCACTTCGCGCGTCCCTGGCGGCAGGTCGAGGGTGAAAGCGGTGAAGCGCCGGCTGGAGCTGATCGTGATCTCACCCTGCATCCGCTGCGCGAGCTCGGTGGCGATCGCCAACCCGAGGCCGGAGCCACCCGCCTTCTCGGCCGTGTAGAAGCGCTCGAAGATCCGCTTCTGGGCGCGTTGCGGGATCCCCGGCCCAGCGTCGGAGACAGTCAGCTCGGCGCGGCCGTTGGCGGAGTAGGTGGTCACGGTGACGTCGGTGCCCTCGGGGGTGTGGGTGAGGGCGTTGTCGAGGAGGATACGGATGATCTGCCGCACCCGATCGGGGTCGCCGAGGGCGATCGCCGCCTGGTCCGGGGTCCGCAGCTGCAGGCGGGAGCCGCGCAGCTCGGCCCGCGCCCCGAACTCGCGGGTCACCTCGCGGGCCAGGGCGGTGAGGTCGACGGCGCTGGCTCGCATCTCGACCGCGCCGGCGTCGAGCTGGGAGAGGTCGAGGAGGTCGGTCGTCAGCTTCGTCAGCCGCTCGATCTGCTGGCGCATCGTCCGCACGAACTCGGCCCGCTCCTCCGGGCTCGGGTCCTCGTCTTCGAGCAGCTCGACGAAGCCGCCGAGGCTGAAGATCGGCGTCCGCAGCTCGTGCGAGGCGTTGGCGATGAACTGCTTGCGGGCGCTGTCGAGCTCGGCGAGGCGGCGTTGCATCTCGTTGAAGGTGCGGGCGAGGTCGCCGAGCTGTCCGGCCGAGGCGACCGGGATCGAGGTTTCGAAGTTGCCGTCGGCGACTTTGCGGGCGGCTTCCTGCAGGCTGCGGATGTTGCTGGCGGCGGCGCGCGTGTAATAGAGGCCGATCGCGGTGGCGATCGCGACCGCGATCAGGCCGCCGGTGAGGATCTGCAGCTTGACGTCGCTGTCGCCGCTGGCCGAGCCGCCGATCGCGACCGCGTAGACGTAGACGACCGCGGTGGCGCCGACCGCGATCGCGATCGAGATCAGGGTGATGCGGCTGGCGAGGTCGCTGAGCCGGAGCCCCCGCATCGAGGCTAGTCCCGGAAGCGGTAGCCGACCCCGCGCACGGTGAAGAGGTACTCGGGCTCTTTCGGGTCCCCCTCCAGCTTCTCGCGCAGGTGCCGGATGTGCACGTCGACCGTGCGCGGGTCGCGGTACTCGGAATCCCCCCATACGTGCTCCAACAGCGTCTCCCGCGTAAGGACGCGGCCGGGGGAGCGGGCGAGGGCGCCGAGGATCTCGAACTCGACGTAGGTGACCTTGACTTCCTCCCCCGCGAGGCTGACCGTGCGGCGGTCGAAGTCGATCGTCAGCTCGCCGACCTCGATCGCGCCGCCCTCGCTGGCCTCGCCGCCCATCCGCGAGCGGCGCA
This sequence comes from Solirubrobacterales bacterium, assembly GCA_035535295.1. Taxonomy (GTDB): domain Bacteria; phylum Actinomycetota; class Thermoleophilia; order Solirubrobacterales; family 70-9; genus VAYN01. The sequence goes on from DATLQI010000023.1 coordinate 63,446, forward strand.
GCGCCGCTTTCACCCGGCTGCGGAACTCCCGCATCGAGAAGGGCTTGGTGATGTAGTCGTCGGCGCCGACCTCGAGCCCGGCGACCTTGTCGGTCTCGCTGCCTTTCGCGGTCAGCATGATGATCGGCACCTGGCTGCGCGAGCGCAGCTGACGGCAGACTTCGACGCCGCCGATCTGCGGCAGCATCAGGTCGAGGATGACCAGGTCGAAGCGCCCTTCCTCGAAGCGACGGAGGGCCTCTGAGCCGTCGAGGGCGGAGGTGACGTGGTAGCCGTCCTTGCGCAGCGGGTAGCTGAGCAGGGTCTGGATCGATTGCTCGTCGTCGACGAGGAGGATGCGGGCTGATCCATTCGGCACGACCTCAAAGGGTAGTCGCCGCGCCAGTTTGGACGCATGTGCGAGTACTAAGAACTAAGGATCCGGGTAACGGGGCCGATAATGACCGCGAAGGCAATCATGGAGCCCCAGGAACTGAAATCTCTGGTTGAGGCCGGCAGCTACAAGCCGGACCCCGCGCAGGTCGCGATGGCGATGCTCTCCCGTCGTGGCGTTCGCGAGCTGTTGACTGGGATCCACGCTACGGCTCCGCAAAATGGTCATAGCCCTCAGCCGCCAGTAGTCCGCCCCCGGGCAGCCTGAGCTCGACACCGTCTCCGGCCGCGACCTTGCCGATCGGGGTGAGGGTCGTCTCGGCGGCTTCGCCCATTCGCAGGGACGCTTCGGTGAGAGCGTCCTCTGGCAGCGCTGCCAGCAGCTCGTAGTCCTCGCCGCCGGCGACCGCCAGCTCCAGGGGATCGTGCCCAGCCGCGGCGGCGACCTCGGCAACGCCCTCAGCCAGCGGCAGCGCGCCGGCGTCGATCGCGAGCGCAACACCGCTGGCGCGGGCAAGGTGACCGGCATCGCCAGCCAACCCATCGCTGAGGTCGATCATCGCGTGGGCGCCTGCCCGGGCAAGGGCGCGGCCGGAGCGCAGGCGCGGCGAGGGATCGAGCTGCCGAGCGCGGAGCACGGCCGCGGTCTCCTCGGACACCGCGGCAGCGAGACTCGGGTCGTCGAGCAGGAGGCGGCCGGCGCCGGCGCCGCCAATCTCGCCGGTGAGGACGACGACGTCTCCGGGCTCGGCGTTGCCGCGGGTGACGAAGTCGGACGGCGCCGGCGCGTGGCCGACGACGGTGATCGCCAGGGTCAAGACCGGCGCCCGCGTCAGGTCACCGCCAGCGATCGTGGTGCTGGTGGTGTGTGCGAGTTCGACCATCCCGTCGAGGAGGGCGTGGAAGTCGTCTTCTGCGAGGTCCTCCGGAGCGCCGAGGACGACGTAGGCCTCGCCTGCCTCCGCCCCCATCGCGGCGAGGTCGGAGAGGGCGGTTGCAAGCGCCTTGCGGCCGATCGTCCGCAGGTCCGCCTCGTCGCGGCGGAAGTGGACCCCCTCGACGATCGCGTCGACTGAGGTGGCGGTGGCGCCGCCCGGAACGGTAATCGCGGCGTCGTCGCCACTCCCCACGTCAACCCGGGGGCCCGCCTCGGGGAGGCGCTCGCGCAGCTTCGCCAGCAACTCGAACTCGCCCATCTCTCCGACTATTCCAGACAGCCAGTGACTAAGGTGAGCCCGGACGTGGAGAGCCGCCAACCATTCCTGCACCGGGTAGGCGAGGCAGGGGCGCAGGTCGGCAAAAAGCCGCCGCGTAGCCGCAAAGTCCGCCTCGCCCTCCAGATCGGCCTCGCCGTCGTGATCTTCGGCTTCCTCGTGCTGACGGTCATCAACCAATGGGGGGAGATCAAGGACGAGGGGATCCACTTCCACGTCGGCTGGCTGGTCCCGGCGATCGTCGTCCTGCCGATCTTCTACGTCCTCAGCGCCTTCGGCTGGGACCTCGCCCTCCGCTTCCTCGGCTACCGGATCGGCTTCGGCCGCGCACAGGTCGCCTGGGGGCAGCCGCTGCTGGCGCGCTACGTCCCCGGCAGCGTCCTCTACGTGCTCGGGCGGGTGCTGCTCTCCGAAAAAGCCGGGATTCCGCGGCGGATCACGATTGCCAGCATCGTCTACGAACAGGCGGTCTCCGCCACCTCCGCGGTCGTCGTCGCCTCCTACTTCATCATCAAGCACCCGGACCTTCAGGGGGAGTCCTTCCGCTGGGCGGTGCTGCTGCTGATACCGGCGGCTATCGCGCTGCTGCACCCGAAGGTCTTCGGCCCGCTGGCGAACCGGGTCCTGCGGATGTTCGGCCGCGAGCCGCTGCCGGCGGTGATCCCGCTGCATGGCGTGATCGCGCTGATCGCCTTCTACACCTTCAACTGGCTGGTGATCGCACTCGGCCTCTACTGCGTCGCCCGCTCGGTCACCTTCATCCCCACCGAGGACATCCTCCTGGTCGGGGCCGCGCAGGCGATCGGCTATTTCGCGGCGCTGGTCACCCTGATCGCACCGGCCGGACTCGGTCCCAAAGACGCCGCCTTCGCTTGGGGGTTGAAGGCGGCGCTGCCGAGCAAGAGCTTCGCTTTGGGGTCGCTGATAGCGATCGCGGTGCGGGGGGTGCTGACGGTGGCGGAACTGATCTACGTCGGGATCGTGACGGCGCTGGGGCGGCGCGAGGGGTGGAGCATTCAGACGGGGATCTTGCATCCGTCGGCGGAGGAGGAAGAGGCTCAGAGGGCTGGGGTTGGAGGGTCCTGACCCCCTCCTCACTCAACTTGCTCGGGTGGGTCGTGGTGCCGCAGTCCTAGAGCCGCCTGCCCGAGAAGTACAAGCCGTTCGGAGGGGGTCAGGACCCTCCTTCGACAGGAGCCGTGGGTTCAGAGAGGGATGCGGGCGCCTAGTTGATAAGCAGTGAGTACAAGGGTGAGCAGCTGCAGCGGGCGGTCTCTTGAGATAGCGGCCAGCGGCAGTATCCAGAGCAGGTACCAGGGGAGGAGCCAGCTGGTGGCCAGGAGGAGGGCTAGGTAGGCCCAGGCGCTGGCGCGTAGCCAGTCCGCTCCTCGCCAGGTCCAAACGAGGAGACCGGCGAGTGCGGTGGCGAAGAGGAGGGCGGCGGCCAGGCGGGTCGCGTCGGGGTCGAGGCCGGTCAGGCGGGCGGCCAGGATCGGGATGCTCATGTAGCTCGTCCGGCTCTGGTTCTCCCCGGCGAGGCCGAAGCCGTGCAGCCAGTCCCAGCCGAAGGCGACCCACGCCGCGACCCCGATCGCAGCCGCAGCGCCTGCGCCACCGAGAACCAGTCGGCTGACGGGACGATTTCCCTCCATATAGGGGTACTTTCGTCCCGTCGGCCGCGGTTGGTGAGCGCCGATGAGGGCGAAGGGGGCTAGGAGGGCGGCGGGGAGCTTGGTGGCTATCGCGGCGGTCAGGACGGCGCCGCCGCTGAAGGTGCGGGCGCTGAGGAGGGCGGCGACGCCGGCCATTGCCAGCAGCATCGTCAGGCCGTCGTTGTGGGCGCCGCCGATGACGTGGACGAGGACGAGGGGGTTGAGGGCGACGAAGGCGGCGGCGCGGAGCGGGTCGGCGCCGCGCCAGGCGGCGATACGGGCGGTGAGGGCGGCGATGCCGAGGACCGAGAGGGCCGCGGCCCCCTTCAGGACTGCGACCGCGACACCGACCGGCAGCCAGGCAAGCGGATAGGTGAGGAGGGTGAAGAGGGGGCCGTAGGCGCTGGTCGCTTCGGTCCAGGTGACTTGGGAGTAGGCGGGGTCATTCGGTGCGGCAAGCGGCGGATGCACGTAGGGATCGAGGCCGTGGCGCACCCCGAGGCGGGCGTAGTCGACGTAGCTGTAGACGTCGTGAGAGAGAAGGACTGGGGCGACGGCGAAGGCGGTGACGAGGACGAGGATCGTGCCCCAGACGACGCGCCGACCAAGCCGCGGTGCCGCCGCGAGGAACCCGAGGTAGCCGGCGAAGCCGGCCCACATCAAGGCGAAGGCGAGGCCGGGATCGATCGGCCCTTACCCGCCCGCGTTCTCGCCGCCGCCGACGCTCTGCGGGCCCGGGGGCGGCGGCGGGACGTACGGTTCCTGCCCCGTGCCGGGCGCGTAGGCGTCGGGGTCGTAGCCGCCGACCGCGGCGCTGCCGGGCGGCGGCGATTCGTCACCGCTTTTGCCCGAGCCACCGCCGAGGCTGCTGTCGTCGCGCGGGCTCGAACGGGCGTAGCGGCCGTAGAACGGCGCCCAGTTGACCTGCTGTTTCGGTTCGGTGAATTCCTCGCAGGGCACGCCGGCGTTGGCGTAGAGCGAGTGCCAGATGTCAGCCGGGAAGGTGCCACCGAAGACGATCGTCCCGTGCACGCTCGACATCGAGACGTCGTTCGATTCCGGATAGCCGACCCAGACCACCGTCGCCAGGTTGGGCTGGTAGCCGGCGAACCAGGCATCGGTGTATTCGTCGGTCGTGCCGGTCTTGCCGGCCTGGCCGGCGCAGCCGGTGTAGGCGCCGGTGCCGGTCCCTTCGGTGATGTTGTCGTGGAGGAGCCGGGTCACCTGCCAGGCCACTGCCGGCGAGACGGCCTGCCGCGGCTTCGCCCGGTCGGGGTGGTCGACGTGTCCGTTGGGGAAGACGACCTTGGTGACCGCGATCGGCTTGCGGTGGACGCCGCCCGCGGCAAGGGTGGCGTAGGCACTCGACATCTCCAGCGGCGAGACCCCGATCCGCAGGCCGCCGATCCCCTCGGCCGGGATCCCGTCGAGTGGCGAGACGATCCCCATCTGGTGCGCGGTCGCCGCCACCGCCTTCGGGCCGACGTCGAGGTCGAGCTGGGCGAAGACGGTGTTGTCGGAGGCGACCGTCGCCTGCTGCAGGTTGACCGTCCCCAAATAGCCTTCGTCGGCGGTGTGGACCGTCCAGTGGCCCCACCGCGGCAGGTAGAGGTCCAGCGGTTTCGAGGTGTAGTAGGTGCGATAGGGGTCGATTCCCTGGCGGATCGCCGTGGTCAGGACGAAGGTCTTGAAGGTCGAGCCCGGCTGCCGGTGTCCCTGGGCGGCGAGGTTGAACTTGCTCTCGTCGTAGCTGGAGCTGGAGACCATCGCCCGGATCCGGCCGTTGCGCGGGTCGATCGAGACCAGCGCCGAGGAGGGGTCGGTCGAGTAGGGCAGCGCCGAGCGCATCGCTTCCAGCCCGACTTCCTGCAGCTCGGGCTCGATCGTCGTCTGCACCTCGAGTCCGCCGCGGCGGACCGTGTTCGCCCCGTAGCGGTCGATCAGCTCGTTTTCGACGTAGTCGAAGAAGTAGGGCTCGCGGTGCTCGAAATAGCTCTCGTCGAGGTCGACTCGCAGTCCGCTCGCCATCGCCGCCCGCGCCCGCTCCTCGCTGACGTAACCGAGCTTCGCCATCTTCCCCAGCACCTGGTTGCGACGCGCCTTCGCCGCCTGCGGGTTCAGCAGCGGGTTGTATTCGGAGGGCGCCTGCGGCAGGCCGGCCAGCAGCGCCGCTTCCGGCAGCTTCAGCTTCCAGACCGGCTTCGAGAAGAAGACCTTGGCGGCGGCGCCGACGCCGACCGCGGTCGTCCCTGCGACCGTCCCGTAGGAGGCGACGTTGAGGTAGGAGCCGAGGATTTCCTTGCGGCTGTGGCGTTCGGCGTACTCGATCGCCAGCTGCGCCTCGACGATCTTGCGCTCCAGCGTCCGCTTCGGGTTGCGGATGCAGAGGTTGCGGACCAGCTGCTGGGTGATCGTCGAGCCGCCCTCGACCGCTTCGCCGGCTTCGAGGTCCTTCAGCGCCGCCCGCAGGATCCCCTCGTAGTCGAGCCCGTCGTGCTGGTAGAAGCGCTGGTCCTCGATCGCGACGGTCGCCAGCTGCAGGCTCTTCGGCACCTTCTCGATTGAGACCAGCGAGCGCACCTGCGGCGAGGCGACGACCCCCAGCTTGGAGCCGTCGGCGGCGTAGAGGACCGTGTTGCCGCCCTTGGCGATCGGCTCGCAGGTGGAAAGCGAGGGGGCGTCGGCGGCGACGTCGAGCACCCAGGAGGCGACGGTGATCGCGGCGATCCCGAGCAGGGCGACGACGCCGCCTCCGACGAGGAGGAGCTTGGCGCCGATCCCCCCGCGCCGGCGCTGGCGTCGCCGAGTGCGCTGCGTCATCCAGCAGAGGGTACTTCGCGCCCGAGGCCGTCAGGCGACGGTGTCTTCGGTCGAGTGGTTGTGGACGACACCTTCGGTCAGCAGCTGGTTGGGGATCACCACCGAGCTGCCGTCGCCGGGGTCGACGTAGGTGTAGGAGAGGGTGATGTCGGTGACCCGCCCCTCCCGCTCTTCGAAGCTGATGCGGTCGCCGATGCTGATCGGCTGGGAGACGGCGATCTGGATCCCGGCGATCATGTTCGCGAGGGTGCGCTGAGCGGCGAAGCCGACGACGGCGACGACCAGCGCGGTCGAGGCGAGGACGCCGGTTGCCAGCTCCTTCAGCTCGGTGAACTGGCTCAGCGCCAGCATCGCGACGACGAGGACGACGCCGAGGAAGGCGAGGCGGCGCAGGATCCGCAGCCGGGTCCGGGTCGTGCGGGAGACCTGTGAGACTGCGGGCGACATGGAGAGGAACCTAGCCGTCCCGCCTGTCGCCGAGACGCCCGAGCGCGGGTTCCCGCCCTCGAACTGGGGGCCGGGCGGGGCTGTCATCGGCGCCGTGCTGGCGATCGTCGTCGGGCTGATCCTCGGCCTTCCCGCGATCGCCTTCACCGACGCCGAGGGCGGCCTCACCGCGACCGGCAACATCGTCGCCCAGGTCGGTCTCGTCCTCGGCCTGGTGTTGGTGCCCCTCTTCGTCGCCCGCTCCAACGGGGCTGCTTCGCTCGGGTCGGCTATGCGCCGCCTCGGCCTCAGGCGGTTCGAGCCCTCCGCCCTGCTCTGGATGGTCGTTGCCCTGATCGCCTATCTGGTCTTGCTCGGGTTGTACTCGCTCCTCATCGTCGAACCGGAACAGGAGGACATCGCCGAAAGCTTCGGGCCGCTGCCGGTCCAGGTCCTGCTGATCGCCATCGCCGCCCCCTTTTCCGAGGAGCTCTGCTTCCGCGGGATGCTCTTCGGCGGCCTGCGGGAGCGGCTGCCGATGGTGCCCGCGGCGTTGATCGCCGGCGTCGTCTTCGGCCTCCTCCACGCCTTCACCGGGCTCAGCGCCGTGCCGCCGCTAGCCATCCTCGGCTTCATCTTCTGCCTGCTTTATGAGAAGACCGGCTCGATCGTCCCCGGGATGCTGCTGCACGCGCTGAACAACTCTGTCGCCCTCCTCGCTCAGTAGGATGCCGCGCGTGAATCGTCGTCTCTCGTCCCTGCTCGTCGTCGCCGGCATCCTCGCTTTGCCCGCGACCGCCGTTGCCGCCCCGAAGCCGAAACCCGCGCCGGCGCCGACCCCCGCTGCGGAGGCGACGGTGAAGGTCAAGGTCGGGAACCTGAAGAAGGGCCGCGCGGAGATCATGCAGACGGTGCCGGTCAGCGGCACGCTCTCTCCCTTCGTCGCCGGCGAGAAGGTCAAGGTCACCTTCTACCTCGACGGCCACGTCCTCTTCAGCCGCAACCTCTCCACCCGCAAGGCGGGGGGCAAGGGCGTCTTCAAGACCAACATCGAGGTGCGGGAGAACGGCAAGTACGCGGTTGCCGCCAAGCACGTTGCGACGCCGGAGCTCGGCGCCGACAGCAGCGTCCGCAAGAGCTGGAAGGTGAGCTTCCCGGCCCTGCACAAGGGCGAGTGCGGCGACGTCGTCGTCGGCTTCAAGAAGGCGATGCGGGAGATGGGCTACATCGCCAACGACGGGCGCTGCTACGGCGGCAAGACCGGCCGCGGCGTCCTCGCCTATCGCAAGGTCAACGAGATGACTCGCAGCGAGCGCGCCGGCGCCGGCCTGGTGAAGAAAGCCTTCTCCGGCAAGGGCGGCTACGAGGTGCGGCACCCGGGCGCCGGCGAACACCTCGAGGCACCGCTTTCCAAGCAGGTCCTCGTCTTCGCCAAAGGCGACAAGCCGTTCGCGATCTACCCGATTTCCTCGGGCAAGTACTCGACTCCGACGGTGACCGGCCACTACGAGTTCATCCGCACCGAACCGGGTTACAACTCCCACGGGATGTACTACTCCTGGTACTTCTACGGCGGCTACGCGGTCCACGGCTACAACTCGGTCCCGGACTACCCCGCCAGCCACGGCTGCCTGCGCACCTTCATCGCCGATCAGCCCGAGATCTACAACCGCATCCACTACGGCGAGGACATCTTCATCTGGTGAGCGCGTGTGACGCGGCGCATATCGGCGTCCTCAGTCGCTCGCGTGCAGAGCACGCCACGCTCCCTGCGTCCTTGATCTGCTTGGTCACACACACTCACCGGTGACCGATCTCGCTGCTGCAAAGCAGACGTTGCTCTCGGAGCTCAAAGAGCATTCTTTGATCCTGGGGGAAGTGACTTTGGCCAGCGGGGCGACGGCGCAGTACTACGTGGATGCGCGACGGACGCTGATGCGGCCTGCTGGGTTCAAGGCGGCGGGGGAGTTGATCGCGGCGGCGGCTCATGAGCTGGGAGCCGAAGCGGTTGGTGGTCCGGCGACGGCGGCGATTCCTCCTGCCTGCGCGGCGATCGCGGTGGCGGGGGGTGAGGACCTGGTCGCCTTCTTCGTGCGGGGATCGCGGAAGGAGCACGGGCTGCAGCGGTGGGTCGAGGGGCCGGTCGAGGCGGGGGTGCGATGCCTGGTCGTGGAGGACACGGTCACGACCGGTGGGTCGACGGCGACGGCGATTGGGCGGGTGCGTGAGGAGGGGCTCGAGGTCGCTGGTGTCGTTGCCGTGGTCGACCGGCTCGCGGGCGGGGCGGAGCGGATCGAAGCGGCGGCCGAGGCGCCGTACCGGGCGCTGGTCACGATCGACGAGATCTACCCGGACCGGCCCGACCGCGGCTGATGGAGCCAGACGCCGTCGAGATCCGCATCGTCGGCTGCCTGATCGAGAAGCAGCGGACGACGCCGGATGCCTATCCGCTTTCGCTGAACGCGCTGCGGCTCGCCTGCAACCAGTCGACCAACCGCGACCCGGTCGTCTCTTACGACGAGGAGACGGTCAGCGCGGCGCTGCGGCGGCTGGCGCAGCGCGGCTGGACCCGGCTCGCGAGCGGCGCCGGCAGCCGCGCCCGCAAGTACCGGCACCTGTTGCCCGAGGCGCTCGGGGTGGACGACGCAGAGCTAGCCTTGCTGGCAGTGCTGATGCTGCGCGGCCCGCAGACGCCCGGGGAGCTGAAGCAGCGCAGCGAGCGTCTCCATCCCTTTCCCGGTTTGCCGGCAGTGCAGGAGACGCTGGAGCGGCTGCTCGAGCGCGAGCTGGTTATCCGGCATCCGCGGCGCCCCGGGCAGAAGGAGGACCGCTTCGAGCAGACGCTCAGCGGTGAGGAGGAGCAGGACGAAGGGGCTGCAGAGGTCTCTATGGCGCCGGAGCCCGCATCTTCCTCGGGCTCCAACGTCGAAGAGGACCGCCTCGACCGGATCGAGCGCCAGCTCGGCGAGCTACGGGCCGAGGTCGCCCGCCTGCGCGAGGCGCTGGGCGGGACCGATTAGTCGCGCAACCCGACGACGGCCGTCCGCCGTCCACCCGGAATCGCCACCACGACCTGGGTCTTCAGGCGGCCGCGCTGGCGCAGCAGGCTGCGGCCACCGGCGCTGAGCGGAACACGGAAGGTTTGAGCGCCGCCGCCGCTGAGGTGGAAGGCGGTGCGGCCGAGCAGACGGCTGACCGGCCGGGTGCGAGGCCCGCCGCGGGAGTGGGTAGCGACGCGGTAGCGGGTGCGGAGCAGGATCTGGCCCGGGCACTCGGTTCCCGTCGGCCAGAGGCAGGTGACCCGAACCCGCACGGTCTTGCCGCTCGCTTTCAGGCTCGAGAGCCGCAGCGCCACCGGGATCGTCGCTCCCTTGCAACCGAGCAGGCGGTCTTCGCCCGAGGAGACGTTGAGCGCGTACGCGCAGACCCGCTGGCGGCCGGACTTGACCGTCGCCAGGCTCAAGTCGAAACCATGGCGCGGGCCTGCTTCGGGGAACTCGGCGGCGACGTCGCGGCGGGAGCGGGTCGCGACCGCTCCGAGCTCGTAGGTGGCGGCGCCGGCAGTCCCTTCCTTCCCTCCCACCGAGAGGCGGATCGAGAGCGGTTCGGTCAGCGCGTTGGGGTCGAAGGCCCAACCCCGGACCCGGACCTGGCCGGGGGCGGGAGAGGTGGCGAGGTCGAGGTAGCCGACCGGGTTGTCGCCGCTGACCAGGGTCGCGGAGCCGACGGTGGCGGCGTCGACGTAGTTGTTGTCGATGTTGATCGTCACCCCGCCGTAGGTCTCGTTATGGCCGCCCCGGTACTGGTGGATCCGCCGATGCGGGTTCCAAGCGCTCGCCGGAAGGACTGAGTCGGCAGTGTTTTGCTGCCCGTTCCAGTTGGCGACCCAAACGTGGTCGGGCAGTTCGTACCCGGTGCCGATCTGGCCGGCGAGGTCCTCGATCCCCGAGGCGCTGCTGCTGTAGACGCCGGCGAGGTAGCCGAGCGAGTGCAGCTTCTCCGTCCAGGCCTCGAGGAAGGCGAGCGTCGCTGCGGTTGCGCTCGAGGTCTGACTGTAGGACTCCATGTCGAAGTAGATCGGGCTGCCGGGTCCCATCGCCACCGCCCCCGCTTCTTCGACCGCGTCCACTGCCGCCGCGCTTCCCTGGGCGGTCGCTTGGCTGGAGCTGAGCTTGGCGCAGCTGGAGCAACTGCTGGTCGGGGCCTGCAGGCCGACGTAGGTCGGGATCAGGTGCCAGCCGGCTTCGGTCTGAGTCGCCACCCAGCTTGGCGTCAGGTTCGGCTGCGAGCAGGCGCGGTTGATGCCGCCGATGTAGACGCCGACCGCCCGGTAGGGAGATTCCTCCCAAGCCGCCATCGCCTTCGAAGAGGGTGCCGTGCAGGCGTCGAATCCGAGGCCGGTGAAGACCGCGCCGCCCGCGGATGCGGTGGCGCGCCGGGCTCCCATCGCGAGCACCGAGGCACGGGCACCGCCACCAGGTTCAATCAAGATCGCCCGCTGTCGCCCCATCGCCTCGGCGGGACAGCGCTGATGGGTCGAGGGCGTGCCGAGGTAGACCGCACGGCGATCGAGGCGCACGCACATGCCCGGATGCTGCGCCAGGCGGTAGACCGGCCAGCGCTCCGGGGCGGCCTGCACGGTGCGACCGTCGAAGTGGATGCTGCGCCCAGTCGCACCCGCACGGGTTGCAAAAGCCGCCATCAGGACCAGCAGCCCGACGGCAATGCCCAGCGTGAAGGTGGAACGGGGGCGAGAGATCACGATCTGCACTCTCGGTACAAGCAGCTCAGATGGTCAAAAGTTGCAGGGTCCCGGGAGAAAGCCTGCAGCGTGGTGGATGCCCCGAGCTGGATTCGAACCAGCGGCCTATCCCTTAGGAGGGGATCGCTCTATCCATCTGAGCTATCGGGGCAGGGGCCGAATTGTCTCTTAGTTGACAAAGAATTTGCTGATTTGGCATGGAGTGCGCACCACGGGTGCGGTTTGACTCGGCAGGATCGCTTGCATGAGAACTGCAACGGTGGTCGACATGTCCGGAGCACGGGATAATGTTCTGCACATGTCCAAGATGATTCAGATCAGGAACGTGCCCGACGAGCTGCACCGGGAACTGAAGCAGCGGGCAGCGCTGGCTGGGATGAGCATGTCCGACTACATCAAGCGGGAGCTCAGTCGGAGAAGTCGGAAATCGACGATCAATGAGATCTACGCGAGGAGCAGAGGGCGGAGCGCCGGGTCGACCCTGACCACGCAGAAAATCGTCGACATCATCCGCGAAGCTCGTGGTGACTGATGGCCGTCGTAGATGCATCGGTGCTCGTCGAGCTTCTCAGTCATGGATCTCAAGCGGAGGTGGTCCGAGAGCGACTCAACGCTGATGAACACACGCTGTGCGCTCCGCACCTGATTGATGCGGAGGTAGGTCACGCGCTGCGGAGGTCGGTTCTCCTTGGCGAACTCACCGCAGAGGCCGCGGGAAGGGCTCTGTGGGAAGTCGACGAGCTGCCGGTCGAACGGGTGGAGCACGAACTCTTGATTCACGTCGCCTGGGGCTTGCGCGACAACTTCAGCTTCTATGACGCCCTCTATGTGGCCTTGGCGCTGATGCTCGACGAACCGCTGCTCACCTTCGACGCGCGATTGGCGCGAGCGGGGATCGATCTCCCGATCGAGGTGCTTGCGTAGCGCCTAGGGGCGTGCTTCAGGCGTAGAGGGTCTCGGAGGCAAGCTCGTCGGCGCGACGGCTCCAGAGCTTCACTTCCATGAAGACGTCGTCGCCGTAGCCCTCAAGGGCGTCAAGGGCTACGAGGGTGAAGCGGTCCTGCGAGATCAGCTCCTGATCGACGGTCTCGGTCTCGAGTACGGCGGTGGCGGCGACGGCGCCGCGGACCAGCGGTCGTCCCCAGACCAGCGTCACTGCCCCGGCGCGTCCGTTCTCCCCTCGCCAACGGCCGATTACGTCGTCGTTGATGTCGATTCGCCAATCGGGGTTGTCGGCGGCGAGGATGTCGGTGAAGTCGGCCTTGGCGGCGAAGTCGCTCGGCTCGCCGCCGGGCGGCTGCACGTAGGAGACGTGGCCGAACAGCTCCAGCCGCCCCTCCTCGCTCTCCGTATAGGTCGAGCAGGGGACCCAGACGCGGCCGCCCCAGGCCCGCTCTGGGAACCAATCGAGCTCGGCGGGCACCTCGACTCCGGCCGGGAGATCTTCCAGCGCGTCGATCGCTTTCGCGAACTCCTCCCGCAAGCGCTCGGCAAAACGGCCGTGCGGGATCCCCTCCTGGGTGGTGTCGGCGATGAAGCGGGGGATCGGCCGTTCGGTCGGGCGCATCAGAGGCACTCGCGCAGGTCGGAAGCGGCCCGCTCGGGCGGGTAGACGTTGATGTCGACGCCGGTGCCGAGCTCGAAGCCGGCCTTGATCGTCAGGCGCGGGGCGATGTCGACGTGCCAGTGGAACTGCTCGGCACCGCGGGGGGCGGTGCGGATCCAGAGGTTGAGCTCGGGCGGGCCGTCGAAGAGCTTGGCGAGGGCGCGCATCGCGGTCTGGATCATCGCCGCCCCGCCCTCGTCTTCCTCGAAGTGGGCGCTCTCGCGGCGCGGGATCACCCGCAGCTCGAAGGGCGAGCGCGAGGCCCAGGGGCAGACCAGCGCCGCCTCGTCGTCGATCGCGACCAGGCGCTCCCGCCGCCGCACCTCCTCGACGAGGACGTCGCTGAGGAGGCCGCCTCCGGCGGTGCGTTCGCCATAGGCGCCGACCCGCTCGCGCTCGCGGGCGACCGCTGCCGGCACGAACGGCAGCGCGTAGAGCTGCGCGTGGGTGTGCTCGAGCGAAGCCCCGGCGCCACCCCCCTCGTTGACGATCAGCTGCAGGTAGGAGGCGCCGGAATGAGCGCGCATCCGCTCGCGCCAGGTCGCGATCGCGGCGGCGAACTGGCCGTCGGAGAGCTCGGCCATCGCGGTCAGGTGCGCGGGTGAGTTGACCAGCACCTCGTGCGTCCCCTCCGCCGGCCGCGAGGAGAAGAGGTCCGGTTCACCCGCCCGTTTCGTCGCCAGCAGTGGATCGCCGGCGCTGGCGAAGGCGCCGGCATCGGCGGCAGGGGCGCTCGTAGGCGCCTTTACGTCCTCCTGGTTCGGAAAAGCGCCTTGCGAGGTGCCGAGGGCGGGGTAGAGGTTCGGCACCACCCGCGTCGTCCACCCGGGCGTGTCCGGCTCGCCGCCCCCGGGCCGCGTCGCATATAGCTCCGGCGGGGTGCGGTCCTCGCGGCCCTCGCAGAAGGGGCAGTTCTCGGGTCCCTTCGGCTCGCTCGCCCGGGCCGAGAAGCTGTCCGGGCGCGCGGCCCGGCCGGGGGCGAGGATCGTCCTCAGCCCAGTCAGCTGGTCGATTCGGATCTCCGGCGAGCTCAGGAGCGGGAGGGGGGGAGGTCGCCAGGGTCGGGCTCGTCCACCGTCGGCGGGGCCGGCGGCGCGGGCGGGCGGGGCGGCCGCTCCGTTCCCGCGGCACGATCGGCCGCGCCTTTGCCGATGAACGGCTCGAGCACGTCCATCGGCAGCGGGAAGACCACGGTCGTGTTCTGGTTGCTGCCGATTTCCAGCAGCGTCTGCAGGTAGCGCAGCTGCAGCGAGGCGGGGTTGGTGCTGATGATGTCGGCGGCGTCGGTGAGCTTCTGGGCCGCCTGGAACTCGCCCTCGGAGTTGATGATCTTCGCCCGCCGCTCGCGCTCGGCCTCGGCCTGGCGCGCCATCGCCCGCTGCATCTGCTCGGGGATCTCGACGTCCTTGATCTCCACCGCCGTCACCTTCACCCCCCATGGCTCCGTCGACTCGTCGATGATCTTCTGCAGCTCTTCGTTGAGGCGCTCGCGGTCGGCGAGCAGCTGGTCCAGCTCCGCCTTGCCGAGCACCGAGCGCAGCGCCGTCTGCGAGATCTGCGAGGTGGCGACGAGGTAGTTCTCGATGTCGACCACGGCGCGGTTGGAGTCGACGACGCGAAAGTAGGCGACCGCGTTGACGCGGCAGGGAACGTTGTCGCGGGTAATCACCTCCTGCGGCGGCACGTTCAGGGTCACCGTCCGCAGGTCGACCTTGACCATCCGGTCGATCAGCGGGATCAGCAGGATCAGGCCCGGCCCCTTCTGGGCGATCAGGCGGCCGAGGCGGAAGATCACCCCGCGCTCGTACTCGCGCAGGACCCGCACCGAGGTGCCGAGGAAGATCGCACCGAAGAAGACGAGGACGATGAGGATCCCTGCGACGACGTCCATCAGCCTGCTCCTTCGCTCGCGTTGACCGCGGCCTCTTGCTCCGGGCGCACCACCAGGGTCAGCCCGTCGACCGCCTCGACCCGGACTCTATCCCCAAGCCGGACCGGGCTCGCGCCCGTGGCCAGGCGGGCGCTCCAGAGCGTTCCCCCGAGCCAGACCCTGCCCTCGGGGTCGATCGAGCTGCGGGCCTCGGCGGCGGCGCCGACCATCTCCTCGGTCCCGGTGCGAACCGACTCGTTGCGGTGGGCGGCGATGACCTTGCGGCTGACGAAATAGAAGGTGACGCCGGAAGCGAGGCCGAGCGCCAGCAGCGCCCCTCCGGCATAGTCGGCGACGTCGCTGTCGGAGCCGAAGGCGGCGACGCCGGCAGCCGTCAGCCCGATCACCCCGAGCAGGGCGAGGACGCCGCCGGTCGGCAGCAGCAGCTCGGCCAGGAGCAGCCCGGTCCCGATGATCGCGATGACGACGAAGGCTTCCATGGCTCCGGGATTATCCGCTCTTCAGCGCGTAACGGCGAACGTCGGCTTCCAGTTCGGACTCGTCGCGGTAGGGACCCTGGTGGAGGAAGAGGAGCTTGCCGGAGCGATCGTAGAAGGCGGTGTCGGGAAAACCGCCGGCGCCGCCGACCGAGAAGAGGATGTCTTTGCCGGTTTCGGTGTAGCTGGGGTAAGGCACCGGCACCTCGCGCAAGAAGGTGGCGGCGGCGTCGCTGGAGTCTTCGGAGTTGACGCCGAGGAAGGCGACCTTCTTCCCGTAGCGGGCGGAGAGCTTCTGCAGGACCGGGAACTCCTGCCGGCAGGGGACGCACCATGAGGCCCAGATGTTGGCGACCACCGGATAGCCGCGCAAAGCGGTTATCCGCTGTTCGTAGGCGTCCTTGCCCCCGTCGAGCAGCTCGTTCCCCTGCTTGTGGAGGGCGGCCAGCGGTGCCGGCGAGCCCGCCAGCGCCTTGGCGTAGTCGGGGTGGGAGCCGTCGAATTCTTCGCCTTCCGAGCCCCCGCAGCCGCTGCCGAGGAGGATCGCCAGCGCCAGGGTGGCAAGCGCCAGCAGTGGTCTAAGTCGCGCACTCATCCGCTCGATGGGTACAATACGTACGTTCGGTTCGCGGCTCGCGGACCGCGCTGAGTACTCGGGGGGGACGCCAGTCGAGCCCCCGCAGCCTCGTTCACTTGTCCCGGCCGGATCACCGTGTGCGGTGGGGACTGAAGCCCCGGAAGCCTTCTATGGCCAAGACCAGCGACGTTGCCGCAGACGCGGCAGTTCCTTCAAGCGCCGACATCGAGCGTGCGGCCGCATTCGCGCGCGAGCCCCTCCTGCTCGACGGCGAGGGGCCCGAGGCGCTCGCCCCGGGGACGGCGCGGAGGCGCGCCCTCGACCGTGCATTGAAGGAGCTCGACGACGGCGCCGAGTACCCGTCGATCCAGTGGCGGCGGGACTTCTCGCTGTTGCTCGGCCTCGAGCGCTTCCTCGCCGACGAACCGCCGAAGCTGCGCGACGGGGCGGAACTGAACCCGCACCAGGTCGACGCCCTCTCCGGCACCCTCGCCGAGCTGATGGGCCAGCAGCAGGCCGGCACCGCCGAGGAGCTGGCGGAGAACGGCGGCGAGGGCGGCAACGGCGCCCCTGCGCCGGCCGGTGAGGCGGGGGAGGTCGATGAGGACGACGAGGTCGCGCCCGACGAGGAGCCGCAGGACTGGGAAGAACAGCCCGTCGAGGAGGACGAGGAGGTCGTCGAGGAGGCGCCCGAGGATCCCGGCGCCGAGCGCCGCTTCTGGTTCGAGCACGCAACCGGGGCCGGCAAGACCGTCGCCGCCGTCGGCTTCGTCGAGGCGACCCGCACCGGCGGCGTCCTCATCCTCACCCACCGCCGCAACCTCGTCGACCAGTTCATCGGCGAGATCTCCGACCGCGGCTACAAGGAGCGGCTGCGGCCGCCGCTGCTGGGCGATCGCGACGACCCCGACGGCCCGGTCACGGTCGAGACCTACCAGTGGTTCGTCCGCAACCACAAGAAGATTTCAGACGCTTATTCCATCGTGATTTGCGACGAGGCGCACACCGCGCTGGGCGAGAAAACCAGCGCCTGCATCCGCGAGCTCCCCGGCCCCGTCTACATCGGCATGACCGCGACCGGGGCGCTGATCGCCCGCCACGTCGCCGACCTCTTCCCGACCCAGACCTCGCGCTTCGACCTCGCCCAGGCGGCCCGCCGCGGCGTCATCGCGCCGCTGCGCTGCCTGCGGATCCCGCCCGGCCCGGGAGTGCGGACGATCGCCAAAGTGCCGCTGCGCAAAGGCGAGGTCGACCAGGACTTCGACCAGGAGGAGCTGGCGGCGCTGCTCGACCAGGAGCCGTTCAACGTCGCGATCGCCGACCTCTACCGCTCACGCTTCCGCAAGATCCCCGGCGTCGTCTACACCGCCGGCGTCCAGCACGCGAAGAACGTCGCCAAAGCCTTCCGCGACGCCGGCATCAACGCCCAGGCCGTCTCCGGGGAAACCCCGAAGCGCGAGCTGGCCGAGATCCTCGCCGGCTTCGAGCGCGGCACCGTCGACGTCCTCTGCAACGCGATGCTGCTGGCCGAGGGCTGGAACAGCCCGCGGGCGACGATCTGCATGCACCTGGCGCCGACCGCCTCGCGGCGGATCTACCAGCAGCGGGTCGGCCGCGTCACGAGGCGGGCGCCGGGCAAGGAGGCGGGGATCGTGCTCGACTTCGTCCACCCGGCGACCACCCACGACGAGACGATCGTCACCCTCCACAGCCTGCTCGACCGCGACGTCTACCGCGGCGGCGCCATCGTCGTCGGGCCGGTGCGGCGCGGGCGCGGGCGCAAAGTCCGGGTCGAGCGGCGGATCGTCCCGGTCTCCGAGAACGAGCAGAAGCGGATGGAGGTGCTGGAACGGGAGATCTGGCGGACCGCGGTCGAGAACCTCGACTACCCCGAGCAGCACGCCTGGGCGGCGCTGGCGGGGGCGCGGGTCAACACCCAGGGCTGGCGCCGGGCGCGGGCGATGCTGCAGAACGACCGCACCAAGGAGCTGCGCAAACGCTTCCTGCTCACCTGCGTGCAGCGCAACCGCAACTCGCAGCTGCGGCTGAAAGCGCTGAGCGAGATCTCCGACCTCGGCGACCCCGAGGCCTTCGACGACGCAATCGACATCGTCGGTACCTGGAGCCGCGAGGACAAGCGGGCGGGGACGAAGACCCTGCTGCAGGCGCTGGTCGACAAACGGATCGGCCGCCGCGACCAGGCGCAGGCGTGGGTCTGGCGGCTCGCCTCCTACACCCGCGAGCTGCATGAGGAGTACGCGGTGCAGCGCTGGCCGGAGACGAAGCGGCTGCTCGGCCTGCTGGTCAACTCCTCCGGTCGCGCGCACGGACGCAACGCCCGGCGCCTTGTCCACGCGGCGCGCAAACAGGACCGCCGCCTCGCGGTGGCGCTGCTCGCCGCCGCGGTCTCGCACACGCCCGAGGGCGAGGAGGTGCTGCGCGGGGCGCGGATGCGGATGGCGCGGAAACCCTCCGCGGTCGCGCGCGAGCTGCTGAAGAACTTCCCCAAGGGAGGGAAGCGGCGGCGCAAGCGGAAACGGAAAGACGCCCAGAAGGGCCGGGGCGGCAACGGCGCCGCGCCGGAGTCTTCAAAAGCGGGTCAGGTGGACCTCGCCGGCGCCAACGGCGATACGGTCTCCGCTGGAGGTGACGACGAGCAGGTAGCCCCGGTCGTCGACGCCGTCGGCGACTCCTGAGCCGCCTTCCCAGGCGATCTCGCGGCCGCGGAGCGCGTCGCGTTTGCGCCACTCCTCGAGGACTTCGGTTGGCTCTGCCGATACCCAGTGGTCCAAGCGCTGGTTGAGGGGACCCAGGAGAGGGAGCCTTCCGGACAACAGCGGGGAGGGTCCGGAAGACCCCCTCTCCTGGGTCCGTTGATCGTCGGGGAAGATCGAGGTGGCCGTCCGACGTAGTTCTGGGGGGAACTCGTTTTCTCGGATGTAGAGGTTGAGGCCGATGCCGATCACGGCCCAGCCGTCCTGGGGGCGGGCCTCGATGAGGACGCCTGCCAGCTTGCGGCCGTTGACGTGGATGTCGTTGGGCCACTTGACCTTGCAGGCGAGGGAGGGGTTGAGGTGTTCGGCTGCTTCGCAGACGGCTAGGGGGACGGCTAGGGGGAGGAGGGTGTGGT
Source organism: Solirubrobacterales bacterium (assembly GCA_035535295.1). Taxonomy (GTDB): domain Bacteria; phylum Actinomycetota; class Thermoleophilia; order Solirubrobacterales; family 70-9; genus VAYN01. The sequence continues at coordinate 82,372 of DATLQI010000023.1, forward strand.
GGTCTTCCAGGGGGCGGACGATGGCGGAGTAGAGGAGGGCCCTGTTCGGGGGGGCGGTCCAGGTGCGGCCTTGGCGGCCGCGGCCCTCGGTCTGCTCACTGGCAGTGACGACGCTGCCGTGAGGTGCTCCCGCCGCTGCGAGCTCGCGGGCTCGCGTATTGGTCGAGTCCGTTTGGCGATAGTGCCTATGCGGATTGCCGAACGTCATCCAAGAGCGCTTCGAGGAGGCCGTCGACGTCGTGACGGTCGGCCTCGACAGCGACCTCGAGGCCGGCGGCGCGGGCGGTCTCGCTGGTGATCGGGCCGATCGAGACGATCCGGGCTCCCGTTGGGAAGCGATCGCCGAGGGCTTCGGTCAGGTTGGTCACGGTCGAGGAGGAGGTGAAGGTGACGTAGTCGGCACTTTGCGCGGCCTCGATCTCCTGCTCGCCAGGCTGCTCGCGGACGGTCTCGTAGAGGGCGACGACGTCGACCTCGGCGCCGCGCTCGCGCAGGCCGTCGGGGAGGACGTCGCGGGCCTCGGCGGCGCGGGCGACGAGCACGCGCTTGCCTTCGACCTCGACGCCGGCGAGCGCTTCGACCAGCGCCTCGGCGACGAAGCGCTCGGGAACGACGTCGGCGGCGACGCCATGCTCGGCGAGGCCGCGGGCGGTGCCGGGACCGATCGCAGCGACAGTGGCGCCGGCGAGGGCGCGGGCGTCACAGCCGGCCTCGCGCATCGCCTCGAAGAGGAGGCGGACGCCGTTGGGGCTGGTCAGGCAGACGAGCGCGTAATCGCCGAGGTTGGCCACCGCGTCATTGACCTCCGCAGTCTCGATCCGCGGCTCGATCCGGATCGCCGGCAGCTCGACGACCTCGGCGCCGAGGCCGCGCAGCCGCGCCGCCAGCCCGCTCGCCTGCGCCCGCGCGCGCGTGACAACGACACTGCGCCCGAACAGCGGCCGCCGCTCGATCCACTCGAGCTCGTCGCGGAGCCGCGCCACCGGCCCGACCAGCGTGATCGCGGGCGGCTTCAAGCCGGCGTCGGCGACACGCTCGGCGATGTCGCCCA
>DATLQI010000024.1:0-11060 GCA_035535295.1 Solirubrobacterales bacterium
GCCTTGGCGTCGCCGAAGAGCATCGCCGTCTTGTCGTTGTAGAAGAGCGGGTTGTCGATGCCCGCGAAGCCCGAGTTCATCGAGCGCTTGAGGACGATGACGCTGGCCGACTCGTCGACGTTGAGGATCGGCATGCCGTAGATCGGGCTGTCGGCCTTGTTGCGCGCGTCGGGGTTCGTGACGTCGTTGGCGCCGATGACGAGGCTCACGTCGGTGCGGCCGAACTCGGCGTTCGCCTCGTCCATCTCCTTGAGCTGCTCGTAGGGCACGTCGGCCTCGGCCAGCAGCACGTTCATGTGGCCCGGCATGCGGCCCGCGACCGGGTGGATGGCGAAGGAGACCTCGATCCCCTTGGCCTCCAGCATCTTGGTCATCTCGCGCACGGCGTGCTGGGCCTGGGCGACGGCCATGCCGTAGCCCGGGACGATGACCACGCGGTTGGCGTAGGCCATCTGGACCGCCGCGTCGGAGGCGCTGGTCGAGCGCACGACGCGCTCGACGCCGTCGTCGGTGGTGCCGCCCGTGGTGATGACCCCGCCGAAGCCGCCGGCGACGATCGAGGGGATCGAACGGTTCATGGCCTGGGCCATGAGGTTGGTCAGGATCGAGCCGCTGGCGCCCACGATCATGCCCGCGACGATGAGCGCGGTGTTGTTCAGGGCCACGCCGGTGGCGGCGGCGCTCAGGCCGGTGAACGCGTTGAGCAGCGAGATGACCACCGGCATGTCCGCGCCGCCGATCGGCAGCACGACGAAGTTGCCCAGCACCGCCGCGGCCAGCAGCAGCACGATCATGAGGATCTCGGCATCCGAGCCGCCCACGATGGCCACCGCGCACGCCACGGCGACCAGCAGCAGCGCGAGGTTCAGCGCCTGCTGCGTGCGACCCGGCCCGACGGTGATCGGGCGCCCAGGGAGGATCTCCTGCAGCTTGGCGAAGGCGATGTTCGAGCCCCAGAAGGAGACCGAGCCGACGATCCCGGCGAAGATGACCGGGATCAGCTCGTCGAGCGGGAAGTCCTCGCCGAGCGAGATCCCGTGGCGGATCTCCGACCAGGCGATCAGGGCGACGGCGCCGCCGCCGACCCCGTTGTAGAGGGCGACCATCTGCGGCATCTCGGTCATCTGCACCCGGATCGAGGCGATCACCCCGACTGCGGTGCCGATTGCAAGGCCGAGGAAGATCAGGCCCCAGTTGCCCATTCCGTCGAGCAGGAGGGTGGTGACGACCGCGACCGCCATGCCGCCGGCGGCGATCAGGTTGCCGCGTTTAGCCGTGGTCGGGTGGGTGCCCTGCTTGATCCCGATGATGAAGAGGGAGAAGGCGACGATGTAGAGGGCGGTCGCCGCGTCGCCGCCCGGCTCGAAAACGGCCTGGATCATTTGCCGTCACCCTCGACTTTTGGGCGCGGTTTCCGCGAGAACATGCCGAGCATGCGGTCGGTGACCATGAAGCCGCCGACGATGTTGATCGCGCCGAAGGCGACCGCGATCGTCCCGATCACGTACTCGAGCCCGTCGTCGGCGTAGCCGAGCACGATCAGGCCGCCGAGCATGACGATGCCGTGGATCGCGTTGGTCTGCGACATCAGCGGCGTGTGCAGGGTCGTCGGGACCTTCGAGATCACCTCGAAGCCGACGAAGACGGCGAGCACGAAGATCGTGATCTCGGTCATCAAGTCCATTACTTGGCGGCCCTCTCGTTTTTGATCTCGCCGTTCTGGGTGATGCAGGCGGCGGCGATGATGTCGTCCTCGAAGTCGACCTGTGCGGTGCCCTCGTCGGTGACGATCAGGCCGAGCAGGTTCTCGAGGTTCTTGGCGTAGAGCTGGGAGGCCGGCGCCGGCATCTCCGAGGGGAGATTGCGGGTGCCGATCACTTTCACCCCGCCCTCGACCACGGTCTGGCCGGGCTCGGTCAGCTCGCAGTTGCCGCCGGTCTCGGCGGCGAGGTCGACGATCACCGAGCCCGGGGCCATGTTGCGGACGCCCTCGGCGGTGATCAACAGCGGCGCCGGGCGGCCCGGGATCGCGGCGGTGGTGATGATGATGTCCTGTTTCGCCGCGTTTTCGGCGAGAGCGTCGCGCACCTGCGCGTTCTCCTCCTCGGTCAGCGGCCGGGCGTAGCCGCCCTCCCCCTCGGCGTCGGGGATGAAGTCCAGTTCCAGCGGCCGGCCGCCGAGCGAGGCGATCTGCTCCCAGGCGGCGCGGCGGATGTCGAAGCCGGTGACGATCGCGCCGAGGCGCTTGGCGGTGGCGACCGCCTGCAGTCCGGCGACGCCGGCGCCGAGGACGAGGACCTTGGCCGGGGGGACGGTCCCGGCGGCGGTGGTCATCATCCCGAAGAAGCGGCCGGACTCGCGGGCGCCGATCAGGGTCGCCGCGTAGCCCGCGGCGGCGGCCTGTGAAGAGAGCGCGTCCATCGCCTGGGCCCGGGTCGTCCGCGGGATCGCCTCCATCGCGAAGGCGGTGACCCCGGCGCTGGCCAGCGCTTTGTTCGTCTCGGCCGCAACCCAGGGGTTGAGGTGGGAGATGAAGATCTGGTTGCCGTTCAACTTGGCGATGTCGCCGGCCTCGGGGACGGCGACGTGGAGGACGACGTCGGCCCCCCAGGCGGCATCGGCGGCGCCGACCGTGGCGCCGGCCTCCTGGTAGGCGGCGTCGGTGTGGCCGGAGGCCTCGCCGGCCCCGGACTCGACGACGACGTCGACGTGCTCGTTCTTCGTCAGCGATTTGACGACATCGGGGATCAGCGCGACGCGGCGCTCCCCAGCAGCAGTCTCTTTCGGCACTCCAATCTTCATGGCGCGGCGCGGGAGGATATGCGATTCGGGCGAAGCCCGGCGCGAAGCGCGTTTTATGCAGACACGCCGACCAGCGACGCGAGCCGCTCCAGCGTGTGCCGCTGCTGCTCGCGCTCGACGTGAACCGGCGAGCAGATCAGCCGGTCGATGCCCGCGCCGCGGAAGCGCTCGATCCGCTCGGCGACCTCGGCCTCGGTCCCGACCAGGGAGGTCGCCTCGACGATCTCGTCCGGCATCGCCTCGAAGGCGCCACCGCGGTCGCCGTCCTGGAACCGCTGCTGGACCTCGTCGGCGACCTCGCCGAAGCCGAAGCGGTGGGCGAGGTCGACGTAGAAGTTCGTTTTGCGGCTTCCCATGCCGCCGAAGTAGAGGACGAGCCCGGCCTTGACCACGTTCTTCGCCGCCTCGAGGTCGCCGTCGATCGCCACCTGCAGCGAGGGGCTGACCTCGAGGTCGGAGCGCTGGCGGCCGCCCTTGGCGAAGCCGGCCTCCAGGTGCTCGCCCCAGGTCTCCTCGAAGGCGTCGACGCTGAAGAAGATCGGGATCCAGCCGTCGCAGATCTCCGCCGCCATCTCGACCGATTTGCGCCCGATCGCGCCGACGAAGACCGGGATCTCGTTGCGCAGCGGGTGGAAGTTCAGCTTCAGCGGCTTGCCCTCCCCCCCGGGCAGCGGCAGCGTGTAGTGCTCGCCCTGGTGGTCAACCGGGCCTTCGCGAGCGATGATCTCGCGCACCACTTCGATGTACTCGCGGGTCCGCCCCCACGGCTTCGCGTAGGGAACCCCGTACCAGCCCTCGGAGACCTGCGGGCCGGAAGGGCCGAAGCCGAAGAGGAAGCGGCCGCCGGAGAGTTTGTCGATCGTCGCCCCGGCCATCGCCGCCGCCGCGGGCGGCCGCGCCGGCACCTGCATGATCGCCGCGCCGAGGTTGATGGTCTCGGTCTGCGCCGCCAGCCAGGCGAGGACGCTGACCACGTCGGAGCCGTAGGACTCGGCCGCCCAGACCGACTCGTAGCCGAGGCCCTCGGCGGCGCGGACGATCTCCGCCGCCTCCTCCCCGGCGGGGCCGATCCCCCAGTAGCCGAGGTTTAGTCCGAGCTTCAGGCCCATAGCTTCCGCACCCTATTGAATAGGGAGACTTATGGGTAACGGCCAAACCAGCGTGGACCAGGGACTCTCCAGCAGCGAGGCGGCCGCGCGGCTGCGCAAGCTCGGGCCGCCGCCGCAGAACGCTTCGCGCTCGCTGGCGAGCATCGTCGCCGCCAACGTCTTCACGCTCTTCAACGCGATCATCGCCGGCTTCTTCGTGCTCGACCTCGGGCTCGGGCTGTATGCGGATGCGCTGTTCGGGGTGATCGCGGTCGTCAACTCCGGCATCGGCATCTACCAGGAGAAGAAGGCGAAGGAGACGCTGGACGAAATCGCCGTCCTCGTCGCCCCCCATGCGCGGGTCGTCCGCGACGGCGAAGTGCTGGAGCTGATCGCCGACGAGGTCGTCCCCGGCGACCTGATCGAGGTCGGGCCCGGCGACCAGCTGGTCGCCGACGGCGAGGTGGTCGCCTCGCGCGGGATGACGATGGACGAGTCGCTGCTGACCGGCGAGTCCGACGGGATCAAGAAGGAGGAGGGCGACCGCGTCCTCTCCGGCTCCTTCTGCGTCTCCGGCTCCGGCCACTACGTCGTCGACGCGGTCCGCGAGGAGAGCTACGCGGGCAAGATCGCCGGCGAGGCGAAGACCTTCCGCCACCCACCCTCGCCGCTGCAGGAGGAGGTCAACCGGGTGATCATCGCTTCCACCTACGTGATGGTGCCGCTGGCGATCGTCCTCGTCCTCAGCCTCAAGCTCCGCAGCGTCCCGCTGCACGAGGCGGCCCAGATCGCCACCGCCGGCCTCGTCACCCTGATCCCGGAGGGCTTGGTGCTGCTGATGAGCGTCACCTTCGCGGTGGCGGCGAAACGGCTGGCGAGGCGGGGGACCCTGGTGCAGCAGATGAGCGCGACCGAGAGCCTCGCCTCGGTCGACACGATCTGCGTCGACAAGACCGGCACCCTGACCGCGGGCAAGCTGCGGCTGACCGGGGTCGAGTACGCGGACGGGGTCGACCCCAAGTCCGGGGCGGCGGCACTCGGTCGGTTCGCAGCCAGCGCCGGCAACCGCAACCAGACCCTGGAGACGATCGCCGAGGAGTTCCCCGGGGAGGCGAAAGCGGTGCGCAGCGAGGTGCCGTTCTCCTCGGAGTGGAAGTGGAGCGGGGTCTCCCTTGACGGCTCGGGCGACAGCGCCACCTACGTGCTCGGGGCGCCGGACGTCCTCGCGGAGTCGGGGGCGTTGAGCCTGCCGCCGCGACTGGCGGAGAAGCTGAACCAGGAGACGGCGGCGGGGCGGCGAGTGGTCGCCTTCGGCCAGACCGGCGAGGCGCTGCCCGAGGACCCGGCGGCGAACGGGGCGCCGCGACTGAACCCGCTGGCCCTGGTCGTGCTGGAGGAGACGCTGCGACCCGACGCGGCGGAGACGATCGCGACTATGCGCGAGGAGGAAGTCGACCTGAAGCTGATCTCCGGCGACGCCGCCGCCACGGTGACCGCGGTCGCCTACGCGGTCGGCGTGCCGCAGGACGCCGGCGTCGTCGAGGGCCCCGACCTGCCCGAGGACGAGGAGGGCCTGGCGAAGGCGGCGATGGAGAACACGATCTTCTGCCGGATCAAGCCCGAGCAGAAGAAAGCGCTGGTCGGGGCGCTGGTCGCCAGCGGCCGCTACGTGGCGATGATCGGCGACGGCGTCAACGACGTGCCGGCGCTGAAGCGGGCGCGGATGGCGGTCGCGATGGGGTCGGGGACGCAGGTGACCAAGGGCGTCGCCGACGTCGTCCTGCTCGAGGACCAGTTCGAGCGGCTGCCGGAGGCGGTTGGCGAGGGGCGGAAGATCGCCCGCAACATCCACCGCCTCGGCCGCCTCTACCTGACCAAGACCGTCTACGCGGCGGCGCTGATCCTGCTGGTTGCGGTGCCGGGGTTCGCCTTCCCCTTCCTGCCGCGGCACCTGACCGTCGCCGCCCTGCTGACGATCGGGATTCCCTCGTTCGTACTGGCGCTGATGCCCTCCGACGGACCCCTCTACCGCGGCCGGCTGCTGCGGGCGCTCGCGGCCTTCGCCGTGCCTGCCGGGCTGGGCACCGCGCTCGGCTCGATCCTCTCCTTCTTCCTCGTCGACACCGTCGCCGGCGCCAGCCTCGAAGCCGGCCGGACCGCCGCGACGACGACCCTGATCGTCCTCGGGCTCGCCTTCGTCCTCCTGCTCGAGCGCGGTCCGGGGCGCGAGCACATCGCGATCCAGGGCTACATGCTGGTGATGGTGATCAGTCTCGCCGCCATCTTCGCCCTGATCCTCGGGATCGCCCCCGTCCGCGACTTCTTCGACATGGTGGTGCTCAGCTCGACCCAGTGGTTCCTCGCCCTGTTCTCCGCCGCAGTGGGGCTGATCATCGCCAGCGTGATGTGGAAACTGCCGCAGATCGAACGACTGGAAGTGCCTGAGGAGCGGGTAGAAGCTGAGGAGTGAGCGCTCCTCCCTATTCCCTCGAAGCGGACTGCGCGGACGAGGCGTTCGAGCCTGATGGCCAGCCGCGGCCGCTCTACCGTGAGCTGCTGGAGGAGCTGGGGCGGCGGGACCTCGCCGAGCTGCAGGAGCGGATCGAGGCGAAGGTGGCCGAGCGCGACCTCACCTTCGGCGAAGACCGGCCGATTCCGATCGACCCGGTCCCGCGGCTGATCGGCGCCGAGGAGTGGGAGCGGCTGGAGGTGGGGCTGCTGCAGCGGGCGCGCGCCCTCAACGCCTTCATCGCCGACGCCTACGGATCGCAGCGGATCTTCGAGGCAGGCGTCGTCCCGCGCCGGCTGCTCGAGACTTCGGAGGGGTACGCGCCGGCGATGGCGGGACTGCTGGACTCCGAGGTGCCGCCGGCGACGGTGGCGGGGCTCGATTTGGTCCGCGGGGCCGACGGGAAGCTGCGGGTGCTGGAGGACAACCTGCGGATGCCCTCGGGCGCCTGCTACTCGCTGGCGATTCGCGAAATCCTCGAGCCGGAGCTGGACGACGTGATCGAGCCGCGACCGCTCGGCGGCTACCTGGAGAAGCTGGGCGAGGCGATCCGCACCGCGGCGCCCACCGACCGGGACGAACCGTTTGCCGTCGTCCTCTCCGACGGCCCCGAGAACGGTGCCTGGTACGAGCACGAGCGGGTCGGGCGGGAGCTGGGCCTGCCGATCGTCACCCCCGACCAGCTCGAGACGAGCCGCGGGCGCCTGTTTGCCCGGATCGCGCGCAACCGCCACCAGGTCGACGTCCTCTACCGCCGCCTCGACGCCGACCAGATCACCGAGGCGGACGGCAGCCCGACCCCGCTCGGCGAGCTGCTGCTGCCGGCACTGCGCTCGGGGCGCCTGCGCTGCGCCAACGCCTTCGGCACCGGCCTCGCCGACGACAAGCTCGCCCACGCCTACGCCGAGCGGATGATCGAGTTCTACCTCGCCGAGGAGCCACTCTTGCGCTCGATCCCCAGCTACGACCTCAGCGACGAGGCCGCCCGGGAAGAGGCGATGGAGCGACTGGACGAACTGGTGATCAAGCCGCGCGGCGGCTTCGGCGGCCACGGGGTGACGATCATGCCGCGGGCGAGCGAGCCGGAGCGCAAGCGGGCGCTCGCGGTAGTGCGGCGGCGGCCCGAGCACTTCATCGCCCAGGAGCCGGTCGCGATCTCGAGCCACCCGACCGTCCGCGGCGGCAAGCTGGTGCCACGGCGGATCGACCTGCGCCCGTTCGTGATTAGCGGCGCCGGTGGGCAGGCGGCGATGATCGGCGGGCTGACTCGGTTTGCGCAGGGCGCCGGCGAGATGATCGTCAACAGTTCTCAGGGCGGCGGTTGCAAGGACACCTGGGTAGTGGAGAATCCCGGGGCATGAAGCGAGGCGCTGAGCATGGGCGGCCCCTGATCGGGGTGACGACCTCGGAGGTGCGGGAGCCGAAACGGATCCAGCAGACCCCCGAGAGCGAGCCGAAGGTCCGCGAGATGGTCCTCGGGCTGACCTACCTGCGCGCGATCGAGGCGGCGGGGGCGCTGCCGATGGTGGTCCCGCCGCTGCCGGAGGAGGCGATCGCGTCGCTGCTCGACCGGCTCGACGGCATCTGCCTCTCCGGCGGTCCCGACCTCGACCCAGATACCTACGGCGCCTCCCGCAGTCCGGACCTGGGGCCGACCGAGCCGGACCTCGACCGTTTCGAGCTGTCGGTGGCGCGCTGCGCGGACGCACGCGAAATCCCGATCCTGGCGATCTGCCGCGGCACCCAGGCGCTCAACGTCGCCCGCGGCGGCTCGCTGATCCAGCACCTGCCGGCGGTCTCCGAAGAGATCGCGCACCGGCAGCCGAACCCCGGCAACGAGACGAGCCACACGATCGACGTCGAGCCGGGAAGCCGTCTGGCGGCGGCGCTCGGGGACGACGAAGTGGAGGTCCGCGACGAGCTCGACGTCAACTCCTTCCACCACCAGGCGATCGAGCGGCTCGGCGAGGGGCTGAAGGTGACGGCACGGGCGCCAGACGGGACGATCGAGGCGGTCGAGGATCCCTCGCGTCCCTTCCTGATCGGCGTCCAGTGGCACGCCGAGACCTTGGTGCACCGCACCTACGAGGCGGCGTTGTTCAGGCACTTCGTGGAAGCCAGCCGGTTGAGCCCGGTCGCGGCTTAAGCGTTCTGCGGCGGTAAGACGAACTGGGAGACGATCAGGTTCGCCGCCAAGCGCGGCTCGGTGCCCTCGCGGCGGCGCTCGATCCGGACCTCGATCACGACCGTGCTCTTGCCGACGTGGAGGGGCTCGGCCCGGGCCTCGATCTCGTCGCCGAGGATGCCGGCGGCAAAGACGTTCAGCTTCAGCTCGATCGTCGTGAAGTTGTGGCCGGGCGGGATGCAGCGGAAGGTCGACCAGGCGGCGACGGTGTCGCCGAGCGCGGTCCAGACGCCGCCGTGGACGAAGCCACCGGGGTGCAGGTGGCGCTTGTCGACGACGATGCTGCCGCGCGCGTGCGAGTCCTCGACCTCGAGCGGCTCGATCCCGAGATCGCCGGGGAAGCTGCCGGGCAGGAACGCCCGGACCGACTCCGGCGTGATCATCGAGCTCGGGTGCGAGGCGTCGTTCATCGCCGCGGCAGCCTCTCATAACCAACAAGATCTACGGATCGAGGCCGAAGCCCTCCAGCCCGTGGTCGCCGTAGGGCTCGTCGCGCTCGCGCACCGCCTCGCGGAAGCCGGACTCGGCGGCGCGGCGGACGAAGGCGTGACCCTCCTCGGTGTGGCGGGCGATTCCGTCGAAGAAGGTGCCGAGGACTTGGGTCTGGGTCAGCCCCTGGGCGTGGACGGTCTGGTTGACGAGCAGCTTCATCATCACCAGCTGGTTGACCGGCATCCGCGCCACCCGCTCGAGCAGGCGCTCGAAGCGCTCGTCGAGCCGGTCGGCCGGCGCCGCCTCGGTTGCCAACCCCCACTCCGCCGCCTCGGCGCCGGTCAACGAGTCGCCGGTGAGGAGCAGGCGCTTGGCCCTCATCGGCCCCAGCCGGCTCGCCCACATCGCCGTCGTCGGCGAGCCCCAGACGCGAGCCGGCGGGTAGCCGATCTTCGCGTCCTCGGCGATCACCAGCAGGTCCGAGCAGAGCGCCATGTCGGTGCCGCCGGCGACGCAGTAGCCGTGGACCTTGCAGAGCACCGGCTTCTCGGAATGAAACAGGCTCATGAAGCCGCGCACGTTTCGGGACATCATCTGAAAGTCGGTGACCGGGTCCCAATCGCTCTGCGGGGCGTGGTTGGCGGCGATCACCGCCGGGTCGAGCGGCGAGCCCGCCGGGGCATCCCCCTCCCCCTCGCTCCATTCCTGAGCGGTCGCGGTGAGGTCGTAGCCGGCGCAGAAGCCGCTTCCGTTCCCGGCCAGCGCGATCGCGTGCACCGACGGGTCGAGGTTGGCGCGCTCGACGCAGGCCGCGAGCTCAACCGGCATCCGCATCGTGATCGCGTTGCCGCTCTCGGGCCGGTCGAGAGTGATCCGGGCGACCCGGCCCTGCGTTTCGTAGCTGAGCGTGCTGAGGTCCTCCATGGCCTCCTCCTGACGATTGCGGGCGGGTAGTCTCGCAGCGTGGAGGCAGCGACGACCGCCGAGCGCCCGCCAGAGGGGACCGAGGTCTCATCGTTCGCGAAGTCACTGTTCCTCGGCGAGATCCACGAGGAGATGGTCTTCCCGTTCCCGAAGCCGGAGACCGAGGAGCAGGACCGGATCCGCGCCCTGAACGCGTCGCTTCGCGAGCTCGCGGAGACGATCGACACCCGCGAGATCGAGGAGAAGCGCTGGCTCGGCGACGACCTCGTCCGCGAGCTCGGCGAGCGCGGCCTCTGCGGGCTCTACGTCCCCGAGGAGTACGGCGGACAGGGCCTCAGCCAGACCGGCTACTGCCGCGTCTTTGAGACCTTCGCCCAGATCGACGGCACGCTCTCGGTCGTGATGGGAGTGCACCAGTCGATCGGGATGAAGGGAATCGTCCTGTTCGGCTCCGACGAGCAGAAGGAGCGCTTCCTTCCCGACCTCGCCGCCGGTCGCAAGCTCGCAGGCTTTGCCCTCACCGAACCCGAGGCCGGCTCCGACGCCTACCACCTGAAGTCGAGGGCGGTGCGGCAACCGGACGGCAGCTGGGTCCTCAACGGCGAGAAGCGCTACATCGGCAACGGCGAGAAGGGCTCGGTGTTCGTCACCTTTGCCCGGGCCGAGATCGACGGCAAGGACCGTCACATTGCGCTGATCCTCGAAAAGGGGATGAAGGGCTTCGAGGTCGGCGAGCGCTACGACACGATGGGCCTGCGCGGCAACGACCTGCGCCGCCTCTACTTCAACGACGTGCGGGTGCCGGCGGAGAACGTGCTCGGCGAGCCCGGTGAGGGCTTTCACATCGCGATGCACGTGCTCAACAACGGCCGCCTCAGCCTCGGCACAGGATCGGTCGGGGCCACGAAGGGCCTGCTCGACCGGGTGATCGAGCACACGACCGAGCGGCGCCAGTTCGGCCAGCCGCTCGCCGACTTCGAGCTGGTGCAGGACAAGATCGGCTGGATGGTCTCGTACCTGTTCGGGCTCGAGTCGATGGCCTACCTCACGACCGGGCTGGTCGACGCCGGCGTGCCCGACTACTCGGTCGAGTCGGCCATCTGCAAGGTCTCGGCAACGG
>DATLQI010000025.1:0-26267 GCA_035535295.1 Solirubrobacterales bacterium
GGTGCCGCGGGGGTCGTGATCCCGGAGCGCCGGGCTGCCTCGGTCACCCCCGCCGCCTGCAAGGCCTCCGCGGGCGCGGTCGAGCATTTGCCGGTCGCGCGGGTAAGGAACGTTGCGGACTGGCTCGGCGAGGCCCGCGAGGCGGGATTCTGGGTCTGGGGGGCCGACGCGGAGGCGCCGACGCCCTATAACGAGGCCGACCTGAGTGACGGCACGGTCCTCGTCCTCGGCGGCGAGGGCAAGGGGCTGCGGCCGAGGGTGGCGGCAGCCTGCGACGGCCTGCTCTCGATCCCGCAGCGGGGGAGGGTCGGGTCGCTCAACGTCGCCGCGGCGGCGGCGGTGCTGCTGTTCGAGGCCCTGCGCCAGCGGTCTTAGGCGGCATAACCCGTCTGCAACCCGGGTTGCAGCCGTGGACCCTACTCACTATTCAGGGTTGACAGAACACCGCAGGGTCGTCAGACTGCCGCGCCAGATAAAGGGTGAACCTCAAGTTGAGTCTGAGGTGACCCGAGGAGAGGCGCCCAGGGGAGGTACGCGGCGCCACGACAGCTTCACTCGAAGGAGGGAAGTTCAGTGGCCGCACCTACCCCTACGCAGGAAATGCAGCTGCCCAAGCCGGCGCGCCGCGGCACGGCAGCCACACACGCGACAAACCCTCAACCAGAGCTTGACGACCATTACCTGGTCGCGCTGGCCAAAGAGGGGCGCTCCGATGCCTACGACGCGATCATTCGCCGCTACCGCGGCTTCGTTCGGCTGAAGGCGTCGTCGTACTTTTTGCTCGGCGGCGATTCCGACGACCTGATTCAGGAGGGGCTGCTGGGCCTCTACAAGGCCGTGCGCGACTACCGCACCGACCGCGAGTCCAGCTTTCGCAACTTCGCCGAGCTCTGCATCACCCGCCAGATCATCACCGCGGTGAAGACCGCGACCCGCAACAAGCACACCCCGCTCAACCAGTACGTCTCCTTCAGCCAGACCCCAGCCGCGGCCGGGGACTCGGAAACCACCCTCGACGAGATCCTGCCCGGGCCCAGCGTCCACGACCCGGTCAACCAGGTGATCGCGACCGAAGAGCTGGAGAGCCTGGTCTCCTGCCTCTCCGGCGTTTCCGGGGTGCTCTCCGAACTGGAGAGCCGGGTCCTCTCGCTCTACCTCGACGGCCACTCCTACGAGTCGATCGCCGAGCGGCTGGAGTGCGACACGAAGACGGTCGACAACGCCCTGCAGCGCGTCAAGCGCAAGGTCGGCACGCATCTGGCCTCTCGCGAGGTCGCCGCTTAGGCCTGGGGCAGATCGGCGAGGACGTACTCCAAGAGCTCGCGACCGTGGTCCGAGGCGACGGCGATGTCGTCGGCCTTGACTCGGACCTGGTGCAGCGACTGCATCCGGAGTACGTCCCCGTCGGTCGTGCTGTTGGGGAAGACGCCGGCGTAAGAGACGCCGAGCCGCTCCAGGTGGTCGGCCAGTAACGCCGTTGCCGGGACCTCCAGCGGCAGGTCGAGGTAAATGGCGTCGAGGCAGCGGCGGTGGAAGAGGTGGTGGCGCTCGGCGCCTACGACCTGCTCCAGGTCGGCACCCGGCGCCTTCACCGTGAGCAGCGCCAGGTTGTGGTCCTCGTCGACCTCGACGCGCAGCTCGGTCCGCTCTGGCAGCTCGCAACCGGGCGGTGGGTCGGCGACCGTCCCTCGCAGCTCGCACAGCTCGATCGTCTGCTCGACGATCTCCCGGTGGCGCTCCGGGGGGAACACCCGGCGCTCGTGGCCGTCGTTCAGCTTCGTGTAGAAGAGCGCCGCCGACTGTCGGCCGCGCCGGCCATCTGCCGCGTCGTTGGTGACAGTGGCCGGAATCCAGCCGAGCAAGAACCCCGTCTCGTGCGCTCCCAGCTCGATGTTCGCCTTCTGGCTGTAGGGGTGGGCGGCGGTCGCCTCGCTGTACATCCCGGCCAGTCCGCGCTCCCGCGCCCAGTCCATCAGGTAGCGCTTGGTGCGGGTGAAGAGGTGGTGTCCGCGGGCTGTCGGCAGGGTCACCGCCTGCCCCGAGTGGGCGACGGCGTCGCCGGCCGCGGCCAGGCTCATGCCGATGTGGCAAAGCAGCCCCTCTGCGGGGGTTTCCGCGACGCAGGCGACATAGGTGCCGGCACCGATCCGGGCGCTCACCTCGTCCGGGTCGTAGACCCACCGGACGTCATAAGTTTGACCATAAGCAGCTTCGATCGCGCGCGTCAGCACGGTACCCTCGTCTGGCCCCAAGAACCTGAACGCCACGTCCATTGCGGACATCATTAGCCACCACGCCCGCCTAGCTCAACCTGGGAGAGCACCTCATTTGTAATGAGGAGGTTGCCGGTTCGATTCCGGCGGCGGGCTTTTCTTCCCTTACACACGGGTTCTTCTGCCTCTCGCCGCAACTTTCTCTTTAGCTGCCGTTTAGGCAAGCGGCGCTCAGCGCTGAAGGCAAGGGAAGTCAACTAAGGAGGCATCAGAGATGCGGCAGCAGCGGGAGTACTCGAAGCGAGAAGGAGGAGGACCCCGATCGCGCCGTCTGGCGATCGCGGTCGTCTGCGCGGTAAGCGCCTTGGCAGCGATGGCGACCGCGGCGCAGGCGTCGGTGATCACTATCGGCAGCGTGCTCCCGGACGAATGGACGTCGAAGAAATTCGACCGCGTGGAAACCATCTTCAACACGGCTCTCCCCGAGTCGGGGGCGGCCCTCACCTCACCGGTGAACGGCGCGATCGTGCGCTGGCGCGTTCAGGGCGCGGTCGGCGGGCCGTTCTACCTGCGGGTCCTCCATCCCGACGGCAAAGGCGCCTATGAAGCGGCCGGCAAGAGCGCGCCGGCCACTCCCGCCGGGACCGGTCTGCAGACCTTCGAGACCAACCTGAAGATCCAGGCCGGGGACGTGATCGGCGTCGACCCGAGCAACGACACCGACGAAATCGGCGTCAAGACGGAATCCGGCGCCAGCTACGCGTCGATCTTCCCGACGCCCTTCAACGGCACCATCGCGCCGCCGAGCAAAACCTTCTCCGGCGAAGAGGTCGAGCTCAGCGCCGAAGTCCAGCCGGCTCCCGAAGTGGCCTCGGTCTCGCCGCCCTTCGGACCGGTCACCGGCACCGCCCTGGTGACGATCACCGGCAAGAACTTCAACGGCACCAACGCGGTCAAGTTCGGTGCCGCCCCGGCAGCCAGCTTCACCGTCGACTCCGATACCCAGATCACGGCGACCGCGCCGCGCGCCCTGCGGCCCGGCAAAGTCGACGTCATCGTTTCCACCCTGGCAGGCGACAACCCGAACACTCGCTTCGACGACTACGTCTACCGCGCCTGCGTCGTCCCGGCGGTCAAGAACAAGACGCTGAAGAAGGCTAAAAATGCTGCTGCGTCGCCGCGGTTGCAAGCTCGGCCACGTGAAGAAGGTCGACGCGCCGAAGCCGGGCAAGGTCGGCAAGGTGCTGAAGCAGAACCCGAAGCCGGGCAAGATCCTGGCCCCGGGCGCCCGGGTGCGCATCACCCTGGGCGAGTAGCTAAGACGCCGGAGAATCGCCGCCGAGGAGCTTCGCCTTCTCGGCGGCGAACTCCTCGTCGGTGAGGACGCCCTTCTCGCGCAGCGTCCCCAGCCGTTCCAGCCGCTCGAGCCGAGCGTCCTCCTGGCTGACCGGCATCGCCGCCGTTGGCGCCTCGTGGTCCGCCTGCCCCTCCTTGTCGCCGGGGCGCCGCATCTCCGGCAGGCGCAGCTTCGAGGCCTGCTCGCCGACCTTCTCGGGGATGTTCGCGTCTTTGACCGCGCCGACGACCTTGTCGCGGGTGCGGCCGAAGGTCTCGTCGTAGGTCGCTTCCGGGAACTCCTCTTCGGTCTGCTTGCGCAGCTCGTGGATCCCCGCGGCGGCCCCCGCGGCGACCAGCAGCGTGGTGACGAAGGCGCGCAGGCCGTGGGTTGGCCCGGAGAGGAAGTAGAAGCTGACGAGGATCGCGAGGCCCGCGTAGACGTAGGCGGAGTGGAGGCGCAGGGTCGGCGCCAGGAAGCGGCGGGTGGCGCGGGCGCCGTTGGTCGGCGAGGCGAGCCAGCCGGCGACGAGGAAGAGGACGCCGACGACGATCACCGTGCCCGCGATGCTGGTCATCAGCGAGGTGCCGATCGACCAGGCCGCTTCTCCCGCCGGCTTCACGCTCTCGTCCTTGACCAGCTGGTCGACGACGATCCCGCCGGCGATGTGGCGGACGACGACGACCGCGAAGCCGGCGGCGATCAGGCCGATGCCGCTGAGCAGCACGGTGACCCAGCGTTCTGGGCGCGAGAGGTAGATGGCGAGGCCGAAGGCGAGGAAGGTGAGGATCGAGAGCAACAGCGCCAGACCCTTGATCGCGACCGCGATGTCCTGCGCCGTCTTCAGCTCGTCGGACTTGAGGATCTCGACCTGGGCGGCGTCGGGCGGCAGTTTTTCGGCCAGGTCTTCGCCGATCCCGACCTGCTCGGCGAGGTTGGTGAGGAGGCTGCCGAGGTTGAGGCGGACGTTGCCTTCGTCGGTCTCGACCGCTTCTTTCTTGTTTTCGAGGACGGCGAGGAGCTGTTCGTGCGTGGTCCGGTTCGCCTCTTCCCAGAGCTCCTGCGCGGTCGAGGTTTCAAGCGCCTTTTCGGCCCCCTGGCCGGCCACCTGTCGCAGCCCGCCCGCCGCGGGCCCGGCCAGGTCCTTGGTGTCGCCGGGAAGGATTTCTTCGAGTTCCTTGCGGACGTCGACGTTTTCGTAGAGCTGGTCGACGAGGTAATCGCCGACCGCTTCGCGGATCGTCTCGTTGTGGAGGAGGCGGGCGCTGGTGTCGACCCAGTCGTCGGTGTTGAGCGCCTGGCGCTCGGTCCAGATCGCGAAGACGCTGAGGAAAGCCAGGACGGAACCGAGGATCACGAGCCCTCTGACCAAGCGACGTCGTCCGCGGCTCATCCCCGGATGGTATACGTGAGCCATGAAGCTAGAGGGAATTCACCACATCACCGCGATCACCGAGAACGCTCAGCGCAACGTCGACTTCTACGCCGGCGTGATGGGTTTGCGGCTGGTCAAGAAAACCGTCAACCAGGACAACCCGACCGTCTACCACCTCTTTTTTGCCGATGAGGCGGGGGATGCGGGCTCCGATCTGACCTTCTTCGAGTACCCGGGCGCGCCCTTGGGACGTGCCGGCGCCGGGATGGTGCACCGGGTCGTCTGGCGGGTCGCCTCGACCGACGCGCTCGACTTCTGGGCCGAGCGGCTGCGCGCCAACGACACCGAGTCCGAGCGCGACGGCGACAGCCTCGTCTTCGCCGACCCGGAGGGGCTCGAGCACGAGCTGGCGGTGGTGGACGTCCCCGACCCGCCGCTGATCGCCGACCACCCGGAAGTGCCGAAGGAGATGGCGCTACAGGGGTTCCACGCGGTGCGAGCCTACGCGGCCTCGCCGGAGGATTCGAGCGGCTTGCTCGAGGCGCTCGAGTTCGAGCGCGCCGACGGCGGCTGGGAGGCGCGGGGCGAGCAGCGCGGTGGCTTCTACCTCTACGACGAGGCCCCGAGCGAGCGCGGCCTGCAGGGCGCTGGCAGCGTCCACCACGTGGCCTGGGCCTCGACTCCCGAGGAGCTGCTCGATTGGCGCGAGAAAGCCGTCGCCGGCGGCGCCCAGCCGACGCCGGAGATCGACCGCTTCTACTTCCGCTCGATCTACTTCCGCGAGCCCAGCGGCGTCCTCTTCGAGATCGCGACCTTGGGGCCGGGCTTCACCGTCGACGAGCCGGTCGAGCACCTCGGCGAGAAGCTCTCGCTGCCGCCCGCATTCGAGCACCTGCGCGACGAGGTCGAACCGAAACTGCGCCCGGTCGAGAACCCGCGCCTCAAAGCTCAGGGTTGAGTTGACCGAGGGCTTCGTCTGGCGCGATGCCGGGCGGACGGTGGTCTTCCGGCGGGGTGGGGTGGCGCAGACGGTCGCGGTGCTGCGCGAGCACGGGGTGGAGGAGTTCGAGCTGCTGAGTACCCGCCGAGCGCTGGCCGGCGCGGAAGAGTTGGCTGAAGAGGCGCACGGTGTTCATCTGGTTGCACCGGGTCAAGTGCCGGCCGCCGCGGCGCCGCTGTTGGACGCACTCTCGCCCCCTTACTTGCTTGGTGAGGGGGCGAGAGTGCGTCCACTCGTAGCGCTCGGCGGCGGCCGGGTGGTCGATGTGGCGAAGGCGATCGGGGCGACGTCAGGTGCCAGCGTCGCCGCTGTCCCGACCACGCTCTCGGGGGCGCCGATGACGGCGATCCATCGCTTGCCCGAAGGGGCGGAGGAGCGGGCGCAGGGGATGGTGCGGCCGTCGCTGGTCATCGCCGATCCGGAGGCGATGACGGGGCAGGAGGAACGGGAGCTGCGGGCGAGCGCGATGAACGCGCTGGCGCACGGGGCGGACACGCTGTACCTGCCGGGCTCGAATCCGGTGTCGGAGATGACGGCGCTGCGAGGTGCGGCGTTGATCGCCGGTGCGCTTCGCGAAGAGCGGGAGGGACGCGACCGTGGATCACTCGCCCTCGGCGCGATCCTCTGCGGCTACGCGATCGACTCCGCCGGCCTGGGCCTGCACCATGTGATCTGCCAGACGCTGGTGCGGGTGTGCGGGACGCCGCATGCGGAGACCAACGCCGCGATCCTGCCGCGGGCGGTGGAGTTCCTGGCGTCTCGGGCGCCCGAGTCATTCCAAAGTCTCGCGACCTCGCTCGGCACCGACCTCGCCAGTCTTCCTTCGCGAATCGAAGATCTGGGACAGCCCCAGCGCCTCAGTTACCTCAACGGCGACGAATCGCGGCTCGACGAGGCGCTCGACGCGATGCTGAAGCGGCCGGAGCTGGAGCGGGTTCCCGGGACGGTCGCTCGCGAAGACCTCTCGAAGTTAGTCCAAAGCGCTTGGTAACCCGCGAGTCTGTGATTTTCCTTGCTCTACAAGGTTTTTCACGGACTCGGGGGAGCTGCCATCGCTGAGGCGTAACCGCGCCTTCGCAGCCGTGTAGCGCTACGCGTGGATCCCGAACGTTTGAGCCCGGAGCGGCTCGCCTCCTATCACGCCTATACGCGCAAGCACAGCGTCAACTGGCCGATGTACTGCGTCGCGCGGGCGATCCTGCTGCCGTTTTTCCTCATTTACTTCCGGCTCGACCGGCGGGGGCGGGAGTACGGGAAGGCGAAGGGCGGGGTGATCGTCGCCGCCAACCACCGGAGCTTCCTCGATCCCTTCGTCGTCGGCGCCTGCCTGCCATGGCGGCGGCCGATGAACTACATGGCCAAGGTCGAGCTGTTCGAGCGGCGCTGGCAGGGGTGGATGCTCTCGCGGTTGGGGGCTTTCCCGGTCCGCCGCGGCGAGTCGGACGAGGAATCGATGCTGACCGCGCGGATGATCGCCGAACGCGGCGGCGCCGTCTGCGTCTTCCCCGAGGGCACGCGGATCCGCCGCGGGACGCTCGCCAACCCGAAGCGCGGGGTGGGGAGGCTGGCGCTGCAGACTGGTGCGGTCGTGATTCCGACCGCGGTGCTCGGGACCGAACACGTCCGACGCGGCTGGCGCATCCGTCCGCGCAAGTGCAAGGTCCGGCTCGGCCCGCCGATGACCTTCCCCCGCGCCGAGGAGCCTTCGCCGGCGCTGGCGGAAACGGTGACGGCGCGGATCTGGCCCAATGTCCTCCTGCAGTGGGAAGACCTCGGCGGCCTGCCGCCGATGCGCCGCGCCGCCGTGATCGGCGCTGGCAGCTGGGGGACCGCGGTCGCCGTCCTCCTCGCCCGCGGCGGCCTCGAGGTCCAGCTCGGGGCGCGGACGCCGGAGCGCGTCGAGGAGCTGATCGAGGACGGCGAGAACCGCCGCTACCTGCCCGGCGTGCCGCTGCCGGAGTCGATCGACGTCCGCCCGGCCTCGGCGATCGAGCTCGCCGGCCTCGACCTGATCTGCCTGGCGATCCCCTCGGCGCAGCTGCCGCAGGCGGTCGGGACGATCGCCGACCGGGTCAGCTCGCGCAGCGCCGTGCTGATGCTGACCAAGGGTCTGATCAGCGGCCAAGGACAGCTTCCCTCCGAATACGTCGGCGAACGGGTGCGGGCGCGGGCGATCGCCTGCCTAGGTGGGCCGGCCCACGCGCGTGAGGCCGTCTCCGGCTCGGCCGCCCTCGTCCTCGGCTCCGCGGACGAGGAGTTGCGGGTCCAGATCGGCGAGGTCTTCGACAAAGCTGGGCTCGTCTGCGAGCGCTCGCGCGACGTCACCGGAGTCGAGATGGCCGGCGCCGCCAAGAACGCCGCCGCCCTCGCCGCCGCCGCGGCCGAGCCGCACGGGCTCAACGCCGCCGGGATCGCCGTCGCCGCGATCTGGCGCGAGTGCATCGACCACGCCGTCGCCCGCGGCGCCGACCCGGAAACCTTCGCCGGGTTGGCCGGGGTGGGGGACCTGACGGCGACGATGATGGCGCCGTCGGGGCGCAACCGCCGCGCCGGCGAGCTGCTCGGGACCGGCACCCCGGCCAAGGACATCCCCGGCAAGATCGGCCAGGCCTCCGAGGGGCTCGACACGGTTCCGCTCCTCGCCGAGGCGGTCGTCGCCTCCGGTGTGGAGGCCGACGCCCTCGCTGCACTTGCCGCTCTGATCCGCGGCGAGTGCGACGCCGGGGAATGGATGGCGAGCCTGCGGCAGGTCGAGCGCGAGCGGCGGGCCGCCTGAATGCGCGACGGGGTCACAGGCACGGGGGTAGGCTTGCTCGGTGAGCGACCCCAGGGAGAACGTCGAGCCAGCCGAGCTGGCTCCGGCGGCGAAGGCGGAGCTCGACCGCGCCTTCGAGGACTTCTACCGGGCGCACCTGCGCGACGTCTACTCCTACGCCTACTACCGGGTGGGGAACCACCACGACGCCGAGGACCTGACCGAGCAGGCCTTTCTCCAGGCCTACCGCCACTTCGACCGCGCCCGGCGCGAGTCCGACGGGCGGCCGCTGCGGCCGTGGGTGATCCGGATCACCCACAACCTCGCCTCCAATTACTACCGCGACCGCTCGCGGCGGCCGCAGACGACGCTGGAAAATGCCGACCCGATCGCCGCCCGCCACGACACCGTGGCGATCGCCGAGGGCCGCGAGGAGCTGCGGCAGGTGATGCATCACCTCGACAAACTGCCGGAGGACCGGCGCGAGGCATTGATCATGCGCTTCGCCCTCGGTATGGACAACCGCGAGATCGCACGTGCTCTCGGCCGTACCGACGGCGCGACGAAGGTGCTGATCCACCGCGCGATCAAGCAGTTGCAGGAGGAGATGAGTGATGCCTGACTCGCGCGAGACCCTCAGCGGCTCCACCTGGGACGTCGAGGCGCTGTTGAGCGACGCCCTGCGCCCGATCGAGCCGCCGGAGCGGCTCTCCGCCCGCTTCGAGGACACGATGGCCGCGGTCACCCAGGCCGCCGCCGAGGAGCTCTCCGACTGGGCCGAGGAGCTCTCCGAGAGCGAGCTGCGGGCGCTGCGCGACCCGCGCAACTGGGTGCGGCCGGTGGTCGCGGTCGGCGCCGGCGGCGCTGCCACCGGGGCGCTGGTCCTACTGGAGCTGCGCCGCCGCGGCCGGCAGCAGAGCCAGGGGCGCTTAAGGGCGCTGACGAGCGGGCTTCGCTCGCGGCTTTAGCTTCGCCCGGTCCGCCCGAGGAGTTCCCGCCGCCGCGGCGAGGCCGAGAACGCCGACGACGAGGTTCAGTCCCTCGCTGCCCCAGCCGACGATCGCCAGCACGACGTACAGGGTTCCCATCGCCAGCGCGTATCCACGCGAAGAGGCGCCGGCCACGAGCACGCCCACCGCGCCGGTCGCGACGTAGAAGAGGTTGAGCCAGCCGTTCACCTGCAGCGCTCCGAGCGCCTCCTCGTAAGTGTCGAGCGCCCCGAACGAGGCGTAGTAGAAGAAGCCGACGACGCCGAGGACGACGAGCAGGGCGCCGATCGCGGCGGCGTAGAGACGGGCGGGGCTGGGGGCCTCCATCGGCGGCGATTGTAGGCTGCTTCGTCCGATGGCCGAGACCTGTTACCGCCACCCCGACCGCGAGACCCGCGTCTCCTGCTCCTCCTGCGGGCGCCCGATCTGCCCCGACTGCATGACCCCGACCCCCGTCGGGATGCGCTGCCCGGAGTGCGCGAGCCAGCGGACGCGGGTGGTGCGGAACCCGACCGGGACGCCGTCCGGTGTTGCGGCTTTCCCCGCCACCTATGTCCTGATTGCGATCAACGTCGTCGTTTTCCTGATCGAGATTGCCCAGGGTGCGGGCGGCCTCTTCAACGAACAGGGCAGCCAGTTCGTCGCTGACTTCAGTCTCTACGGGCCGTCTGTGGCAGAAGGGGAGTGGTACCGCCTCGTCACCAGCGGGTTCCTTCACGCCAACGTCATGCACATCGGCTTCAACATGTTGATTCTCTTCTTCCTGGGACGGCTTTTAGAGCCGGCCTTGGGAACCCCACGCTTCCTGTCTCTCTATTTCGCGTCGCTGCTCGCCGGCTCCCTTGGGGCGTTGGTCCTCGATCCGAATGCCCTAACCCTGGGAGCATCAGGAGCCGTCTTCGGGCTTGCCGGCGCAACCTTCATCATTGCCCGAGGTCGCGGCATGGATGCGTTGGCCGGGCAGATCGGCTTTCTCATCCTCTTCAACCTCTTTTTCAGTCTCGCCTCGGCGCGGATCAGCCTTGGTGCCCATCTCGGCGGCCTGATCGGCGGCACGATCTGCGCCCTGGCAATCGTCGCCGGCGAGAGAGGGATGTTCGGCCGCAACCGCCTGCCACTCGAGTTCGCGGCGATGATCGGAGTTGCCGCGGTCTCCGTGGTCACGGCCATCGCCGTCGCCTAGTGAACGCGCTTTTAAGCGTCGGTCAGCGGCCGCTGCACCGGCGCCCGCAGCGCCACGAAGCCGACGTTCCCAGGCGGGTCGATGAGGTCGGGGTGGAGGACGTGGCCAAGCAGCTCGACGCCGTCGACCAGACGCGTTCCCGGCTCGGCGAAGACGGTTCCATCGAGCGCGTACAGGCGGGTTGCCCCGAGGCTGGCGATGCTCTCCCAATGCTCCATCGCCATCGCCTGCGCGTTCTCCGCCGAGACCTCCGGCATCACTACGACCACGTCGGCGTTGAGGCTCTCCAGCTCCCCCCAGCCGACGGCGGGCGGGCTGAGACCGGGGTCGCCAGCGACGTCCTCGCCACCGGCGATCGAGATCATCTCCGGGATCCAGAAGCCGCCGACCCGGGGCGGGTCCAGCCGCTGCAGGGCGATTACCCGCGGCGAGCCGACACCGGCCACCGCCGCCCGGATCGTCGCCAGCCGTCCCTCCAGCTCACCCCGCAGCTCATGGGCATGGTCCTCCATCCCCGTCGCCTCGCCCAGGCGTACGACCTCTTCGAGCATCTCGCTGAGCGTGGCGATTCGCATTGCTCAGTCAATATCCCACGTAGAGAGTGGCGTGGCTTCGAACCGCCGCAACGGGTAGCTATATTCACGGTGCCGAATGGCCGAGGACGTCCCAGCCCGAAGTACCGGGCCGCATAGCCGATGAGCGTCCTGCTGCTCGTCCTTCTTGCGCTGCTGATTGCGATCAACGGCTTCTTCGTCGCGGCCGAGTTCGCCTTGGTCCGGACCCGCCGCGGCAAAATCGAACAGGCGGTGGAGGAGGGCGAGGCCGGGGCAGAGGCCGTGGTCGAGCAGCTCGACCGGATCGACGAATCCCTCTCCGCCTGCCAGATCGGGATCACGATGGCCTCGATCGGGATCGGGTTCCTTGGCGAGCCCTCGCTGGCGAAGCTGATAGAGCCGCTCTTCGGCGGGCTCTCGCACGCCGCCGCCACCGGCATCGCCCTGGCGATCTCCTTCGCCTTCGTCACCGCCCTCCACATCTCGATCGGCGAGCAGGTGCCGAAGATGCTGGCGATCGCCCAGCCCGACCGGACGGCGCGACGGGTTTCGCGCCCGCTCGGGTGGTTCGCCACCGCCACCACGCCGGTCACCAAGGCGCTGAGCTGGGTCTCCAACGGCGTCGTCCGCCTGTTCGGCGTCGACGCCAAGAACCTGGAGGAGCACCACACCGCCGAGGACCTGAAGCAGATCATCGACAGCTCGCGAATGGGGGGGACGCTCGACCCCGGCGAGGCCGGAATGCTCGGCGGCGTCTTCCACCTGCACGAGCAGGAGGCGCGCGAGGTGATGACGCCGATCCCCGCCGTCGTCACCGTCGATGCCTCGGAGACCGTCGAGGCGGCGCTGCGACGCTGCGTCACCTCCGGCCACACCCGCCTGGTCGTGATCGAGGACGAGAACCCCGACCGGGTCAAAGGGGTCGTCCACAACAACAGCCTCGCTCGGCTCTACATGAGCGAGGGGCCCGAGGCGGCACTCGACACCGTCACCCGCGACGCCCTGATCGTCCCCGAGACCCGCCCGCTCGACGACCTCCTCCACGACCTCCAGGTCCAGCGCACCTCGCTCTCGGTCGTCGTCGACGAGTACGGGCGCACGGTCGGGATCGTCACTGTCGAGGACATCCTCGAGGAGGTGGTGGGCGAGATCGAGGACGAGACCGACCCGCGCGCCGCCGCCGTGCGCAAGCTCACCAACGGCGACTGGTTCGTCCGCGGCCACGTCTCCCTCGGCGACCTCGCCGACGCCGGGATCGAGCTGCCGGTCGACACCGACGCCTACAACTCGGTCGGCGGCTATGTCTTCGGCGAGCTGGGCCGACTGCCGAAGCGCGGCGACTCGATCCTCGCCAACGGCTACACGATCCGGGTCGAGTCGGTGCGGGAGAACCGGATCGAGGCGGTTCGGATCAGCGGCGGCAGCGGCGATTCCGTCCGCACCCCCGCCTAACTTCATCGGGCAACCCGCTCCCCCCGGCTCGAACCTTTGGAGGTACCCGATGTGGGTTGTACGCCTGACCGACAAGCAGCTCGAGGTCCTGAGGGCGTTGCTGCGTTCCGAGGAACACCTCGGCCCGGCGCTCAAGGGCTCGATCGAGGCCCTCGACCTCGCCCGCTGGGACGATCTCCCCGAGGCCGAACTGCCCTGGGAAGAGATCGAGACCGTCGCCCGCCGTCAGGGCATCAGCGAGGCTGACGTGATCTGGGACATCGCTGGGGGCCGCAAGGCGGCTTAGCTCAGATCAGTCGTAGGAGTAGAAGCCGGCCCCGGACTTGCGCCCGAGTTTCCCCTCCTCGACCATCTTCACGATGATCGGGGGCGGGTCGTGGGTCGGCTCGTTCGATTCGGCGTAGAGGGCGTCGCCGATCGCCTTCGAGACGTCCATGCCGACGAAGTCGAGCAGCGCCAGCGGGCCCATCGGGTGGCCGGCGCCGAGCTTCATGCAGGTGTCGACGGCGCCCGGCTCCATTCCGGTCCGTTCGACCATCCGGGCAGCGTCGAAGAGGTAGGGGAAGAGGAGGCGGTTGACGACGAAGCCGGCTTCGTCGGGCACCTCGACCGCGGTCTTGCCGAGGGCGGCGCACCAGGCGAGTGCCTTCTCGCGAGAGGCGGCGGCGCCGTCGGGGACGCAGACCTCGACCAGCTTCATCCGCGGCACCGGGTTGAAGACGTGAAAGCCGAAGAGCTTCGGGGTGCCGGCCGCCTCGGCGATCTCGGCGATGCTGAGGGAAGAGGTCGTAGTCGCGAGGTCGGCGTCTGGGCAGGCCGCGGCGATCGTCCGCAGCAGCTCGCCCTTCGGCGCCACCTCCTCGACGATCGCCTCGACGATCACGTCGCAGTCGGCGAGGTCGGCCGGGTCGGTCGTGACCCGCAGCCGCGAGGGCTCGCCGCCCTCGATCTTGGCGCAGGCGGCGACCACTTTCTCCTCGGCGCGCCAGGCAGAAGCCTCGCTGCGAGCGAGCAGGATCGTGTCTGCGGTGGTGGTCGAGACCGCGGCAAGGCCGGTGGCTATCGCCCCGCTGCCCGCGATCCCCGGACTCGTGTACCCCTGGTTAGCGCTCATTGGCCGGGGCTTCTATCACGCATCAGCGGTGGGATGACGCGCGGGTTCGGAAGGCGCCCAACCCTGGCTGATTGACCAGTCAGTCGGCTACCCTGAAGAGGAAGGCGTGCGCTGCGCGCCGGAGATCTTGAGAATAACGGAGGTTGGCGATGGACAACGGCAACGGGAAGTTCGGCGGCCGCGAGGTCGTCATCGTCGAGGCGGTGCGGACCCCGATCGGCCGCGGTCATCCGGAGAAGGGCTACTACAAGGACCTCCACGCCTCCAACCTCCTCTCCCGCACCTACAAGGAGCTGATCGACCGCGCCGGGATCGACCCGGACGAGGTCGGCGACGTGATCGCCGGCTGCGTCCAGCAGTTCGGCGAGCAGGGGCTGAACATCGGCCGCAACGCCTGGCTCGAGGCCGGGCTGCCGCAGGAGGTGCCGGGGACGACGGTCGACCGCCAGTGCGGCTCCGCCCAGCAGGCGGTCAACTTCGCCGCCGCCTTGGTCGCCTCCGGCGTCCACGACGTCGCCGTCGGCGGTGGGGTCGAGCACATGGGCCACATCTCCTTCGCCGACTCCTTCTCGGTCATGCAGGAGCACGGGATGGCCTTCTCGCCGGAGCTGATGGAGCGCTACGACCTGATCCCGCAGGGGCTCTCGGCCGAGATGATCGCCGACCAGTGGGAGATCCCCCGCTCCGAGCTCGACGAGCTCGGCGTCCGCTCCCAGCAGCTCGCCGCCAAGGCGACCGAGGAGGGGCGCTTCGAGCGCGAGATCCTGCCGATGCAGGTAAACGGCGACACCTACGCCACCGATCAGGGTCTGCGGGAGACGACGATCGAGGGTCTCTCGGCGCTCAAGCCGGCCTTCAAGGAGGACGGCAAGATCACTGCCGGCAACTCCTCCCAGGTGTCCGACGGCGCCGCGGCGGTGCTGCTGACGACCCGCGAGAAGGCCGACGCCCTCGGGCTGAAGCCGCGGGCGCGGATCTTCGACCAGACGACGGTCGGCGTCGATCCGGTGATCATGCTGACCGGCCCGATCCCGGCGACGCGGAAGCTGCTCGAGCGCAACGGGATGACGATGGACGACATCGACCTGGTCGAGATCAACGAGGCCTTCGCCTCGGTCGTCGCCGCTTGGCGTCGCGAGCTCGACCCCGACATGGACCGTGTCAACGTCAACGGCGGCGCGATTGCCCTCGGCCACCCGCTTGGTTCGACCGGCGCCCGTCTGATCACCACCCTCCTGCACGAGATGGAGCGCTCCGACAAGGAGATGGGCCTGGTGACGATGTGTTGCGGCGGCGGCCTTGGCACCGGCACCCTGATCCAGCGGGTCTAGCCCTCCTAGGCAGCCGGGGGCGGTATTGGGGACCGGACCAGGGGGTAGGTTCTCCCCCTCGTCCATCCCAAGGCAGAGGAGACAACTTGAACAAGGCATTTCTGACGGCGCTTGCCGTCCTGGTGGCGCTGGTTGTGGTGGTGGCTGGCTGCGGCGGCAGCGATGACAGCGACACCAGCGGGTCGCTGACCAAGGCCGAATTCATCAAGAAAGCCGACGCGATCTGCGAAGAAGGCAACGAATCGATCAACACGGAGGTCGACGAATTTGCCGAGGAAAAGGGAACCACGTCTGAAAAGCTGACGAAAGAGCAGCAGGAAGAATTCGTCGAACAGGTGGTGGCCGGAGACATTCGCTCCCAGGCCGAAGAAATCGGTGACCTTGGTGCGCCCAGCGGGGACGAGGAGCAGATCGAAGCGATGGTGGAAGCCGTCGAAGACGGGGCTGACGAAATCGAAGAGGAACCCAAGGTCCTGTTCGGGAAGACCAATCCCCTCGCCGAAGGCACCAAGCTCGCGAAGGAATACGGGCTCAAGGTCTGCGGCGAAGAATAGGTTGCCGTTCCTGATCGCTTTGAAAGGGCGCCTGCGGGCGCCCTTTTCTTTGCGCATTTTTGCGCGCCATTGACTCGCATAGGTGCTCTCGCTTATACCCCTCCCGATTGGTCAAACAATTTGGGAGGCGGGCAGAGTCTTGTACAGGTGGATCGGTGGAGCAGTTGTGGCGGCAGCGGCCCTGGTCGCTGTGCTGGTGAGCGGTTGCGGTGGCGACAGCGAGGCAGCCACCTTGACGAAGGCCGAATACGTCAAGCAGGCAGATGCGATTTGCGCCGAACGCAAAAAGGAATGGACGTCGGATTTGGCCTCTTATAAAAAGAAAGTGAAAGAGGAAAACGCCAGCAGCGATCCGGATAAACAAGCGGAACTCGCCGAAGATGTTTTGGATGAATCGCTGCTTCCCGCTCTTCAGAAACAACTCGAGTCGCTTGAAGAACTCGGTCCTCCCGCAGGGAAGGAAAAGCAGGTCGACAAGATGCTGAAGAGCTTGTCGAATGGAATTGAAAACATCGAAAAGGGCGGCTTGAAAGCGCTGGTCTCAGAAGGATTCGAAGACTTCGCGGGAGAAGCGAAAGCTCTCGGTGTGAACTGCCCTCTGTAGATGCCTTTGGGGCCCTGGCCAGCCGGCCAGGGCATCCCTATATGCTCCGCCGTCGATGGACTTAACGCTGTCGCCATCGGAGGAGGAGTTCCGCGACGAGGTTCGCGCCTGGTTGCGGGCGAACCATCCGGGACCTGAGCCTGAGGCCGGCCTCGACGAGGTGATGAGCTTTCGCCGCGAGTGGCAGCTGAAGCTGCATGAGGCCGGTTGGGCCGGGATCTCCTGGCCAAAGGAGTACGGCGGCCGCGGCGCGACGATGATCGAGCAGGCGATCTTCGCCGCTGAGGCGACGCGCCAAGAAGCGCCGGCTCCCGCCAACGTTCTTGGACTGGCGATGGGTGGGCCGGTAGTGATCGCCCACGGCACCGACGAGCAGAAGGCCCGCTATTTGGAGCCAATCCTGACCGGCGAGGAGATCTGGTGCCAGGGCTTTTCGGAGCCCGAGTCGGGCTCCGACCTCGCCTCGCTGAAGACCCGCGCGGTCAAGGACGGCGACGAATGGGTGGTCACCGGGCAGAAGGTCTGGACCACCTTCGCCCAGTACGCGAAATGGTGCATGCTCGTCGCCCGCACCGATCCCGACGCGCCCAAGCACCAAGGTCTGACCTACTTCCTGATGGACATGGAGCAGGACGCGGTGCAAACGCGACCGCTGGTCCAGATCACCGGCGAGGGCGAGTTCAACGAGGTCTTCTTCGAGGAGGCTCGGGTGCCCGATGCGAACGTCGTCGGAGGCGTCGGCAACGGCTGGGCGGTGGCGATCACGACGCTGATGAACGAGCGCGCCGGACTCGCCTTCGGGGCGATCTCGCAGATCCAGAACAGCCTCGGCCGGCTCTCGAAGCTGGCGAAGGAAACGCCGGTGAACGGCGGCACCGCGGCCGACGATGCCTACTTCCGCCAGCGCATCGCCCAGCTCTACATCGAGGTGGAGACGATGCGGCTGAACGCCTACCGCGGCCTCACGAAGACGATGCAGTCGGGGATCCCGGGCCCGGAGGGCTCCCTTGGCAAGTGGCAGTGGGCCGACATCAACCAGGACCTGACCGAGCTGGCGCTGGAGATCGAGGGCGCCTACTCGATGCTGGCCCGCGGCTCCGACCACGCGGTCGCCGGCGGCGCCTGGCAGTACAGCTTCCTCCGCTCCCGCGCCAACTCGATCGAGGGCGGGACCACCGACATCCTCAAAAACATCATCGCCGAGCGGGTCCTGGGCCTGCCGCGGCTGCGCTGAGGGGACGTCTCCATGTACTTCGACCTCACCGACGAGCAGCAGGCGATCAAGTCGACCGCCCATGATTTCCTCGCCTCGCGCTTCAAATCGGAGCGGATCCGCGAGATCGCCGCCAGCGAAAGCGGCTTCGACGAGAGCGGCTGGAAGGAGATGGCCGAGCTCGGCTGGGCCGGCCTGGCGCTGCCGGAGGAGTGGGGTGGGCAGGGGCTCGGCATCGTCGACCTCGCGGTCCTCTTCGAGGAGATGGGCTACGTCTGCGCTCCCTCGCCGCTGCTCTCCAACACGATCGTCGGTCTGGCACTGGCCGCCGGTGGCTCCGACGAGCAGAAGGAGCGCTGGCTGGCGCCGCTGGCCGCCGGGGAGCGGCGCGGGACGCCCGCCCTGTTCGACGCCGGTCTCCCCGTAGAGATCGGGAAATTCGCGATGGCGGCAGAGAGCGACGGCAACGGCGTCCTCCTCAACGGCGAAAAGACGCTGGTGATGGACGCGGCCAGCGCCGACTTCTTCCTCGTCGCCACCTCCGACGGCCACCGCCACATCGTCGAGAGCGCCGCCAGCGGGGTCACCGTCCTCCCCGAGGAATCGATCGACCCGACTCGCCGCCTCTCCTCCGTCCGCTTCGAGGGCGTACGCCCGGAGGCGACGCTGCCGGGGGCGGGTGAGGACTACATCCCGGTGTTCCTCCGCGCCTGCGTTGCGTTGGCAGCGGAGTCGACCGGGCTGGCCCAGCGGGCGCTGGAGATGTCGGTCGCCTACGCCAAAGACCGCCAGCAGTTCGGCCGCCCGATCGGCGCCTACCAGGCCGTCTCCCACCGTTGCGCGCAGATGCTGCTGGAGACCGAGAACTCGCGCTCGGCCGTCTACGGGGCCGCTTGGGCAGCCGATGCCGGGCCGGAGTCGCTGCCGCTGGCCGCGGCGATGGCCAAGGCCTACGCCTCCGACGCCGGCTGGCGGGTGCCGGACGCGGCGATCCAGGTCCACGGCGGGATCGGCTTCACCTGGGAGCACGACCTCCACTTCTTCCTCAAGCGCGGCCGCGCCAACGCCGCCTCCCTCGGCGATCCCAAGTGGCACCGCGAACGGGTCGCCGACGCGGTGCTCGCCGGCGAGACCGCCCCGGCCAGCTCCTAAGCGCTGTTCTCGTGGGCGCTCTCGATCGCATCTCCGTCGCCGCGATCGGGACCTCGGTCGCCGATCTCGAGGCGGAGACGCTGCGGGCCGAGGCCGCTGGGGTCGAGTGCGTCTGGGCGCCGGAGCTGTTCCGCAGCGCCGTCACCCAGGCCACCTACCTGGCGGCGAAGACCGAGCGGATCGGGGTCGCGACCGGGATCGTCTGGGCCTTCACCCGCAGCCCCTTCATCCACGCGATCAGCGCCCTCGACATTGATGAGATGTCCGGTGGCCGCTTCCGCCTCGGGATGGGCGCGGGGGTCAAACGCCTGAACGAGACCTGGCACAACGCCGACTACGGCCGTCCGGCTCCGCACCTGCGGGAGGCGATCGAGGCGACGCGGCTGATCATGCGCCAGGCCAGCGCCGGCGAGCCGATCCGCTACCAGGGCGAGTACTACGACATCGACATCAAGGGCTGGGTACGTCCCCACCCGGCACCGCGCGAGGCGGTGCCGATCTACACCGCCGCCGTGCAGGCGGGGATGGCGCGGATGGCCGGCGACGTCGCCGACGGGCTGATCGGCCACCCGATCCAGAGCCTGCGCTGGATCGACGAGGTGGTTGTCCCTGCCTTCGAGGAGGGTCTGCGGCGATCCAACCGCGAGCGCGGCGACTTCGAATACCTGCCGACCGTCTGCTGCGCGATCGACGACGACGAGGCGCGCGCCATCGACATGGCCCGCCGCACGATCTCCTTCTACGCGACCGTGAAGACCTACATGCCCCTCTGGGAGCTGCACGGCTTCGCCGACAACGCCGTCGCCGCCGGCGAGGCCTTCCGCCGCGGCGACCTCGCCGCCGTCCCGGCCGCGATCAGCGACGAGATGGTCGAGGCCTACTGCGCCGCCGGTCCCCTCGACAAGGTCCGCGCCCGCGTCGAGGCCACCGCCGAGCGCGCCGACGGCCTCTTTCTCACCCCGCCCACCTACTTCATCTCCCCCGAGGAGCTGAGCGAGTTCCAGAACCGCATCATCGACGCCTTCGGCCCGGGGCTGTCCTCGGCCTAAGCAGCCTCGGGCTCAATGCCGGTTTCCACGCGGGCACGAAGGGTTGCTTCGTCGATCCCACTCTCATTCACTCGCTTCTTCAACTCTTCGCACAGCTCTTCATAATCGCGCTCGTGCCTGTCAAGAGTGTCTTGAGACATGCTCCCTCTGTGGTCGTGACGGTTTTGAGTGATGGCACCGCCTTCATCGTCCTTAATCGTCCACTCGCCTCCTAGGGCCTCCGTGCACTTGAGGAAGTTGTCATGCGTCAGGATGTCTGCGGGAGTAGGCCGCAGTCCGAGCGCAAGCATGCGCTGGACTGCTTCGGACCCAAGCATTCGATCGTAAAGCTCGGCCATCAGCTTCGTCTCCTCATTTCCCACGGATTCAAGAATTTGGGTTGAAAGCACCTCCACCCTGCGGCTGATTCTCTCCAAACCGCCGAGGGTCTCTGAGACTTTTGATTCCTCCCTCATCTGAGTCAGGAAAGAGTGGAGCAGACCTGCCCACTGTTGTCGAAGATAGGTCTCGATGTCTTCAAAGTCGGCGAACGGGACCAGGGCGTTGTTCGTGCTCTGAGAGCGAACTTCCTCAATGAAGGTAAAGATCCTCGCGTCATCTGCATTGGGAAAGGCGATTTCGCTCGTATCGAAGGCCTTTTCCTGGTTGGCACGCCATACCTCGAAGTCCGCGAAGGTTCCTCGCTCTACTAGTGCGAAAACTGGAACTTTCTGACGAACGGCCTCTTGATACTCGGCATTGGTGACCGATTGATCTGCATCAAAATCAGTCCCGTACCTACCGCCGATGATCAGCACGAACATCTGGCAGTTGGGAACCTCGGCTACCGCCGCTTGAGCGGCAGTTCTATGGGGATCAAAGAAGATCGTTCCCCGCTCGCTAAGGATGGGGTTGTATCCAAGAGAGCGAACGAAGTAACGGAGGTTCTCTCGGATGTATCGAAGGTCGTAGAACGTCGAGCTGATGAACACGCTGGGCGCTGGCACGATACGCACCTTAACCTTAAGTCGATGCTTGATGACGAGACCGCAAAAACCCGTATAGAGGACGGGTTTTTGCGGTCTCGCGAGATGGAAGTGCTGGAGCGGGTGCGGGAGATCCCGGAGGGGTTCGTGCGGACCTATGGGGATGTGTCGCCGGGGGCGCCGCGGTTCGCCGGCACCGTCCTCTTCCACGCCGACGATCCGGACCTGCCCTGGTGGCGCGTGGTCCGCGCCGACGGCTCGCTGGCCAAGGACGACCGCCAGCGGGCGCTGCTCCGGGCCGAGAGCGTTCCCTTCCGCGGGGCGCGCGTCGACATGGGCCGCGCCCGCCTCGCCGACTGAATCAGCCTCGTTCCATCTCCCGCTGCACGTCGGCCTCGGTGATGCGGTTGCTGGGGCCGTAGGTCTTCCAGCCCTGGACGACGAGGGCGACGGCGACGCCGAAGGCGACCCAGACGGGCCAGGGGAAGCTGTCGTCGCCGAACTGCCAGACCAGGAAGCAGAGGGCGACGGCAAGGGCACCGCCGGCGGCGATGCCCTTGAAGTCCTGCTTCATCTTCAGGCGCTGGATCGCGAGCTCGCGCGCCTGCTCGGGCCTGTTGATTCCTTCCTCAGCCACGCGCCCCATCCTAAAGTGCCATCAAGGGCAGATGACGATCAGATGGAAGTCGGCGTCCTCGTTGTTGCCGTCTTTGCCGCGGGTGCGGACCTCGATCCCGTTCGGGTTGGCCGCCGAGGTGTTGGTCTGCGCGTAGCCCGAGTTCGGCACCGAGGTGCCGGCGTTGTTGCGGGCGGCAATGTTGGCGCAGTCGGAGACGTTGAAGGGGAAGGTGACGGTGACCGCGCCGCCGCCCTCGACCGCGGCGATGTTGGGACCGCTGGCGCGGGCCAGCGCCGCGTTGCCCGGGCTCGCCGGGTTGTTGACGACAGCCCAGAAGGTGTGGGTCGCGACCTTCGCGAGCGGCACCGTGCCGAGCTTGTCGGTGTTGATCTGGAACCCCGTCAGCGTCTTCTTCTTCAGCTTGCCGCCGCCGATCGTCTGCTTCTTGATCGCGCCGCCGTTGATCGTCTGCGCCGCGTAGGCGGTTCCCGCCAGGGCGACGACGAGGGCGACCACCGCGACGACCATCGCCGGCGACGGGCGCATCTTCGAAAGCTTTCTCATCCTGGACTCCCTTCCAGTCGTGGCCGAGTACCCGAAACCAAGTAACCCGCCGGAAGGCGAGTCGGTGCGGTGGGGCTACCCCGGAAGCTGCGAGACGAAGCGTTCGAAGGCGCCCATGTCGGTGACGGCGGGGCCGTGGCCGGGGAGGATCAGCGAGGGGTTGAGCTCGGCCAGCTTGCGGATCGAGCGCCGGTTCTCCTCCATGTCGTAGGTGAAGAGCGGCGGCGGCTCCTTGATGCCGGGCAGGGCGGTGGCGTAGCTCATGTTGCGGATCACGTCGCCGCAGATGACGACGCGGTCGCTCTCGCGGAAGAAGAGGACGTGGCCGCGCGAGTGCCCCGGGCTGTGGACGACGCGGAAGCCGGCGACCTCGTCGCCCTCCTCGAGCACGCGGTCGACTTTGTAGGGCGGGCCCTGCCAGATCGAGGCGATCAGCCGGTTGACGGGGTTCGACGCGGAGGCCTCCTGGACCGGCCGCCGCCCCTCCATCGCGTCGACGTCGCCGGTGTGGCAGGCGAGCGGGACGCCGCGTGCTTCGCAGACGTCCTTGGCGACCCCCTGGTGGTCGGGGTGGACGTGGGTCAGCGCCAGCATCGAGATCTCCCGTCCCTCGAGCTCGGCGAAGATCCGCCGCCGGTCCCAGGTGCGACCGGCGTCGATGAGGACGTCCTCGGCGAGGTAGCAGTTGATCGTCGGCGCCGGGAACTCCTTCAGCCGCCAGACGCCCGGCGCCAGGTACTTCAATGCGAGATCCCCAGCCCCTCGCGCGGCTCGCCGCTGTTCTGGGCCAGCGCTTCCAGCCGGGCGATCTGCCGCTCGCCCTCGACGCGCGCCGGGTGACCGGACGGCAGCGGCTCGATCAGGCGGCGGATGCGGTTGCGGACCTGCAAGGCGAAGTGGGGGGTGACGGGACCAGCCAGGGCGCGGATGTCCTCGACCGTGATCTCCTTGGTGCCGCCGAGTAGCTGGGGGTTCTCCGACTCGCTCATTCTCCGCCGCCGATCTTCGCAAGTTCGGCCAGCTCGTTCACTTCCGCCTGCTGTTCGAGCCCGATCGCGCTCTCGTCGCCGATCACCCAGACGTGGTTGTAGAAGGCGCGGGTGGGGTCGGTCGTGTAGCCGGGCTTGACGTCGAGGAGGTAGCTGCGGACCTCCTGGGGCAGGGCCGCGGCGTCGTCGGTGAGCAGCAGCGGTCCCCAGGTGCCGGAGGCCGAGAGCGGCGCTGCGGCGGCGGCGTCGGCGGGCGAGTCGCTGCGGGCGAGGACGAAGCCGTGGCCGGGGTCGTTGATGTTCCAGCCGAAGCTGCCGTCGCGGTAGCGGGCGAAGGCGACGGCGTTGGCGACCGGGTCCTCGCCCGAGACGCGCTTCACCCGCTTGGAGTTCTTGGCGATTTCGCGCAGTACTTCGGAGGAGATGACCGAGGACGGTCCGAGTACGTACACCGGCACCTTCGGGTTCGCTTTCAAGAGAGCCGCGGTCGGCTCCGGCAGCTTCTTCCCCTCGGCGTAGAGAACCGGATCGCCGGAGCGCGCCGCCCAGGCGGCGGCGGGCATCGCGAAGTCGGGACTGGCGCCGGAGGCGACGAGGATGTGCTTCGGTGGCGCGCTCACCAGCCGTTCGCGCAGGTTGAAGATCTGCGCCGCGGTCGCGGCCGGGTCGCCGGAGTCGACCGGCGCCGCCTGGCCGGGGTAGGCGACGGTGCCGACAGCGAAGAGCGAGGCTTCGCCGGTGTCGGCGCTTCCCTGCGGGTCGAGCGCCTCGAGCGCATCTTCGCTCACCTCCGGCATCTCGTCGGGGCCGGAGAAGAGGATTGGCGCTCGCACGGGCGGGGCCATGAGGACGGCGGCGGCGATCGCCCCGGCCCAGTCTTCCTCGCCGACGACGGTGACGGCGGCGGGCCGCTGCTCCGGGGTGGTGGAAGGGAAGGCGGCGAGCGCGGCGCCAGCGGCGTTGGCAGTCGGGTCCGAGCCGCCGATCCGGGTGGTGTTGTTGGTCGCGAAGCCGGGATAGCCGAGCGCTTCGGCAGTTTGGTCGGGCGCGCTCTCCGCCGACTTGCTCTCAGCCGGGGCTGGGGTGGGGGCTGGCGCCTCGCTGCTGCCGGAGTCCCCGCCGCCAGTGCCGAAGACGATCGCGGCGACGATGAAGACGAGCGCGAGGACGACCAGGGCGCCCAGGAGCTTTGGCGCTCCGGGCTTGGCCGGCTGCGAGGGAACCGTCTCCGCCTTCCGCGGCTTCTCCTCTGCCTTCGGTGCCTCCTGCGTCGGCGCCTCCGCTTCGTTCGTCTCCGCCTCGGGAACGTCGGCGTTGATCGGCCGCTTGGGGATCACGCCAGAAACGTAACTGAGTGCCCTCTCCTGGGAGGAGTAGAGTTCTACTGGCTGACTGACCAGTCAATCGGTCGAACGGAAGCGGCGGCAGAGAGAGGGAGAGATGGACTTCGCACTCAACGAGGAGCAGAAAGAGTTCAAAGAGCGGTGCCGGAAGTTCGCCCGCGAGGTGATCCGGCCGGCTGCGCGCAAGCACGACCAGGAGGAGAGCATCCCCTGGGAGGTGATCAAAGAGGCGCGGGCGCAGGGCTTCGGCACGCTCGACTCGATCCAGCGCTCCGCCGCTGATCCCGAGGGTCAGTTCCAGGTGATCTCCGCGGAAGAGTTCCACTGGGGCTGCGCCGGCACCGCGCTGGCAATCTCCGGCTCCGGCCTCGCCGCGGCGGGCATCGCCTCCTCCGGTACCCCCGAGCAGATCATGCGCTGGGTCCCCGAGTGCTTCGGCACGGCGGAGGAGATCAAGCTCGGCGCCTACGCCGTCACCGAGCCGCAGGCCGGGTCTGACGTCAAGAGCCTGAAAACGACCGCCAAGCGTGACGGCGACGAGTGGATCCTCAACGGGACCAAGGTCTTCATCACCAACGGCGGCATCGCCGACGTCCACGTCGTCGTCGCCACCGTCGACCCCGCCCTCGGCACCCGCGGCCAGGCTTCCTTCATCGTCCCCAAGGACACCCCCGGTCTGTCGCAAGGCAAGAAGGAGTCGAAGCTCGGGATCCGCGCCTCCCACACGGCAGAGGTGGTGCTCGAGGACTGCCGCGTCCCCGGCGACTGCCTGCTCGGCGGCGACGAGAAGCTGGAGAAGAAGCTGCAGCGCGGCCGCGAAGGGAAGAAGTCCCGCGGCGCCGACGCCCTGGCGACCTTCGAGGTGACGCGGCCGCTGGTCGGCGCCTCGGCGCTGGGGATCGCCCAGGCCGCCTACGAGTGGACCCTCGAGTACCTCGACGGCCAGTCCTACGAAGGCGTGCCGATGCTGCAGTCGCAGCGGATCCAGCAGACGCTGGCGGACGTCGCCACCGAGATCGAGGGGGCGCGTCTGCTCGTCCAGCGCGCCGCCTGGATGGGCCGCAACGGGGTGCCGATGACCGGCGGCCAGGGCTCGATGTCGAAGCTGAAGGCCGGCGACGTGACGATGTGGGCGACGACGACGCTGATGGACCTCGTCGGCCCCGACGCGCAGAGCACCGAGTGCCCGCTGGAGAAGTGGTTCCGCGACGCCAAGATCTACGAGCTCTTCGAGGGCACGGCCGAGATCCAGAAGCTCGTCATCTCGCGCATGCAGGCCGCCGACTACCAGCAGCGCCTCCGCGACGCGGCGGAGATCGCGGCCGACGCGACCGCGGGCGTGCCCGCTTCGAGCACGAACGGCGCGGGCCCCGCCGACGCGGCCCGCAAGCCCGTCGAGGGCGAGCTCACCTCCGCATAGAGGTCTAACCTCGGCGGCCATGCCGCCGCCCCCACCTCACGTACACGTGGGCGGCCCTGAGGGAGTGGTGGCGCTGCGTCGTGCCGGCAATCGCCGCCGGATGCGGCTGGCGCTCGCGATCAACGCCGGGATGCTCGCCGCCGCTGTCGCCGGCGGGATCGTCTTCGACTCGCTCGCGCTACTCGCCGACGCCGGGCATGTGCTCTCCGACGTGGGGGCGATCCTGCTTGGGCTCTTCGCCGCGAGCCTCGCCGCTCGCGGCGGCGGCCCCCGCCGCACCTTCGGCTTTCACCGCGGGGAGGTGATGGCGGCCTTCCTCAACGGCGTCGCGCTGATCGCGCTCGCGGCGCTGATCGTGATCGCAGCGATCAACCGCCTCTCCGACCCGCCGGAGGTGGATGGCGCGGGCGTGCTGCTCGTAGGGCTCCTGGGACTTGCCGGGAACGCCTGGGCGACCATCGTCCTCGCCCGGGGCGAGCGCAGCGACATCAAC
>DATLQI010000026.1:0-41084 GCA_035535295.1 Solirubrobacterales bacterium
GCTGCGAGCCGGCGAGGCCCTGCGCGTAGAGGACCTGGTTGGTGAGCAGCTTCATCATCACGAGCTGGTTGATCGGCAGCCGAGCGACTCGTTCGAGCAGCACCTCGAAGCGCTCGTCGAGCTTGCCCGCCGGCGCCGCCTCGCTGGCAAGCCCCCACTCGGCGGCCTCGGCGCCGGTCAGCGAATCGCCGGTCAGCAGCAGCCGCTTGGCGCGCATGACCCCGACCCGGTAGGCCCACATCGCCGTCGTCGGCGAGCCCCAGACGCGCGCCGGCGGGTAGCCGATCTTCGCGTCCTCGGCGATCACGAGCAGGTCCGAGCAGAGGGCCATGTCGGTGCCGCCGGCGACGCAGTAGCCGTGGACCTTGCAGAGGACCGGCTTCTCGGAGTGGAAGAGGCTCATGAAGCCGCGGACGTTGCGGCTCATGAACTGGTAGTCGGTGACCGGGTCCCAGTTCGAGTCCGGCGCGTGATTGGCGCCGATCACCGCCGGGTCGAGCGGCGAGCCGGGTGGGACTTCGCCGCCCTCCCCCAACTTGCTCATGTCGCCCTCGGCGGAGGCGACGAGATCGTAGCCGCCACAGAAGCCGCTGCCGTTGCCGGCAAGAGCGATCGCGTGCACCTCAGGGTCGAGGTTCGCCCGCTCCACACAATCAGCCAACTCGACCGGCATCCGCGGAGTGATGCCATTCCCTCGCTCGGGACGATTGAGAGTGATGCGAGCGACTCGGTCGCCGCTCTCGTAAGTCAGCGTCTCGAGTCGCATCGCATCAACCTGCGAACAGCTAGTTGAGCCTTTCCACGAGCATGGCCTTGCCCTGGCCTCCGGCGACGCACATCGTCTCCAGGCCGACCTGCTTGTCGTCGGTCTCGAGGACGTTGAGCAGGGTGCCCATGATCCGGGCGCCGGTCATCCCGAAGGGGTGGCCAAGGGCGATCGCGCCGCCGTGGGTGTTGAGCTTGTCTTCGTCGATCCCGCATTCGGCCATGATCGGGATCACCTGGGCGGCAAAGGCCTCGTTCAGCTCGACGGCGTCGACGTCGGTGATCGACATCCCGGCGCGGTCGAGCACCTTCTTGATCGCGCCGATCGGGGCGACGCCCATCAGCTCCGGCTCGTTGCCGTGGGTGGCGGCGGTGATGATCCGGGCGCGCGGGGTCAGGCCCAGCTCCTTGGCCTTCGTGTCGCTCATCAGCAGCACCGCGGCGGCGCCGTCGTTGAGCGGGCAGGAGTTGCCGGCGGTGACGCCGCCACCGCCAAAGGCCTCGGGCAGTTCGGAGAGCTTCTCCAGGGTCGAGGAGGCGCGGGGGCCGTCGTCCTTGGTCACTTCGTTGCCGTCGGGCAGCTTCACCGGGACGATCTCGCGGTCGAAGAAGCCGTCCTCCTGCGAGCGCACCGCCAGTTCCTGCGAGCGCTGCGCGAACTTGTCCATGTCGGCGCGGCTGACCTCGTACTTCTTGGCGACGTTGACGGCGGTCTCGCCCATCGCGATGTAGGCGTTCGGCTGGCCGTTGTTGCCTTTCAGGTTCTCGTTCTGGTCGGCCTCGCCGGCGGGCTCGGTGCGCTCGTTGTAGCGGCTGACGAACTCGACGCCGACGGCGAGGTAGGCGTCGCCCTCACCGGCCTTGATCGCGTTGCCGGCGTGGCGGATCGCATCGAGGCTGGAGGAGCAGTAGCGGGAGACCGTGACCCCGTTGACCTCCTGCGGCAGCTTCTCGCTGAGCAGGGAGATGATCCGGGCGAGGTTGAAGGCCTGCAGGCCCTGCGGCATGCCGACGCCGCAGAAGAGGTCTTCGATCAGGGCCGGGTCGACCTCGGGGTTGCGCTCGAGCAGCTGGTCGACCACGTAGGCGCCCATCTCGTCGGGGCGCAGCTGGGCCAGCGACCCCTTGAAGGCACGTCCGATCGGCGTGCGGATGGTGTCGACGATGACTGCTTCGGGCATTCCTCTATCTCCTATAAGCGTTGGAAGGGCTTGGGACCGCGGGGGCAGGGTAGTTGACGGGCGACATGGACGCCTCGTGCGAATTCACACAAAGTTTCCCGGCAGCGTCGGGAAGCTGCGTTACATTCGCCTCAATCCACCTCGCCCGTTGCGCGAGATTTGCCGTTCGCGGCAAGAAAGGAGGGCCCCTTCATGCCTGAGGGTTACTGCGTCAAGGAGCGCAAGAAGGTCGAGATAAAAGACGCCAAACAGGTGACGATGAAGAACGGTCGCCCGGCGATCCAGGGTGTCTGCCCGGACTGCGGGACGAAAATCTTCAAGATCGGAAAACTCGAATAGGCCCTCTCTGAGAGGAATTTGAACCCGGCAACGCCGGGGAGCGTATGCCGGGTCGGATGATCCAGCTTGGAAATTCGACCCGGGGCGCGCTCAGCCGCGAACGCGACGTCCGCGAGGCCTACGCCGCCCACTCCGGCGAGCTGTACGGCTTCGCGGTTCGTTCGCTGGGGGACTCCGGCCTCGCCGAGGAGGCGGTGCAGGAGACCTTCGTCCGCGCCTGGCGCGCGGGCGATCGCTTCGACCCGAAGATCGGCTCGCTGAGGACCTGGCTCTTCGCGATCCTCCGCAACGTGGTCATCGACCTGGGACGGGCGCGGGCGGTGCGGCCCGGCGTTGCCGAGGGCGGCGTCGAGCCCAGCGTCGAGCCGCTCGACGAGGCGCTGCAGGCCTGGCAGATGGAGGAGGCGATGCGCCGGCTCGGCGAGGACCATCGGCGGGTCCTGGTCGAGACCTACTACCGCGGGCGGCCCTACGCCGAGGTGGCTGGGGAACTGGGCGTGCCCGAGGGCACGGTGAAGAGCCGCGTCTACTACGGGCTGCGAGCGCTGCGGGTCGTGCTCGAGGAGATGGGCTATGAAGACTAGGAACGAGTGCCGGGAATGGCGGGAGCTGCTGGGCGCCTACGCGCTGGGACACCTGGAGGGTGACGAGCGGGCCGGCCTGGAGGCGCACCTCGAGGGCTGCGCGGGCTGCCGTGAAGAGCTGGCGGCGCTGGCACCTGTGGCGCGGATGCTCCCCCATGCCGACCCCGCCCGTTTCGGCCCGGCGCCGCAGCCGCCGCCGGAGCTGGGGCAGCGGATCGCGACGACGATCGAGGCCGAGAAGCGCCAAGGGGAGCAGCGCCGGCGACGGCGCTTCTTCAGCGGCTTCGCCTTCGGCGGCGCAGCGGCGGCCGCAGTGGCGGCGGTCCTGCTCCTTTTCGTCTTCGGCGGCGGCAGCGGCGAGGACCCGGCGCAGCAGGTCCGGTTCGCGAACCTCCCCGCGGGCATCACCATCGACGCGACGCTGGAGCCCCACGCCTACGGCACCGAGATCCACATGTACGTACACGGGGTGCCCTCGGGAACGCTCTGCAAGGTGTGGCTGCGCGGGCCGAAGGGCGTCTCCTATCCGGCCGGGACCTTCCGTTACCGCTGGGGGGACGACTCCGACGCCGTGCTCAGCTCGGCGCTCGACCTCTCGCGCACGCGGGCGGTCGTCGTCGACACCGGCAAGCGCACCTTCATTGCCCCGGTGAGCTCGCCGGTGGCGGCGCTCAATATCCCGAAAGAGGAGGAACCGACGTGAAGAAGCTCATCTACGCCTTTTGCCTGACGGTCACGATCGCGCTCGCGATCGCCGGCTGCGGCAGCGGCGACTCGACCAGCTCCGGCGGCGCCTACAGCGGCAAGGGCGGGGGCGGCAAGCCGGCCTCCGAAACCACCGAAGCGAGCGCCGAAGCCTCGGATGACAGCGTGGGCATCGTCTCCGCCGCAAAAGTCGGCGACCTCGGCACGATCCTCGTCGATTCCGAAGGCCGCACCCTCTACGACTTCCACAAGGACAAGGGCTCGAAGTCCGCCTGCTACGGCGCCTGCGCCGGGGCTTGGCCGCCACTCCTGACCGAAGGCGACCCCCAGGCCCAGGGCCCCGCCGACCGCAGCATGCTCGGCACCACCAAGCGCAAGGACGACACCGTCCAGGTCACCTACAACGGCTGGCCCCTCTACACCTACGTCGGCGACCAGAACCCCGGCGAAGCCAACGGCAACGACATCGACCAGTTCGGCGCCGAGTGGTACGCCCTCCAGCCCAACGGTCAGGAGCCCGAGGACTGAGCACGAGCGGGGAGCTAACCCGCTCTAGCTTCGCTAAAGAGGTCTCAATTAGTCCAGTAAAGTCCGCCGCTAGTCAGGGATGCGATTCAAAGGGGAACTGAACGTGATGCGAATCGGCTTTGTGCTCAACCTGCTGACGATGGCGGCAATCGTCCTCAGCGGGTGCGGCGGCGGCGGTGAGACGACCGCGGCGGCGACTTCCACCCGTGAAGAGACCACCACCAGCACGACCACCACGGTCGAGGAACAGCCGAAGAAGCCGAAACCTCATGCGTGGGGAGCGATCTTCGGAGCGAACTCCGAAGACTCGGGGATCGTCCTCTTCGATCTCTCGGGCCACGCCCTCTACCGCTTCGACAAAGACAAGGGCTCCGTTCCCTCCTGCTATGGCCGTTGCGCCAAGCGCTGGATCCCGGCCCTCACCGAAGGGAAGCTGCGAGCCGTGGACGTCCCCAGGGAGATGGTCGGCACGACCAAGCGCAAAGACGGGACCGTGCAGCTGACCTACGACGGGCATCCTCTCTACACCTTCACCGGCGACGCGCAGGGAGAGACCAACGGCTTGGGCGTTGAAGCATTCGGGGGGAAGTGGTACGCGCTGCGCCGAAGCGGCGAGGACGTGGGGGGCAACCGCTGAAGAAAAAACGATCGTTCGAGTAGTTTTCTCCATGTGGTGATGGGTGGGAACGGAAGAACGCGGAGGATCATCTGCTTGCTTTGCCTGCTCGCCGCGGTCGCGGTCGCGATCTCCGGCTGCGGAAGCGGCGACTCGACCGGCTCCGGCGGCGCTGGCGGCGACACGGTCGAAAGCAGCTCGGGCGGGAAGGAACTGACCCCGGTAGCGGGCGGCCCCGAACCCGAAGGAGGCGTGGTCGGCGTGCTCAGCGTGAGCAAGGTGGGCGGCCTGGGATCGATCGTGATCGACCGGGGCCTCCACACCGTCTATGTCTTCGACAAAGACAGCGAATTGACGTCCTCGTGCTACGACGCCTGCGCCGAAAGATGGCCGCCGATGATCACCCAAAGCGGTCCGATCGCCAGAGACGGAATCGACGTTTCCAAGCTGGGAACCATCGAACGCGAAGACGGCTCTATGCAGGTCACCTACGCGGGACAGCCTCTCTACGACTACCTCGGCGACACGGCCGCTGCAGAAGCCAACGGCAATGGCATCGAAGCGTTTGGAGGACAGTGGAACGTGATTCGAACCAGCGGCGAAGCGCTGGTCAACCCGAAAAAGGGTGCCTGGGGGGTCGTCTTCGGGGCCAAAGGCATAGAGGTAGGGCCGATCCTCTACGACCTCTCGGGTCACACCCTCTACACCTTCGACAAGGACAAGGGCACGACGTCGACTTGCTACGGCGCCTGCGCCAAGGCCTGGCCTCCGGCGCTGACCGAAGGCAAGGCGCGAGCCGGTGGCGAGGCCATACCCGGCAAGGTCGG
Organism: Solirubrobacterales bacterium; assembly: GCA_035535295.1. Taxonomy (GTDB): domain Bacteria; phylum Actinomycetota; class Thermoleophilia; order Solirubrobacterales; family 70-9; genus VAYN01. The sequence continues at coordinate 5,546 of DATLQI010000026.1, forward strand.
CACGACCAAACGCCGAGACGGCACCATTCAGTTGACCTACGCCGGCCATCCGCTCTATACCCATGTCGGCAATGAGCAAGCTGAAGTCAACGGCGCCGGCAGAGGGGTCCGCGCCTTCGGCGGCCGCTGGTACGCGATCCGGCCGAACGGCGAAAGGCCCTGAGGAAGGCGTTCAGTCTTCGGCGACGCCGCTGAGCTTGGCGCGCTTGCGGTAGGAGATCGAGGGCGGGACCAGCTCGCGGATCTCGGCGAGGAGCCGAGCGGAGAGGGCGCCGGGGTCCTCGTCGGGACGGGGTTGGCCGCCGACCGGATCGAAGAAACGGATGCGGATCCGCGGTCGGCGGGGAAAGCCGGTGAGGTCGCTGGTGCCCTCGATCGCGACCAGGGTGACGTGCGCCTCGGGAACCTCGAGGGCGAGGCGGCCGACGCCGCTGCGGGCGCGCAGGACCTTGCCGCGGGAGCGGGTGCCCTCGGGGAAGACGCCGATGCAGGCGCCTGCCCGAAGCGTCTCGATCGCTTTCGCCAGCGCGTCCTTGTCGCCCTTGCCCCGCTGGATCGGGATCTGCCCCATGCCGTTGAGGATCGGGCCGAGGCCACGCACGTCCCAGAGCTCGGATTTGGCGAGGGCGCGGATCTGCCGGCGCTTGAAGGCGGCGATCCCGACCATCACCGGGTCCCAGTGGCTGTCGTGGTTGCCGAGGATCAGCAGCGGCCCTTGCTCGGGCAGCGCCTCCAACCCCTCGACCTCCATCCTGCCCCACCAGGCGACCGGCCGGTTGACGGCCATTGCCAGGCTGTAGGTGCGGGTCCGCTCGCGCATCGACCCGGGAGTTCTACTCGATAGCCTCGAACGCGGTGACGACGGAGACGCAGCCCGGCGCGGGAATCGAGGTCGAATCCCTCGTCCGCGAGTTCAAGAACGGCCCGCGGGCGGTCGACGGCATCGACCTCGAGGTCGCCCAAGGAGAGATCTACGGCTTCCTCGGCCCCAACGGCGCCGGCAAGTCGACGACGGTGCTGATGCTGACCACGCTCCTCCCTCCCACTTCCGGCACCGCCCGGGTCGGCGGCTTCGACGTCGTCGAGCAGGGACCGCAGGTGCGCGCCTCGATCGGCGCCGCTCTGCAGGAGGCCGCCCTCGACCCGCTGCTGACCGGACGCGAGCACATGCGCCTGCAGACCGCCCTCCACGGCCTCGGCAAGGCCGAGCGTGAAACGCGCGGCAGCGAGCTGCTGGAGCGGGTCGGCCTCGCCTACGCCGCGGACCGCAAGGTCGGCGGCTACTCCGGCGGGATGAAACGCCGCCTCGACCTCGCCCTCGCCCTCGCCCACCGCCCCCGCATCCTCTTCCTCGACGAGCCGACCACCGGCCTCGACATCCAGAGCCGCACCGCGCTCTGGGAAGAGGTCGCCCGTCTCGCGGCCGAGGACGGCGTCACCGTCTTCCTCACGACCCAGTACCTGGAGGAGGCCGACGCGCTTGCCAACCGGGTCGGAATCATCGACCACGGCCACCTCGTCGCCGAGGGCACGCCGGCGGAGCTGAAGGCGGAGATCGGGCGGCCGACGGTCGAGGCCGTGCCCCGCGAGGAGGGAGAGCGCGAGCGGATGACCGCCGTCCTCTGCCGCTTCGGCGAGAGGGCCGGCTCCTCGCCGCGCGGCGTCGCGGTACGCCTGGAGGGTGGTGAGTCGCAGCTGGCCGAGGTCGTCCGCGCGCTCGACTCCGAGGGGATCGCGATCGAGCACCTGCAACTGCACGCGCCCTCGCTCGACGACGTCTTCCTCGCCAAGACCGGCCGCTCGCTCGAGGGCGCCGGCGAGGAGGAGCCCGCGGACGCCGAACCGGAGACGGCCGCGCCGGCGTGAGCTCCTCGCTCGGCAACCAGATCGGCCAGCTCGCCCGGCGCTCGATCATCCGCACCCTGCGCCAGCCGGCGCAGATCGTCCCCGCCATCGTCTTCCCGCTCTTCCTCCTCGCGGTCAACACCGGTGGGCTCAAAGACGCGACCAACCTGCCCGGCTTCCCGACCGACTCCTATCTCACCTTCATCCTCGCCGTGCCCTTCATCCAGGGCGCGCTGTTCTCGGTGATGAACTCGGGCACCGACCTCGCCCGCGACATCGAGACCGGCTTCCTCAACCGGCTCGCGCTGACGCCGCTGCGCGGCGCCGCCCTGCTCAGCGGACTCCTCGCCGGCGCCACCGTCCTCGGCGTCGTCCAGGCGGTCGTCTACCTCGCGGTCGGCCTGATCGCCGGGGCCGAACTGGCGGCGGGCGCGGCCGGAGCCCTCGTCCTCGTCCTCCTCTCGGTCACGATCACCGTCGCCTTCGGCACGATCGGCCTCTTCGCGGCGCTGCGCTTCGGCTCCGGTGAGGCGGTCCAGGGTCTCTTCCCGGTCTTCTTCGTCTTCCTCTTCCTCTCGGCGATGACGCTGCCGCTCGACCTGCTGACCACCGACTGGTTCCACACGATCGCCAGCGTCAACCCGGTCACCTACCTGCTGGAGGCGATCCGCTCGCTGCTGATCGAAGGATGGGAGCTTGACGCCCTGGCGCTCGGGTTCGGGATCGCGGCGGCGATCGGGACCCTCGGGATGCTGGCCGCGAGCAGCGCCCTGAAGACGAGGCTGGTGCGAACGTGAGCGAGCCGCGAACCGCAGGGATCGCCGCCGTCGCCCGCGGGGTGGCCTGGCGCAGCATCCACAACTTCCTCACCAACCCGGCCTTCCTGGTCCCGGCGCTGATGTTCCCGCTCTTCTTCTTCGTCTCCTTCGCCGGTGGTCTGGCGGCGATCGAAAACGTCCCGGGCTTCGACTTCCCCAGCGGCTACACCGCCTTCCAGTTCGTCTTCGTGCTGCTGCAGTCGGCGGCCTTCGGCGGCGTCTTCACCGGCTTCGCGATGGCCCGCGACTTCGAGAGCGGCTTCGGCCGCCGCTACATGCTCGCCGCCAGCCACCGCAGCGGCATCGTCCTCGGCTACGCGCTGGCGGCCCTATTCCGCGCCTTCGTCACCTGGGCGGTGCTGACGACCGTGGCGCTGGTGGCGGGGATGGAGATCGCCGGCAGCGGCGGCGAAATCGTCGCCCTCTACGCCCTCGCCGTCCTCGTCAACGTCGCCGCCACCCTCTGGGCCGCCGGCGTCGCCCTCCGCGTCCGCTCGATCCAGGGCGGCCCGCTGATGCAGTTCCCCACCTTCCTCGTGCTCTTCCTCGCCCCCGTCTACGTCCCCCTCGACCTACTAAGCGGCTGGATCCACGCGATCGCCTCCGTCAACCCGATCACCGCCCTCCTAGAGGCCGGCCGCGGCCTGATCTCCGGCGACCCCGTCCTGGTAGGAGCCGCCTTCGCCATCGGCCTCGCCCTCTCCCTCCTCTTCGCCGCCTGGGCCAGAGGAGGCCTCCGCAGCGCCGAAGCAGCCGGGTAACAGCTGAATCATTCCCGCGGCTGGACCGCCGGGGATGGGGTGCCCTCGTACGGACACTCCCCAAAGCGAGCGAAGCGAGCGCGTCCGGTAGAGGGCACCCCATCCCCGCCCCGCCCCGCATCCTTCAACCAATCCGAGCTACCTAAGTGACCAAAGTCACTCCCCCGTCACACGCCGACGGCGAACCTCATCTTCTTGGCTCTCTGCGCTGAAACCCGGCAATTAGTGGCAGATCAAACTTGACGATCTAAAGTGTCTTTCGTGACGCAGAGACCCCTGGAGCTGATCCTTGCCCGCAACCTGATGTCGGCTCTCTCGACCCCAGCCTTCCTGGTCGACGAGGGCGGCCTCCTCGTCTTCTACAACGAAGCCGCCGGGATGCTGCTCGGCAAACGCTTCGAGGAGCTCGGCACCGTCGGCCCGCAGGAGTGGGGCTCGCTCTTCGGCCCCTTCGACGAGAGCGGCGAGCCGATCCCCTACGACGACCTGCCGCTGGTCCGCGCCGTCCGCGCCGGCCGACCCGCCCACGCCGAGCTGACCGTGCGCTCGACCGACGGCACCCAGCACGACGTCGAGGTCTCCGCTTTCCCGATCCAGACCCCGCACGGCTCGCAGGGCGCGATCGCCGTCTTCTGGCCCTCGCTGGCGAACGGCAACGGAGCCGGGCCAGCGTGAAGGTCAAGCTCTGGGGAACGCGGGGTTCGATCCCGGCCCCCGGGCCGGAAACGATCCGCTACGGCGGCAACACCTCCTGCGTCGGCGTCACCCTCGCCGACGGCTCGATGCTGGCGCTCGACGCCGGCACCGGCATCCGCTGCCTCGGCCTCTCCCTCCCGGACGAGCCGACCCGCCTCCACATCCTCCTCACCCACCTCCACCTCGACCACATCCAGGGCCTCGTCTTCTTCGCCCCCGCCTTCCGCCCGCAGACCGAGATCGTGATCTGGGGGCCCGCCTCCCCCGAGGCCTCGCTGCGCGACCGCATCGCCCGCTACATCTCCGCCCCGCTCTCGCCGGTCGAGGTGCGGGAGCTGCCCTGCGACGTCTCCTTCCGCCACTGCCCGGAGAGCGAGTGGGAGATCGGCTCGGCCCGGATCCGCTCCGCCTCGGTCTCCCACCGCGGCCCCACCCTCGGCTACCGGATCGACGACGGCGACTCCTCGCTCGCCTACATCCCCGACCACGAGCCCGCGCTCGGCGCCGACCTCGAGACACTGGAGGAGGACTGGATCTCCGGATACGAGCTCGCCCGCGACGCCTCGCTGCTGATCCACGACGGCCAGTACACCGACGCCGAGTACCCCGACCACGTCGGCTGGGGCCACTCGGCGACCTCGCACGCACTCAGCTTCGCTCGCCGCACCGGCGCCGAGCGCACCGTCCTCTTCCACCACGACCCGCTGCACTCCGACGACCAGCTCGACGCCCTCGCCGCCGAAGCGCGGAAGCAATGGGTCGACCTGGGAGGCGACGCCGCCGCGGTCGAGCTCGCCGCCGAGCGGGTCGAGTACGAGCTACCAGCGCGGGCGGCCAAAGCTCTAGCCTGAGCGGGTGCCCCCCGCCGAGAGGATCGAGGCAGCCGCGGAGCGCTCGCCGCTGGTGCGCAGCGCGCTCGAGCAGGCGCGGCGCGACCACGAGGGCCAGGTCCGCAACGGCAGTGGCGGCATGCCCTACGTCAAGCACCCGATCAGCGTCGCGGCGTTGCTCGAGGAGCGCGGCTACCGCGACGAGGTGCTAGCGGCGGCGCTGCTGCACGACGTCGTCGAGGACTCCGACACCGGCCTCGACGAGCTGCGGGAGAAGTTCGGCGAAGAGGTCGCGGGGATGGTCGGGGCGCTGACCGACGACGAATCGATCGAGGAGTACCGCCAGCGCAAGGCAGAGCACCGCGAACGGGTGGCGGCCGCGGGCGAGGAGGCGCTGGCGATCTACGGCGCCGACAAGCTGACCAACACCCGCACCCTGCTCGGCGCCTACGCCGAGGAAGGCGAGGCGGTGCGCGACGAGTTCAAGGTCCCGCTCGAGCTGAAGACGGAGATCTGGGAAGCCGACCTGGCGCTGCTGCGCGAGAAGGCGCCGGAGCTGCCCTTCCTCGACGACCTCGAGACCGAGCTCAGTCGTCTTCGGGCTTGCCTAGAGGCTCCTGCCCCGCCGAGAGGCTGAGGCGGCGCTGCAGCGGCAGCCCGAACCAGAAGAAGCCAATGACGAGGGTGGTGGAACCGGCCATCAAGATGGTCGCGGTGCTGCCGAAGAGGTAATCCGTGATCAGCATGACCGCCCCGGTCATGGCCAACGCCAAGAAAAAGAGACCGATGATCGAGAAGCGGTTGGAGTAGTAGACGAGTTTGCGCTTCTGCTGGTAGCGGAAGGTAATGCGGTGGTAGGCGGTCGGCGAGATCAGCATCACCGCCGAGATCGCGGTGCAGACGAGGGTCCCGAAGTAGGCGCCCTTCTGGAACGGGGTGATCTTTTCGAAGCCCTGCTGGAACGGGACCGCGAGCAGGAAGGCGAAGAGGACCTGGACGCCCGGCAGGGCGACGCGCAGCTCCTGCAGGAGCTCGGCCAGGTTGCGGTCGAGGCGTTCCTCCTCGGTCTCGTCGCGACCCGAATTGCGCTCCGGTTGATCCTTCTCCGTGGAGTTCCCGTTCTCCATTGCAGGACCATATGGCAATCGAGACGGCGATCGTCCTCTTCAACCGGGACCTCCGGGTCCACGACCATCCCGCCCTGGCCGCAGCGGCGCGGGCCGATTACACGGTGCCGCTCTTCGTCTTCGACCAGCGGCTGCTGGGGTCGCGCTTCGCGGCGCCGAACCGAGTCGCCTTCATGCTCGAGGCGCTGCGGGACCTCGACGAGGCGCTGCGCAGGGCCGGCAGCCGGCTCTTCGTCCGCCACGGCGACCCGGTGCGGGAGGCGATCGCGGTCGCGAGGGAATGCGGGGCGACCGCGCTCCACGTCAGCGCCGACTGGAGCGCCTACGCGCGGGCGCGGGAGGAGCGGCTGGCGCGAGCCTGCGCCGAGGAGCGGATCGAGTTCACGGCGCACCCGGGGGTGACTGTGGTGCCGCCCGGGGCGGCGACGCCGGCCAGCGGCGACCACTTCAAGGTCTTCACCCCCTATCACCGGGCCTGGGGCCAGTTGCCCTGGCGAGAAGGAGCAGGCGCACGGCGCGGGCTCTCGACGCCGAGCAGGCTGAAGGCCGGCCGGCTGCCCTCGCTCGACTTGCTGGTCAACGGGCAACCCTCACCGGAACGACTCCCGGGCGGTGAGCGCGAGGGACGGAAGCGGATGAGGGCCTGGCTCCGCGACGGCCTCGGCGGCTACGAGGACCGCCACGACGACCTGCCCGGCGACGGCACCTCCCGCCTCAGCGCCTATATCCGCTGGGGCTGCGTCTCGCCACTGGAGCTGGCGCGGGAGGCGGGCGGGCGGCGCGGCGGCGCTGCCTTCGTACGGCAGCTCTGCTGGCGCGACTTCCACCACCAGGTGCTGGCGGCAAACCCGTCCCTCCCCCACCGCGATTACCGCCCGCGTCGCGATCGCTGGTCGCGCTCGAAGCGCGCCTTCGAGGCCTGGCAAGAAGGCCGCACGGGCTACCCGCTGGTCGACGCGGCGATGCGGCAGCTGGCCGCGGAGGGCTTCATGCACAACCGGGCGCGAATGACCGTCGCCTCCTTCCTCTGCAAGGACCTCTACGTCGACTGGCGCCCCGGCGCCTGGCACTTCTGGGACCTCCTGACCGACGGCGAGATCGCCAACAACGCCGGCAACTGGCAGTGGGTGGCGGGGACCGGCAACGACACCCGTCCCAACCGCGTCCTCAACCCGGTGCGCCAGGCCCAACGCTTCGACCCCGAAGGCCATTACGTGCGTCGCTACCTGCCGGAGCTGGAACAGGTCCGCGGCAGGGCGATCTTCGAACCCTGGCGGATGGAAGGCTTCGAGCGCCTCGACTACCCGCCGCCGCTCGTCGACCACGACGAGGCCGCGGCGGCGTTCCGAGCCCATCGCGGCGGCTGACTCGGCATAGGATCGGCGGATGGGACGACTGGCGGTGATCCTCGGCAGCAACGCCCTCGGGCCGGGTGGGGAGGAGATCGCGGCGGCGGCGGCCGAGCAGGGGGCGGCGATCGTCCAGCGCCACAGCAGCGACGGCGTCTTCGTCCTCCCCCACGCGATCGACCACGCGGCGACGCTGCGACCGCTGGTCGAGCAGGGGTGCGACCGGGTGCTGGCGATCGGCTCGGTCGGCTCGCTGCGGCCCGAGGAGCTCGGCGTCGGCGACCTCGTCTGCCCCGACGATTTCATCGCCCTCAACCTCGGCGGCTCGATCTTCGAGGACGCCCGCGCCCATTCCGCCCCCGGCTTCGACCGGCGCTGGCGCGAGGAAGTCATCGCGGCCTGGAGCGAGGGCGGGCAGGCGCCGCGCGACGGCGGCGTCTATTGGCAGGCGCGGGGACCGCGCTTCGAGACGCCGGCCGAGATCCGGCTGATGGCGGCGCACGCGCACGTGGTCGGGATGACGATCGCCTCCGAGTGCGTCGTCGCCGGCGAGCTCGGCCTCGACTACGCCGCCCTCTGCGTCGTCGACAACCTCGCCAACGGCCTCGGCGAGGGTGAGATCAGCGTCGAGGAGCTGGAAGCGGACCGCCTGATCAACGCCGAGCGCCTGCGCGAGGGCCTGGCCGCGGTGCTGCCCCGGCTCGGGGCGGTGGGCCGATGACGCTGACGGTCGAGAACGCGCTGCTGGATGGGGAGCGGGTCCGGGTTCGCTGCGAGGACGGGATGATCGCGGCGATCGGCCCCGAGGTGACGCCCCGACCGGGCGACGAGACGCTCGACGCCGGCGGTGCCCACCTGCTGCCGCCGCTGGTCAACGGCCACACCCACGCGGGGATGACTCTGTTCCGCGGCTCTGGCGGCGACCTGCCGCTGATGCCGTGGCTGGAAGAAAAGATCTGGCCGATCGAGGCAAAGCTGACCGACGAGGACGTCTACTGGGGCGCCCGCCTCGCCTGCGCCGAGATGCTCCGCACCGGCACCACCCGCTTCTGGGACATGTACTGGCACCCCGAGGCGACGGCGCGGGCGGTCGCCGACGCCGGCCTTCGGGCGACGATCGGGGCGCCGCTCTTCGACCTCGGCGGCAGCCCGGCGCAGCTGCGCGAGATGGCCCACCGCGGCTTGGAGGCGCTCGCCGACTGCGGCCCGCGGGTCGCCCCCGCCCTCGCCCCGCACGCGATCTACACGGTCAGCGAAGAGTCGCTGCGCTGGATCGGCGAGCTCAGCGCCGAGAAACAGCTACCGGTGCAGATCCACCTCTCCGAGACCGAGAAAGAGGTCCAGGACTGCCTCGCCGAGCACGGCGAGCGGCCCGCCTTCTACCTCGACCGGGTCGGGCTGCTGAGCGAGCGCTCCGTTCTCGCCCACGGGGTCTGGCTCGACCCCGACGAGCTGGCGCTGGTGGCCGAGCGCGGTGCCACCGTCGTCACCAACCCGGTCGCGAACATGAAGCTCGCGGTCGGCGGCGTCTTCCCCCACCACGCCGCCCGCACCGCCGGCGTCGCCGTCGGCCTCGGCACCGATGGCGCCGGCTCCAACGACTCGCTCGACCTGCTCTCGGACCTGAAGACCTTCGCCCTCCTCCAGAAGCACGCCGCCGCCGATCCGACCGCGATCGACGCCGCCGAGGCCTGGGCCGTCGCCACCGGCGCCCGCGCGCCCCGGCTCGGCGCCACCCCGCTCGAGCCCGGCGCGCCCGCCGACTTCGTCCTCATGCGTGCCGACTCGCCCGAACTGGGTATCGGCGAGCTGATGGCCGATCTTGTCTACGCCGCCACCGGCGCCGCCGTCGCCGGGGTCGTCGTCGCCGGCGAGGTGCCGATGCGCGACGGGGAAGTCCCGGGGCTGGAGGAAGTCGTCGCCCGCGCCGCCGAGCGCGCCCGGCGCTTGGGCCTCCAGCCGTAGCCGAGAGCCGGCGACTCGACCGTGACATCAAAGCTTGCGGTAATCGAAAACCGCCTCTAGAATCGGCTCGTCCCTGCGAAGACCGGTTGAAGCCCTCGACACGAGCGCTCCCTCTTGGCAAGGGACGGACATAGCTTCACGTCGGTGCGCCGATACGGCAAAGAGCCATCGCTCTACGGGAGGCGCGGCCCTACAAAGGAAAGCACCTGACGCGAAGCAGCCAGCTCATAGCCTTGCCCAGAGCTGGTGGCAGGTGATAAATGGCAAGCGATTGATCGGAGTGCAATTTCGTTCTAGTCGCACGAGCTGATTTCCAGGCAAGGTGGGAACGGCAAAGCGTGCGCCAAGGACAGAAATTGCTTTTCCCGCAGCCTCGCAAGAGGGCCGTTCCCAAACCCCCAGACCTGGCGCCGGATCTCTCCAGCCCGGAGAAGATCCAGCTGTCGATCGATCAAAACCTGGCGCTCTTCTTCGACGCCAAACGCCGCCAAGAGCAGAACGCGGCCGAAGCCGGGCGGATCGAGAACGACAGTGCGCAGTTCACTCTATTCCAGAGACGCGTTCTGTTTGCTTTCGAAATCGCGATCACGGTGATCTGCTTGATCGCCTTGGTCTACTTCGGCGCGACCAATCCGGAATCGATCCTCACCCTGGTCAGCGGAGGCGGTTCGCTGGCGGGGATCGCCTCGCTGCTGACTCGGAAACGGCGAGAGACCACCTCTGCGTGAGCCGGCCACAGACGGGGTATAGGCTCGCTCCAGTGGCAACCGGGGAGCCCACTGCCGAAGCGCAGCCCAGCTCAGAGGCCTCCTCGGTCCGCTACGAGGAGGCGACCAAACGCTATCCCGGCGCCTCCTCCCCGGCCGTCGACAGGCTGACGCTGGAGGTCCCGGCAGGCGAGATCTGCGTCCTCGTCGGGCCCTCCGGCTGCGGCAAGACGACGGCGATGCGGATGGTCAACCGCACGGTCGAGATCAGCGAGGGGGACGTCCTCGTCGGCGACGGCTCGGTGCGCGACCGCGAGCCAGCGCAGCTGCGACGGGAGATCGGCTACGTGATCCAGCAGATCGGCCTCTTCCCCCACCGCACGATCAGCGAGAACATCGGCGCCGTCCCCCAGCTACTCGGCTGGAAGAAGGAGCGGATCCGCGAGCGCAGCGCCGAGCTGCTGGAGCTGATCGGGCTCGACCCCGAGCTCGGGGACCGCTACCCGGCCCAGCTCTCCGGCGGCCAGCAGCAGCGCGTCGGCGTCGCCCGGGCGCTGGCGGCGGACCCGCTGGTGATGCTGATGGATGAGCCCTTCGGCGCGATCGACCCGATCAACCGCGAGCGTTTGCAGAACGAGTTCCTCCGCCTGCAGGCGGAGATCCGCAAGACCGTCCTCTTCGTCACCCACGACATCGACGAGGCGATCAAGATGGGCGACCGGATCGCGGTGATGCGCGAGGGCGGCCGGGTCGAGCAGTACGCGACGCCGGCGGAGCTGTTGATGGCGCCCGCCAACGAGTTCGTCGAGGACTTCGTCGGCGCCGACCGGGCGCTGAAGCGGCTGGCGCTGATGCGGGTCGCCGACATCGACCTCTGGGAGGCGCCGCTGGCCTTCGTCGGCCAGGCGACCGGCGAGGTGCGGGCGAAGCTGGCGGCGCCGGACGTCGAAGTCCCCCACGCCCTGCTGGTCGACGGCGAGCGGCGACCGCTCGGCTGGCTCAGCGAGCGCGATCTCGCCGGCGACACCGTCCCCAGCCGGCCCGACTCGCCGCTGGGTCCGGTGCTCGACCTGGACGACGTGATGCGCGACGCCCTCGCCGACCTCCTCCAGGGCGAGGCCCAGTACGCGCCGGTCGTCGACCGCCGCGGCGCGATCGCCGGCGTCCTCTCGGTCGAGATCATCTCCGAGTTCCTCGGCTCGCCGGAGGCGAAGAGCGACGAGCACCCAGCGGTGGAGCGGCCGCATGACTAGCCCGATCGTCCTCGCGGCGGCGGGTGAAGTCGGGGGCGACTTCTTCAAAGAACGCACCTCCGGCACGTTGCCGTGCCAGGCCAACGAATCCCATCTCTTCTGCTTCGACTGGGCGAAGGAAAACATCGACCGCTACGGGACGCCGGCGCAGCAGCACCTGGAAATCGTCCTCCTCTCGGTCCTGATCGGCTTCGTCGTCGCCTTCGCGCTGGCGCTGTTGGCTCACCGGACGCGGTGGCTGCAGCCGCCGCTGCTTGCCACCACGGGGGTCCTCTACACGATCCCCAGCATCGCCTTCTTCTTCCTGCTGCTGCCGCTGACCGGCTTCGGCAGGGACACGGCGGTCATCGTCCTCTCCGCCTACACCCTGCAGATCATCTACCGGAACACCATGCTCGGCCTCGACAACGTCCCCGACTCGGTCAAAGACGCCGCCCGCGGCATGGGGCTGACGAACCGTCAGATCCTCTGGAAGGTCGAGCTGCCGCTGGCGACGCCGGAGATCATCGCCGGCTTGCGGGTGGCAACCGCCAGCACGATCGCGATCACCACCCTCGTCGTCCTGATCAGCGCCGGCGGGCTGGGGACCGAGATGTACGGCTCGAACTTCAACTTCCCGACCGCGATCCTCATCGCCGTCGCGATCATCGCCTTGATGGTGCTCGCCTTCGACCTCCTCCTGCTGACGGCACAGCGGCTGCTGACGCCGTGGCGAAAGGTGAAGCCGCGGTGAACGCCCATCCTCTCGTCGCTTCCTTCAGCGGCGCCGTCGAATTCATCTTCACCCCGCAGGAATCGAACGTCACCGGGGGCAAGGAGGTCGGCGGCTTCGACAAGACGATGGAACTGCTGGTCGGTCACATCGAGGTGACGGTGCTCGCCCTCGCCATCGCGCTCTTGATCGGATTGCCCCTTGGCCTCTATCTCGGTCACAAGGGGAGGGGCGAACTCGTCGCCGTCGGCATCGGCAATGCCGGGCGGGCGATTCCCGAGCTGGCGGTGATCGCCCTGGTCGCGACCCTGGTCGGCATCGGGATGAGGAACGTCGCACCGGCCCTGGCGCTGCTGGGCATCGCCCCAATCCTCAACAACGCCTACGTCGGCGTCCGCCAAGTGGATCCCGCCGCCGTCGACGCCGCTCGCGGAATGGGCATGAGCGAGCTCAGCATCATCCGCAAGGTGGAGCTGCCGCTGGCGGTGCCGACGGTGATGGGCGGCATTCGCGGGGCCGCGATCGTGATCGTCGCCACTGCCACGATCGCGCCCCTGGCCGGAGTCGAATCGCTTGGCGACTTCATCCTCAACCGCAACGTCTACGGCGAAAACGGGCTGCTGGCCGGGGCGATGCTCGTCGCGCTCCTCGCCCTCACCATCGAGGGTTCGCTGGCCCTCCTGCAGCGCCGCCTGACTTCCGACGGGCTGAAGGTAAAGACTGCGTAACACAGACTCGCCAATCCACCCCAACTAGGAGGCAATCAGTGAGGATCGATCAGACGAGAGTGCGGGTGCTGCTTGCGGCACTGGCGGCGCTCGCGCTGACCCTTGGCGTCGCCGCCTGCGGCAGCGACGACAGCACCACTTCCGGATCCACCGAAGGTGGCGGAGGGGGCGCAATCCAGTCCAACCCCGACAACGGCAAAGTCAGCCTGACGATCGGCTCGAAGAACTTCCCCGAACAGGAAATCCTCGGGGAAATCTACGCGCAGGCGCTGACCGCGGCCGGCTACAAGGTGAAGAGCGCGCTCAACCTCGGCTCCGAAACGGTCGCCCTGAAAGCGGTGAAGGGCGGGCAGATCTCCGGTTACCCGGAGTACGCCAGCACCGCCCTCACCTCGTTCTTCGGCCTCGAACCCGAAGAAGTGCCCGCCGACGCGACCGAAGCGTGGGAAAAGGCGAACGAAGAATTCGAAAAGGAAAACCTGCAGGCGTTCGAACCGACTCCGTTCGCCAGCGCCAACGCCGTCGGCACGACCAAGGAGACCGCCGACAAATACGGGCTGAAGACCGTCTCCGACCTCGAAGGCGTCTCCGAGAAACTGTCCCTCTTCGGGTCGCCCGAGTGCCGCCAGCGGATCGACTGCCTGGCCGGGCTGGAAAAACTGTACGGGCTGAAGTTCAAGTCGTTCACGCCCGTCGACATCGGCCTCCGCTACACGGTGCTGGAAAAGGGTCAGGCTGACCTCTCGATCCTCTTCACCACCGACCCGCAGCTCTCGGCCGAGAGCGACAAGTTCGTCATCCTCGAAGACGACAAGGAAGTCTTCCCGGCTGGCAACGTGATCTTCGTGACCACCAAGCAGGTCGCCGAAGAAGCGGGGCCGGACTTCGAAGAGACGATCCTGCAGGTTCAGGAAGGGCTTGACCTGAAGGTCGTCCAGGAGCTGGATGCTCGGGTCGAACTCGAAAAGGAGACGCCGAAGCAGGCGGCTCAGGCTTACCTCGAATCAGCGGGGTACGTCGGTTAGGTAGCGGTTGGGCGAGGGCCGGTGGGGGTGCCCCGGGAGCACCTCCGCCGGCTGGATCGCCCCTGGCTGACGCCTCAAGAGTCGGTGGCCCGGCTTCATGCTGAGTACCCGGGGCACCCCCACCGGCCCTCGCTGCGAGCTACGCGACGGCGTGTTCGCCCGTTGCGGATTCGTGGCGGCCTTTGATGTGGCTGAAGCTGAGGTGGGCGGCCCAGGCCGCAGCTAGGCCGCTGATCCCGGCCAGGACAAGGGCCACGCGGGGGTCATAGCTCTCGGCCAGCCAGCCGGTGAGGGGGGCGCCGATGGGGGTGGAGCCGAGGAAGACGACGGAGTAGAGGGCCATTACGCGGCCTCGCATCTCGGGGGTGACGGCGAGCTGGAGGGTGGAGTTGATCGTTGCCGCGAAGGTGACGGCGGCGGCGCCTAGGAGGGCGAGCATGACTATCTCCAATGCGAGGCTGGGCATTGCGGCGGCGAGCAGGGCGGAGAGGCCGAAGGCGAGCGCGCCGCCGGCGATGAGGCGCGGACCGGTGTGGCCGCGGTGGCCGTTGACGAGGGCGCCGGCGATCGAGCCGACGGCCATCGCCGAGACGAGGCTGGCGTAGGTCATCGCCCCGGACTCGAAGCTGAACTTGGCGAGCAGCGGCAGCACCACCTGGAAGTTGAAGCCGAGCGTCCCGACCAGCGCCATCAGCGCCAGCGGCACCATCAGCTCCGGGGTTTTCCTGACGTAGCGGAGGCCGGCGCGAATCGCACCGGGCTCGGGCTCGGCGACCGGCGCCGCCTGCAGCCGGGCCGGGTCCATCCCCCACAGCGCCAGGATCATCGCCACGAAGGTGAGCGCGTTGAGGCCGAAGCAGGGGACGACGCCGACGGTCGCGATCAGGATGCCGGCCAACGCCGGGCCGACGATCCGCGCCGCCTGGACGATGACGCTGTTGAGGCTGACCGCGTTGACGACCCGGCCGGGGCCAACCATCTCGTAGACGAAGCTCTGGCGGGTCGGGTTGTCGACCGCGTTCAGCGAGCCGAAGGCGAAGACCGCCAGGTAGACCATCCACGGCGTGACGACGCCGGCCGCGGTGACGGCGAAGAGGCCGAGCGCCGGCACCATCATCAGCGCCTGCGTCGTCATCAGCAGCCGCCGCTTCGGGATCCGGTCGGCAAGCAGCCCGCCCCAGGCGCCGATCAGCAGCATCGGCAGGAACTGCAGGGCGGTGGTGAGGCCGACGGCGACGCCGCTGTCGGTCAGGGTGAGGATCACCCAGACGGCGGCGACGGTCTGCATCCAAGTGCCCGAGAGGGAGATCAGCTGGCCGGCGAAGTAGCGGCGGTAGTTGGGGACCTGCAGCGAGTTGAACGAGTGACGGAGGGCGGCGCTCACCCTCGGTCACCCTCCCGCATCCGCTCGAGAATCTCGGCCGCGCGCTCGAGCGTCTCCACTTCCTCGGCCGTGAGGTCCTTCATGCGGCGGGCCAGATAGGCGTTCTTGCGGCCGCGCAGGCGCCGCAGTCGCTCGCGGCCGGCGCCGTTGACGCTGACCAGGGCGCTGCGCCCATCCTGCGGGTCGGGGGCGCGGTCGATCAGCCCCTCCCGCTCCAGGCAGCCGAGGGTGCGGGTGATCGTCGGCCGTTTCACCCGCTCGATCGCGGCGATCTCACTCGGGGTCAGCGGCCCGTGCCGCTCGATCGTCGCCAGCGCGGCGGTCGAGGTCGGGGTGAGGCCGCTCGTCTCGGCCGCCGCCTCCTGGCGCAGGCGCCGGGCGGTGCGGACGATCGCGGTCCGCAGGTGCGCGGCGCGCTCGGCCAGAGGTGGTTGGGTGCGATGCTCGGTCGGGTTCATCATCATGATTAGCGTTGGTAATTAGTTTAGCAAACTAGTTGTGTGACCAAAGTGACTGCACCGGGAACTTTCCTGCGCTTACGCTTTGCGAGATGGCGGCAAGAGCCGAGTACGACGTAGCGATCGTCGGCGCCAGCCTCTCCGGCTGCACGGCGGCGATCTTGCTCGGCCGCGCCGGCGCCAAGGTCGCCTTGATCGAGAAGAGCCCCGACCCGCAGGCCTACAAGCGCGTCTGCTCGCACTTCATCCAGGCCTCGGCGGTGCCGACGATTGAACGCCTCGGCCTCTACGAGCCGATTCTCGAGGCGGGCGGGCTGCGCTCGCGCTTCCACTCTCGGACCCCGTGGGGATGGATCGAACCGACCGAGAAGCGCGAGGCCTACTGCCTCAACCTGCGCCGCTCGCTGCTCGACCCGATGCTGCGGGAAGCGGCGGGCGAGGAGCCGAACGTCGAGCTGATGCTGGGCCAGAGCGCCGGGCGGCTCCTCCGGGACGGCGACGCCTTCAGCGGCGTCGAGGTCCGCGACCGCGAGGGGAACGAGCGGGAGGTCCGGGCACGGCTCGTGGTCGGCGCCGACGGCCGCGACTCCCACGTCGCCGAGCTGGCGGGGGTGAACGAGAAGACCCTCCCCCACAACCGGCTCGCCTACGGCGGCTACTTCGAGGGGCCGAAGCCGCGGTTCTGGCCCGACAGCGCCGTCTGGCTGCTCGACCCCGACATGGCCGCCGCCTTCCCCACCGACGGCGGCCAGGTCTTCTACATCGCGATGACTCACAAGGACCGCGCCCCCGAGTTCAAGGCCGACCCCGAGCGGGCGCTGGTCGAGCATGTCGCCGGCGTACCCGAGCCGCCGCCGATCCGCGAGAGCAAATGCGTCGCCCCGGTGATCGGCAAGATCGAGATGCCGAACCGGATTCGCGGACCGATCGCCCCCGGCCTAGCGCTGATCGGCGACGCCGCCCTCGCCACCGACCCGATCTTCGGCGTCGGCTGCGGCTTCGCCTTCCAGTCCGGCGAATGGCTGGCCGACAGCGTCTCCCCCGCCCTGCAGGGAGTCGAGTCGCTCGACAACTGCCTGCGCCGCTACCGCAAGCGCCACCACCGCCAGCTCGGTTTCCACGCCCGCGTCATCCACGACTACTCGACCGGCCGCAAGTTCGACCGGTTCGAACGGGCGATGATCTCGACCGCGATCCGCGATCCGCAGGCAGCGGCGCTCTTCGAGGCCGTAGGTACGCGGCGGATAACGCCGCCGCAGGCGCTTGTCCCGATGGCCAAACGAATCGCAATCGCTAACGTCCGGCGCCTGGTGAGCGCCGGATGACCGACCAAGCCGAGGCGCGCGACAAGCGCTGGATCGCGCTGATCCTGCTCTGCTCGGCCCAGTTCGTGGTCGTGCTCGACGCCTCGATCGTCAACGTCGCCCTGCCGACGATCGGCGAAGCGCTCGAATTCACCGAGAGCAGCCTGCCCTGGGTCGTCAACGCCTACGTCCTCACCTTCGGCGGCTTCCTCCTGCTCGGCGGCCGCCTCGCCGACCTGCTCGGCCGCCGCCGCGTCTTCATGTTCGGGCTCGTGCTGTTCGCGATCGCCTCGCTTTTCGGGGGCCTGGCGAGCAGCTCCGGTCAGCTGATCGCCGCCCGCGCCGTGCAGGGGCTGGGCGCCGCAATCCTCTCCCCCGCCGCCCTCTCGATCGTCGCCACCACCTTCCGCGACGGCGCCGAGCGCAACAAAGCGCTGGGGATCTGGGGCGCGGTGGCGGGCTCTGGCGGGGCCGCCGGCGTCCTCCTCGGCGGCATCCTCACCGAATACCTCGGCTGGGAGTGGGTGCTGTGGGTGAACGTGCCGATCGGGATCGCCGCCGCCGCCCTGGCACCGCGGCTGATCGCCGAATCCCGCGCCGAGCAGGAGGTGCGCACCTTCGACGTCGCCGGGGCGATCACGATCACCCTCGGCCTCTCGGCCCTGGTCTTCGCCCTGCTCGACGCCGAAGACGCCGGCTGGGGCTCGGCCCAGACGATCGGGGTGCTCGCCGCCGCCGCGGTCCTGCTGATCGCCTTCGTCGCGATCGAGCGCCGCTCCCGCGCCCCCCTCGTCCCCTTCTCGATCTTCCGCCTGCGGACGATCACCGGCGCCAACGTCGTCGGCATCCTCGTCGGCGCCTCGCTCTTCTCGATGTTCTTCTTCATCTCGCTCTACATGCAGCAGGTGCTCGGCTACAGCGCGATCGAGGCCGGGCTCTCCTACCTGCCGCTGGCGGTCTCGATCATCCTCTCGGCCGGGATCGCTTCGAGCCTGGTGACCAAGGTCGGCTTCAAGCCGATCCTCGCCGCCGGCATGGTCCTGATCGCGATCGGCCTCCTCTGGTTCTCCCAGATCAGCCCCGATGGCACCTTCCTCGCCGACATCCTCGGCCCCTCCCTCTTCGCCGCCGTCGGCCTCGGCTTCGCCTTCGTCCCGGTTACGATCGCCGCCGTCTCCGGCGTCGAGGACCGCGAGCAAGGGTTGGCGAGCGGCCTGATCAACACCTCCCAGCAGGTCGGCGGCGCCCTCGGCCTCGCCGTCCTCGCCGCCATCGCCAACTCCGAGATCGGCAACTCCCGCGACCCCGCCACCCTCACCGACGGCTTCTCCTCCGCCTTCCTCGTCGGCGCCGGCTTCGCGATCCTCGGCCTCCTCGCCACCCTTCTCCTGATCCGCAACGCCGACAGCCGCGCCCATGTCGAGCTGGGGGCGGAACCAGTGACGGAATCCAGCTCTTAAGTCGCGTCTCCGAACCAAATGACACAGAAGTGTCATTTCTTTGAGCCAATTCAGTAATGCCTATTGAAGTAGCGGATTTCGTCCCTAGGATCGGCAGCCGGAGGGTGATGGAGGCGGGTGCCTCCACGTGTTTGACAACCACTGTGCCCGGCCAACCCCCGGGTCCGGTTCGAGTCCGGCGCCCTCCGCAGACATAGACCGTCGGAGCAGCTGGGTCAGGGCGTGTTCTGCCGTGGTACCTTGAGGCAGGTTGTCAAGCACGTGCGGGGTGGTTCCCCGCTTCACCAGACTCGACCCGCTCCGGCGGGTCTTGTCGTTCTTAGAGCCGACTAGGCCTCTCCGGCCAGCAGCTTCACCGCGTCCATGGAAGGTGAGAAGAAGTATCCGCCCGCCGTGGTGATCACCCACCTCAGCATCGTCAGGTGATGATCCGGCGGCAGGGTGAACTGGGGCTCCGGAACGTCTTGCGAGGTGATCGGGTCTCGGCCGTCCCCTCCCTGGGGAAAGTCTGGTTGATTCGCCCACTGCGTCTGCAAGAACTCGAAGCCGCGTTCGATCGAGGCTTGGTAGCAACCGAACAACAATCCTCGATCCTGATGGTCAGGTGGCGCCCCTTCGCCCGATACGCGGGCTCGGTTGCCTCGAAGTCGGGGCCGTATGGGATCCCGCGGCGCAGGATGCGATGGCTCTCCGCTTCCTCCTTGCCCGGCGGGTTCTCGTTCCTGGGGTACATCTTCCGGATATGAGCTGCGCGGGGAACAAGGTGCCCATCCACGTCCTGGGGCTCGAACTCGAAGTTGTTGATCTTCTCGTCCTCCAGGATCGAAGGGTCCTCAACCGATGGATCGGCAACCTGGGGGTCGAAGTTGGGGTCTTGGTCGTGGGTCACCTCTAGAGGGGCGCCGCTCTTATAGCGCCCCACCAACTTGGCCTCCATCAGATCCCGGCGCAACCCAGTCTCGGCAGACGCCCTTCGAATGAAGTCGTTGAAGCCTCCTACGTCTTGGCGAAGGCGGCGGAATACGAAGAAAGAGCCGTTCACCGCCCAAGAGGGGAACTGCGGCGGCGGCGGGGCGGGAACCGGCTGATAAGCACCGGGGGCCTGAACTGGCGGCGGCGCATTCCCCGGTTGGGTCGGATAACCGAGGATGAACTCCCCAGCCGGGATCATCTCCTGCCCAGGCTTGGGCTCGTCAGTGAGGCCGGTCACGCCTGGCTGTGAAATGCCGTCCCTGAAGCCAAAGTGCTCGTGGCTGTGATTGTCGCCGGGTCTGGCGTGGCCATCGAAAGACCCGACCTCTTCCACCCGGGAGGCATGGGTGTGGTGGCTCAACTGAGTCTGCAGGCGGTCAATGTCTTCAGCCTGATCGGCCGCAAGGATGGCGAGGGCATGAACCTCTTCCTGAAAGGGAGGCACCCAATTATTCGGCGCGCTTTCGTCGACATCTCCGAGATGAGGAGCTCGTGCCGGCATCCCTTCGCGAAATGCCAGCTCGAAGAGATCTAATTCCGGAGCCTCGAGCAATTGCAGACCAGGGAGGGAAAGAAGCAGGTTGAACCAGCGTTTCGGCTCGGGATCCCTACCTCGATTGCGGTTCCACTTGAAACTGCGATTGGCCTCCGCAATTTTCTCCGCCGTGTCTATCTCCCGCCGAGCTACGTGAAGAAATCGTTGCCCAGATGCTTTGTCTGGGAAGCGGAGCAGCACAAAGCGCTGGTGGGGTTTGTTGAAGCCGGCGATATTGCCTTGGATCTGGTCCAAGGCGAGAGCCTGGCCCTCGGCACCTGCCTCCATCGTTCCACTCCTTCCAGATCAGAGTTGAAGTGGCGAAGGTACTGGACAGGTACATATAAATACCTAAAGGGAGCGGCTTTTTACGGCAGTTTGCGGAAGAACGAGGGTTAACTCAAGAGGACGTCGAAGCAGATCCGGATGGACGAGCGCAGCATTCGCTGGCGGGAACGGCTGAACACGCCGATGCTGATCGCGGCGGCGCTGACGGTGCCGATGGTGGCGATCACCGAGTCGAAACCGGGCGGCACGGTGGAGGACGTGGCGGTGATTCTCAACTGGGTCGCCTGGCTCGCGTTCCTGTTCGAGCTGGTGGTGATGCTGAGCGTGGCGCCGGATAAGAAGGCCTGGCTTCGGCGCCATCCGCTCGACGTGGTGATCGTGGTCCTAACGCCGCCGGTGCTGCCGGCGGGGCTGCAGAGCCTGCGGGCCCTGCGGCTGCTGAGATTGCTGCGGCTCCTCCGCTTGGCTCAACTCTCCCGCGAGGTCTTCTCCCTTGAGGGCGTCCGCTTCGCGCTGCTCCTGGCGGTTCTGACGATCGTCGCCGGCGGGGCCGCCTTCACCGGATTCGAGAAGCAGCAGCACCTCAACTTCTGGGAGGGGAGCTACTGGGCGCTGACGACGATGACCACGCTTGGGTCGAACGTCTACCCGACGACGACCGGCGGCCAGATCGTCTCCACGGTGATCCTCCTCATCGGGATCGGCTTCGTCGCCCTCCTCACCGGCTCCTTCGCCCAGCGCTTCCTCGCCCCCGAAATCGCCGAGATCGAGGAGGAGCTGGAAGAGGAGCAGTTGAGCGCCGAGGCGTTGGCGCTGCGGGAACTGAAGAGCGTCCAGGAGCAGCTGCAGGCGCTCGAGGTCGCGATCGAGCGGATGGCCCATGCCCCGAAGGGGCGCAGTTAGTCGGCCTTCGCCTGCTCCTCGGCGATCTTCGACTCCAGCTCCTTCATCACTTCCGGGTCGCGGAGGGTGGTGACGTCGCCCAGGGCGCGGCCCTCGGCGATGTCGCGCAGGAGCCGGCGCATGATCTTGCCGGAGCGGGTCTTCGGCAGGTCCTCGGCCCAGACGATCCGCTTCGGGCGGGCGAATTTGCCGATCCGCTCGGCGACGGTGCCGCGAATCCCCTCGACCAGCTCATCGCTTTCGGCCTTCTCCCCCCGCACGGTGACGAAGGCGCAGATCGCCTGGCCGGTGTCCTCGTCGGATTCGCCGATCACCGCCGCCTCGGCGACGTCGGGATGGGCGACGATCGCCGACTCGACCTCGGCGGTCGAGAGGCGGTGGCCGGAGACGTTGACGACGTCGTCGATCCGGCCGATCACCCAGAAGTAGCCGTCCTCGTCCTTGCGCGCCGCATCGCCGACCAGGTAGCGCTCCTTGCCAAACCGCTTGAAGTAGGTCTCGACGAAGCGGTCGTCCTCTTTGTAGAGACCGCGCAGCATCGAGGGCCATGGCCGCTCCAGGACCAGCAGTCCCTGCCCTTCGGACATTGGCTTCCCCTCGCGCTCGTCTACCACCGAGGCCTCGACCCCCGGGAAGGGCGTCGTCGCCGAGCCGGGCTTGGTGGAGGTGATGCCCGGCAGCGGCGTGATCATCATCGCGCCGGTCTCGGTCTGCCACCAGGTGTCGACGATCGGGCAACGGCCACCGCCGATCACCTCCCGGTACCAGAGCCAGGCCTTGGGGTTGATCGGCTCCCCGACCGAGCCCAGCAGGCGCAGCGAGGAGAGGTCGTGTTCGGCCGGGATCTCAGCGCCCCACTTGATGAAGGTGCGGATCGCGGTCGGCGCCGCGTAGAGGATCGTCGCCTCATAGCGGGCGACGATCTCCCACCAGATCCCCTTGTGCGGGTAGTCGGGCGCCCCCTCCCACATCACCGAGGTCGCCCCATTGGCGAGCGGGCCGTAGACGATGTAGGAGTGGCCGGTGACCCAGCCGACGTCGGCCGCGCACCAGTAGACGTCGGACTCCGGCTTCAAGTCGAAGACGTAGCGGTGGGTGGCGGTGACGCCGGTCATGTAGCCGCCGGTGGTGTGGAGGATCCCCTTCGGCTTCGCCGTCGAGCCCGAGGTGTAGAGGATGTAGAGCGGGTGCTCGGCCTCCATCGGCTCGGCCGGACACTCGGGGTCAGCTGCGTCCATTACCTCGTCGTAGAAGACGTCGCGGCCATCGGTCATCGGCACGTCGATCCCGGTGTGGCGGACGACGACGATCTTCTCCAAGGCGTGGTGGTTGGCCATGTGCTCGTCGACCTGCGGCTTGATCGGCGCCGTCTTGCCCTTGCGGCGGGCGCCGTCGACGGTGACCAGCGCCTTCGCTGCGGAGAAGTCCATCCGCTCGGCGACCGACTCGGCCGAGAAGCCGCCGAAGACGACGTTGTGGGGGGCGCCGATGCGGGCACAGGCGAGCATCGCGACGACGACCTCGGGGATCATCGGCAGGTAGATCCCGACCACGTCGCCCTTTTCGACGCCGAGGTCCTTGAGCGCGTTGGCGAAGCGCTGGACGTCGCGGTGGAGGTCGGCGTAGGTGACCTCGCGCTCCTCCCCCTCCTCACCGCGCCAGTGGTAGGCGACGCGGCCGCCGTTGCCGGCCTCGACGTGGCGGTCGAGGCAGTTGTAGCTGGCGTTCAGCCTCCCGTCCGCGAACCACTTGTAGAAGGGCGGGTTCGAGTCGTCGAGCCCCTGCGTCGGCTCGACGTCCCAGTCGAGCAGCCCCTTCGCCTGCGCCGTCCACCAGGCCTCGGGGTCGGCCGCCGCCTCCTCGTAGACCTTCGGGTCGCTCCAGAGCGCGTTCGCCCGGAACTCCTCCGGCGGGTCGAACCGCTCAACCTTGAGGAGCTCCTCCAGCTTCCCCTCCAAATTCATAAAACAAAAGTACCTGAGCGTGCCTGACCAAGCAGATCAAGGACGCAGGGAGCGTGGCGTGCTCTGCACGCGAGCGACCGAGGACGCCGATATGCGCCGGTCAGGTGCGCTCAGAGTCCTGCTGGGTGCCTGGCGATGAAACCTTCTGGCGAGTCCACCCAGGGGTCGTGCCAGCGAGGGCCGGGACCCCCGACCGTGTCGAAGGCGATGCCGGCGACGACCATCCAGGCGTGGCCGGAGTTGGCGTAGACGGTGATCCAGCGACCTGGGCCCGGTTCGCCCCAGGTCTCGAGGCCGGTCGAGTCGAGCGGGCTTTCCAGCAGGCCGCCGCCGTGGAGGGCGTAGCTGACCGCCCCGGAGCAGTCGTAGCCTTCGGATTCGAAGGAGCCGTGGCCGCCACCCCAGATATAGGGGGTGGTGGCGATCGCGTTGCCGGCTGAGATCACGTCCTTGACCGCCTGCGGCGCCGAGGCCGGAGCGCTGGCTTCGCTTTCGTTGATTACCTGCGCTTCCTGGCCGGGGTTGAGCGGCGCCGGCATCTGGCCGGTCGTCGCGTCGCCGCCTTCGGAGGCGACCTGTTCGGAGATCACCGAGAGGTTGTCGCTGAGCGCCGCTTCGCGCGATTGCAGCTCGTCCAGCGCTTCCTGGCGCGCTGCCTGTTCGGCTTTCAGTTCGTGGAAGCTGGCCGCGGCTTCGGCGCGGCGCTCGGAGACTTCCCGCTCCTTGGCGGCGACGGCGTCGCGCACTTCTTCGATCTCCGCCCGCTGCTCGTCGAGCCGTTCGACCGCTCCGCGGACCTGGTCGCGCAGCGTCTTCACCCGGTTGACGACGGCGTCGTCGTATTCCTGGATCTGCCGCAGGTACTCGGTCTGCGCCGCCATCTCGTCCCAGTCTTCGGATTCGAGGATCGCGTTCAGCATGTCCGGCGAGCCCGCCTCGTAGATCGCGACCAGCCGCTCGCTCAAGACCCCGAGCGCCCGGTGCAGCTTCGCCCGCACTCGCTCCAGGTGCGCTTCTTCGGCTTCCAGCGCCTCGGTCGCGGCGTCCAGTTCCGCCTGCTTTTCGGCCAGCTCGGCCTCGACCGCTTCCTGTTCGGAGCGCAGCTTCGAGACTTCTCCCAGCTTCGCGTCGATCGCCGCGTTCTGTTCGGCGATCGAGGCCGCCAGGTCTTCCTGCTGGTCGCGGACGCCTTCGAGCTTGTCCCGCGTTTCTTCGAGCTTCTCCTGCGGGTCAGCCGGCGCGCTGCCCGCCCAGGACCCGGCCAGGACGCATAGAGCCGCCAGAAGCAGCGCAGCAAAGATCAAGGCACGGCGCCGAGCCGTGCTCGTAGAGGAGCTGAACAGCACGACGGCGCAGGCTAGCGAAGGCGCCTAAGCGCTCGGGAAGTGGTCGATAATCCGCAACTTCCCTTGCAATTTGCGGGTTTTGGAGGAATCCGGGGGTCGCCCTCGACCCCCGGACCCGAAGCGTGGTTAGGCCAGCAGCTTGGCCTTCGCCTGGTCGAACTCCTGCTGGCTGAGGTCCCCTTTGGCCTTCAGCTCGGAGAGCTTGTGCAGCTCGTCGGCGGACGAACCGGCGTGCGCCTGCTGCTGGACGTATTCGTCGAAATGCTTTTTCGCGTCGGCCTGGGCCTGGATCGTGCGATCGCGCATGCCGCTGCCACGGGCGATCAGGTAGATCAGCGAAGCCAGGAACGGGATGACGACCAGGAACAGACACCACCCCGCCTTGCCCCAACCCGACAGCTCGTGGTCACGGAAGAGGTCGGTGAGGATCGTGATCAGGATCCAGATCCAGATCACGAAGAAGAACACCTCGAGCGCGATGAGGAGGAGTTCGCCAAAGCTCACATCGGCGATTGGGAGTGGCACGTTCGTTCCTTTCGTTTTTTGCAGCGGCTGTCACTCGCCGCCTCCTACTGCTCCCCACCCTACTCGGGCCTCCTCTCGGGCGCCTCCGCAGGCCCCAGCTTGATCGCGAAGAGCACGATCGCGACCGAGGTGGCGAGGTTGAGGCTGGAGACCCCCTCCCGCATCGGAATCGAGATGCGCGCGTCGGCGCGCTCGAAGACCTCGCCGCTGAGCCCGTGGCGCTCGGTGCCGAAGGCGAGGAAGGCGCGAGCCGGCATCTCCTCCGGCGCCAGCTCCTCTCCCTCCGGGTCGATTGCCAGCAGCGGCCGATCGCTCGCCGGCAGGGACTCGACCTTGGCGACCGGCAGCGCGAACTGCAGGCCGGCAGCGCCGCGGACCGCGTCGGGGTGCCAGGGGTCGTTCTCACCGGTCGTGAAAACACCGGCCGCGCCGGCCGCTGCCGCGACCCGGATGCAGGCGCCGATGTTGCCCATGTTGCGCGGGTCCTCCAGCAGCACCGCGGGATCGGGCGCCGGGGCGGCCAGCGCCGCCGCGGGATCGACCCGCGGGCGGCGGGCGATCGCGGCGACGCCGGTGTGCGGGACCAGCGGCACCAGGTCGGCCAGGGTCTCCTTGTCGACCAGCTCGACCTGCCCGCCGATTCGCCCCGCCATGTCCGGCGCCAGATCCGCCGCCATCGCCTCCAGCGCCGGTGGGTCGGTCGCCACCGCCTCGACCAGCTCGGCCCCGAACCGCAGCGCGTGCTTGAGCGCGTGGAACCCCTCGACGACGGTCAGCTCGGGGTCGCGGCGGGCGGTGCGGAAGCGAACGGCGCGTTCGTGCTCTTCGCGGCCCATCCGCGCATCATTACTCGGCGAGCGGAGCCTCCGCCAGCCGGTCGCGGCCGCCGGCCTTCGCCAGGTAGAGCGCCTGGTCGGCGCGGGCAAGCAGATCGTCGATCGACTCGGCGTAATCCCAGTAGGCGAGGCCGGCCGAACAGCTCTGCCCCATCGGCGTCCGCTCCCGCAGCCGCTCGACGATCTCGGCCGCCTCCTCGGGTGACGTATCGGGAAGGAGGACGAGGAACTCCTCGCCGCCGAAGCGGGCGATCGTGTCCTCCGCCCGCAGCGCCGAGTCCCAGGCCTTGGCGCAGGCGCGCAGGACTTCGTCGCCGGCGAGGTGGCCATGTGTGTCGTTGTAGTTCTTGAAGTGGTCGATGTCGAGGATCGCGACGCTGAGCGGCGAGAGCGAGCGGCGGGCGCGGGCCATCGCCTGCGGCAGCTGTTCCTCCAGCGCCCGCCGGTTGGGCAGGCCGGTGAGGGCGTCGCGGCGGGCCAGGTCGCGGACCTGGTCGAGCAGGTCCTCGCGTTCGGCCTCGATCCGCTTGACCTCGGTGATGTCGGCGGCGCGGGCGTAGATCAGCGACTCGTCGGGCGAGAGCTGCGAGCTCCAGCGCAGCCAGTGCCAGGTGCCGTCATTGGCCAGGTAGCGGTTTTCGAAGCTGAGGGTCTCCCCGCCTTCGAAGAGGCCGGCGGCCTCGGCTTCGGTCCGCTCGCGGTCGTCGGGATGGACCCGCTCGACGAAGGGGACCGCGCGCAGCTCGTCGAGGCTGTAGCCGAGCGCCTTCGTCCAGGCGTCGTTCAGCTCGACGAAGTAGCCGTCCATGTTGGCGGTGCAGAGCATGTCGCGGGAGAGGTCGAAGAAGTGGCGGGCGCGCTCGTCGGCGCGGGCGCGGCGGGCGACGATGCCGGTGATCAGCAGCATCACCACGCTGAGCGAGATCAGGGTGAAGAGCCAGCGGGTCAGCGGCGAGTACCCGGCCGTGTTTTCGACCAGGAGGAGGACGGTTCCGTAGGCGACGAGCAGCCAGGCGAGGTGCGCGGCGACAATGCGGCGCGGGAAGTAAATCGAGGCGACCAGGGTCGACCAGACGAAGATCGTCCCGTACTGGCCGACCGCGATCCCGCTCTCGTAGATCAGCAGCGAGGTGATGGCGGCGACCCCGGCGAGGATCGCGTGCACGCCCCAGCTCGGCACCTTGCCGGCCAGCGCCCAGACGATCCCGCCGGCAACCACCATCGCCAGGGCGGTGAGGATCAGCGCGGTTTCGTCGCCGCCGCTCGGGTGCGGCAGGACCAGGGAGATCGCGACGAGGGCGGCACCGGCGACGAGAAGCGCGGCGCAGGCCCGCGCCCGGGTACGGGAGACCGGGCGGATGCTTACCCGATTTTGGGGAGTTGCCATGCCAGGGGCATCGGCAAACGCTCGCGTTTACTTTAGGTACGGACCACCTGGAACTGGCTCATCAGGCCATGGTCCTCGTGGTCCAGCATGTGGCAGTGGACGACGAACTTGCCGGTGTAGTCGGAGAAGTGACCGGCAAGGAGAATTTTTTCATTGGGGTAGACGAAGAACGTCTCCTTGAGGCAGTCTTCGTAGCTGGGCGGCTTCTTGCCGTTGCGCTCCAGCAGGTACCAGTCGGTGTGGTGCAGGTGCATCACGTGGGCGACGTTCGTCTTGTTGACGATTTCCCAGGTCTCGGTCGTGTTCAGCTTCGGGGTGGCCTCGACGTGGGCGGGGTTGAAGGTGCGGCCGTTGATCCGCCAGGTGGTCTTGAAGAAGCCGCCGATCGTGATCTCCCAGCGCTTGTCCGGCTTGCGGTTGGCCTTGAGGGTCCAGGCGGGCAGCGGCCGCAGGTGCCGGGGGACGTGGCTGCGGTCGCGGACGCGCTCGCTGCCGACGCGGAACTGCATCACCGAGCCGTTGTAGGTGTGGGCGCCGAGGGGGTTGCGGCCGGCGTGGCGAGCGCTGCTGCGCAGCTCGACGGTCTCGCCGCGGGCGCCAGCGAAGTCGACGATCACCTCGACCCGCTCGGCCGGGCCGAGGAGGATCTCGCGGCGGCGCACCGGCTTCGGCATCAGCCCGCTCTCGGTTGCGATCTGCAGCATCGACCCCCCGTTCGAGAGCTGCAGGTTGTAGCTGCGGAAGGAGGAGACGTTGAGGATCCGCAGGCGGTAGCGGCAGGCGTCGACCCAGTCGTGGGGCAGGTAGGCGCCGTTGACGAGGACGGTCTCGCCGAGGATGCCGTCGGCGGGCGGCCGCTGTCCCTTGAACGGGTCGGTCAGCTGGTTGTGGCGGTCGAAGGTGCGGTCGCAGATCATCAGCGGCAGGTCGCGGTCGCCCTCCGGCAGTGCCAGCGCCTCCTCGAAGGCGTCGTCGACGATCCACATCCCAGCCATCCCCTTCCAGGTGTGGGGAGCGGTGCGGTCGAGGCGGTGGTCGTGGTACCACTGGAAAGAGGCGCGTTCGGGCTTTCCACCCTCCATCAAGTCGTAGACGTAGGTTTTGCGCCCGCCCGGCTCGAGCAGGAACTCGTTGCCGGACTCGCGGGGGGAGAGGCCCTGCGGGATCCGGCAGAAGGCCGAGAGCGGCTGGCGCTTGGTCAGCCCGCCCGGGTAGCCGTCGAACTGGGTGCGGTTGTGGCCGCCGTGGAGGTGGACCGAGAGCTCCCCCGCCTTCTCCCCCAGCTCGTGGTGGAAGGTGACGCGGGTGCGCTGGCCGGCGCGGCGGCGGATCGTCGGCCCCGGGAAGCTGCCCCCGAAGGTCCAGAGCTTGGTCTTGCGACCGGGGAGGATCTGCTGCTCAGCCTCGCGGATCGGGATCCGGATGTGGTCGTCGCGGAGGACCGGTGGGATCGGCAGCCGCGAGCGGAACGGAGCCGCCGCCAGCGCCGCCGACGGCTCCGCGCTCAGCGGCAGCGGGCCGCCACTCCTCCCCCGCAGGGGAAGGAGGGCGGCGAGGACACCGCCGCCGAGGGCGCCGAGGAAGGTTCGGCGCCCGAAGCGGCGGTGCGGAGCTGAGGGCTGCCCAGCCGTACCGCTAACTGGTCGGCACCGGCAGCGGGGCGACCGGCGCGACGACGTTGACCTTGCCCTGCATCCACGGGTGGACGGCGCACATGTAGTAGAGCGTCGTGCCCGCTTCGGCGGTGACTTCCTGGGAGAAGTGGCCGCCCTTCTTTTCACCGCTGAACCACGAGTCGCCCTTCTTGGCCTTGGCGTCGCCCATCGTGCTCCAACCGGCGGGGCCGGCTTTGGCCGGGTTTTTCGTGATCTTTTCGGTTTTCGGGTTGAAGCCGTGCCAGATCGCGATCGCCAGGCAGATGTGTTTCGGGGCGAAGCAGCCCTTGCGCGCTTTCGGGGTCTTCGGCAGCGAGCCTTTGGTGACCAGCGAGAAGGTGTGGGGGCCGACCTGTTTCGGCTTCGTCTTGTTGACGATTTCCAGCTGGTCGCCGACGGTGACCGATTCCGGCCCCGTGAACTTCAGCTTGCCTTTGGTCAGATCCATCGAGATGACGTCGGTGACGCCGGTCGGGGTCGCCGCGGCGGCGGTGCCGGCGAAAGCGAGCGTAAGGGCGGCCGCCGAGACCGCGAGGACCAGTGCCCGCAGACGGGCGCGTCGGGAAAGCGTGCTGTGCAAAGCGTGCCTTTCTCTAGGAAGGTCGAGTTGGCGGCATCTTATGCGACGCCGAGGGACGCCCGATAGCCTTTTGGGGTGCCAACTTTCCTCCACACCTGTTACCGCATCGGCGACATCGACCGCTCGGTCTCCTTCTACGAGAAGCTGGGCTTCGAGGAGGTGCGGCGAATGCCGATCGGCGAGGAGGCGATCAACGTCTTCATGGCGCTGCCCGGCGAAGACCCCCGCCTCGAGCTCACCTACAACCACGGCGTCACCGAGTACGACCACGGCAGCGGCTACAACCACATCGCCCTCGGCGTCGAGGACCTCGACGGAACCCTCGCCCGCCTGGCCGAACTAGGCATCGAGCCCGAAAAGCCCCCCTACCGTCCCGGCGGCCGCACCGAGGGCCACCGCATCGCGTTCGTCAAAGATCCCGACGGCTACAGGGTGGAGCTGATCGGAATCTAGGATGGCCGCCAGCGGCCAGCGGCTTTGACCGCCTGTATCGCGTCTACCCCCACAGGACACTCAACCCTGAACGTAACCCGTTCTCCAGCCTTTATGTCCTCCTTTGCCACGAGCGCTGATAGGCGTTTCGTCCGACACGAACGCGGATTCCGCAGAGAGAGCCCGACAGAAGTGGCCTCGCCGAAGTCGAGCATTTCCATAAACCTGCCGGGCCCGGCGTCCGCCAGCTCAACCATGTCCTCCTTCGTTTCAACTGCGAACGAAAACTCCTCCGCCCATGCTTTCGGTTGGAAGTGGACGAGGGCAACGTGCTTGCCCTCGCGCCCGCGCTCCACGGCAACCAAGAGGTTGTCGTCACCCAAGCTATGCGATTGCGCTGGAGCTCCGGTGATCGCGGCGTCAAATGCGGCCATCCACTCCTTTTGCGTCATGCCTGGTAGATCGATGTAGAGCTTGTCCTCCAAGAATCTCGGAACCCGTCCGATGTTCTCCAGCAAAACCGGCGCGACGAAGTCGGGGCGAATGCCTTCGATCTCGTCCATGATGGCTGAGCGCAGCTCCCGCTTCACCCAGGGCTTGGTGATGGAGACTTTCGACAAGAACACGAAGAACTTCTCCGCTTCGTCGATTCCCTCGGCGATCTTCTCAAGCAGGCTCTCCCCAGCCACGATCTCGAACTTGTCGATCCAAATAGCGTGGTCGGGATAGTCAGCGGCCAGCGCCGCGTGGATGATCTCCACGGTTTGCACGTCCTCATGCGCGTAGCTGAAGAAGGCCTTGGCCAAGGACGTCAAATTATCGTAATGACGGGATATCGAAGAAATGGCTTCACCAGGACGCGCCATCCATCAACCATTGTTTTTAACGCACCCCGACGGCTACCGGATTGAGTTGATCGGGAATAGCGGCATTCAGTTTTCAACACACCCGGCTGTGTCAAAAATCGGATGCGCTGCTCAAGCTCACTCCGTTTGAGTCTTCTGGACCCGGGATCAGGCTCATCCGCGAGAAGACCGACCGTCGCGTCGGGCTCCTTCTCGCTGTCGCAGCCATCACCATCGCGGTGATCGTCGCCCCCTTCGGGTCCTGGCGACCGGCTTGTCTACCTATTTGCGGCTGCCGGTCTGGTCGCCGGTCTAGAAATAGACCGGCCCGGGATCCCGGACGCCGCGCGTTGGGTCTGCTGGGCATCGCGGGTGGTTCGTCTCCCTGGTGATCGCGGGCTCTGCTCCTAAAGAGAGTCGCCTGGATGGCACCGTGACCGAATCGCCGTTCCGAGATTTGGGGGCCCATAGGGCACCAAAGTTCGGAGAGGCTGGATGCGCGGAGGAGGTTGGAGGGGGACGAGTGACTGGTTGAGCCTCGTCCCTGCTGCGCCCGTGACTCCCTCAGTGGGGGCCGGGGCAGTGCGGGTGGTCGTTGTCGCTGGCGCAGGGCCCGCTACCCGGGTGGAAGTGACCGGAGTTGCCGGCGCTGTTCGGACCGCCGAACGCGGCCGCGGGACCAATCGCCATCAGGGCGATTGCCGCGGTGAGAGCCGCCAGCTTGCGGATACGCATGCTCATGTGGACCTCCTTCTTGGATGGACCTCGCCTTCGTCCCTCATTTCGGTACGAAGCGATTTCCCTTAAATGGCGGCTACCCGAACGTTCGTCGAGTATGCGTTTGAACGCGAAGCGATCGGGAATCGAGCCTCAGCCAGGACTAACGCCGCCGCCGGGCGCTGGCGCGGGCGCGGGCGCGGGTTCAGGCGCCGGGGTCGGTTCGGGCGTCGGTTCGGGCTCCGGTTCGGCGGTGTTTTCTTCGCCGCCGCCGTTGTCATCGCCCTTGCCCTTGCCTTCCGATTCTTCGGATTCTTCTTCGTAGCCTTCGTAGGTTTCTTCTTCTTCGTAGCCGTCGTAGCCGCTCGAAGAGGTGTGTTCGCTATCGAGGCCCTCGAGGTCGGGGGCGGAGCCGGTCTCGAATTCGGGGCAATCGCCTTCGACCGCTTCCGACATGTAGTTGGCCCAGATTGGGCCGGCGGTGGGACCGCCGAAGCCGGTGTATTCGCGGCTGGTCGGGTGGCCGACCCAGACCGCAGTCGAGAAGAGCGGGGTGAAGCCGACGAACCAGGCATCGGAGTGTTCCTCCGAGGTACCGGTCTTGCCGGCGGCGCTGGAGCAGCCCATCGTCGTGTAGCCGGCGCCGGTGCCCTGGGTGATCACGCCCTCGAGGATGCGGGTCACTTCGTAGGCCTGGCCCTCGGTCAGCACGCGCTTGCCGGAGTCTTTCTCGAAGTCGTCGACTTTGCCGTCGGGGAACTCGACTTTGCTCACCGCGGTCGGATCGTGGTGCACGCCGCCATTCGCGAGGGTCGCGTAGGCGTCGGCCATTTCCAGCGGGGTGACGCCGATCGCCAGTCCGCCGATCCCCTCCGCCGGGACAGACTGCAGCGGCGATTCGATCCCCATTTCATGCGCCGTCTCGGTCACGTTCTCGGAACCGACGTCGAGGTCGAGCTGGGCGTAGACGACGTTGACCGAGGCCCAGGTTGCGCTTTCGAGGTTGTAGGTGCCGCCCCCCTCCCCCTCCGAGTTGTTCACCGTCCAGGTGCCGCCGCCGGGAATCTCGAGCGTCATCGGCGAGCTGCCGCTGTAGTAGGTGGAGCCGGGGTCGATCCCCTGCTTCACGGCGGTGGTGAGGACGAAGGTCTTGAAGGACGACCCCGGCTGGCGATGCGCCTGCCAGGCATAGTTGAACTGGGATTCGTCGGGGTTGCCTTCGGTCGAGGCGAGGGCGACGATCGCGCCGGTCTTCGGGTCCACCGAGGCAAGGCCAGCGGCGGGGCCGCCTTCGGGGTAACAGACGGAGCAGTAGTTTTCGACCGCGTATTCGGCCTTCGCCTGCAGGTCGGGATCGATCGTCGTGTAGGCCTTGAGTCCGCCTTTGCGGACGGTGTTGATCCCGTACTCCTCGATCAGTTCGTTCTGGACGAGGTCGAAGAGGAAGGGGTCCTTGATCACCTGGTACTTGTCGCCCGGGTTGAGGCCGAGGCCGTGGGTGCGCGCGGTGCGGTATTCGTCGCCGGTGATGTAGCCCTGTTCGTGCATCACCTGCAGCACCTCGTTGCGCCGCTTCAGCGCCGCTTTCGGGTCGAGGAAGGGGTTGTATTCGGAGGGTGCCTGCGGCAGCCCGGCCAGCAGCGCCGCCTCGGTCAGGTTCAGCCTCTTCGCCGGCTTCGAGAAGTAGGTCTGCGAGGCCGCCTCGGCGCCGACCGCAGTCTGGCCTTCGACCGTGCCGTAGGGGGCGCTGTTGAGGTACTGGGTGAGGATCCAGCCCTTGTCATGGGCTTCCTCGAGCTCGCGCGCGAGCGAGGCTTCGATCAGCTTTCGTTTGAGCGTGTTTTCCGGGTTGTGGATGTAGAGGTTGCGGACCAGCTGCTGGGTGATCGTCGACGCTCCCTGGACCGCGGCGCCGGCCTGCAGGTCCTTCCAGGCCGCGCGAACGATGCCTTCGTAGTCGAGGGCGCCGTGGTCGTAGAAGTTCTTGTCCTCGATCGCGATCGTCGCGTCGCGCAGCACCTGCGGCTGCGCCTTTTCCGGCAGCGGCTGGCGCACGTTTTCGGAACGGATGAACCCGATCAGGCTGCCGTCGGCGGCGTAGATCGCCGACGAGCGCCCCTTCTGCACCGGCTTCAGGCTCGAGAGCGCCGGCGCCGAGTTGTAGACGTCGATCGCCCAGGCCGCGGCCATGCCGCCAGCGACCAGCACCAGCGCGGCGAGGATTCCCAACGGGATCGCGAGCTTGTGCCAGATGGGATGGTGCGGCTTGCGTCGCCGCCTGCGTACCCGCGTGGCCATTCGTCGCTGATTGTACGGAGCCGCGGGCCCGGGCCGCCCCGCTGGCGAGCGGCGCGCAATCCCGCTTGCCATCCCGATAGGCTCGCGCCCGGCAGGTTCTTGTTCAAGGGAGATGGAGGCAAAGTGAAACTCGTAATCGGGATCGTTCGCCCCGAGCAGGCGAACCAGGTCCTCGAGGCGCTGCACCGGGCCGAGGTCCGGGGCTTCTCGATGAGTCGCGTGCAAGGGCACGGCGGCGAGATGGACCGAGTCGAGACCTACCGCGGGACCACCGTGCAGATGGGTCTCTCGGAGAAGGTCAGGTTCGAGGTCGCCGTCAGCGACAACTTCGTCGACCAGACCGTGCAGGCGCTCTGCGAAGGCGGTCGCACCGGCGAAGTCGGTGACGGCAAGATCTTCGTGGTGCCGCTCGAGCACGCGGTGCGGATCCGCACCGGAGACAGCGACGAGGGCGCCGTGACGCCGGTGAGCAAATGAACGGCGTCGACACCGGAGATACCGCCTGGATGCTGGTCGCGACCGCGCTGGTGCTGTTGATGACGCCGGCGCTGGGTCTCTTCTACGCCGGGCTGGTCCGCTCCAAGAACACGCTCAACACCTTCATGATGAGCATCGCCGCGATCGCGGTCGCGACGGTCACCTGGGCCGCGGTCGGCTACTCGCTCGCCTTCGACGGCGGCGGTGACCTGATCGGGGGTCTCGGCAACGCCTTCATGAGCGGCGTCGACTTCGCCCCGCGAGAAGGGACGACGATCCCCGAGCTCGTCTTCTTCGCCTTCCAGGCGACCTTCTGCATCATCACCACGGCGCTGATCTCCGGCGCGGTGGTCGAGCGGATGCGGTTCGGGCCGTTCCTCGTCTTCTCGGCGCTGTGGTCGGTCCTGGTCTACGCGGTGATGGCGCACTGGGCCTTCGGCGGCGGCTGGCTGATCGAGGGCGGCACGCTCGACTTCGCCGGCGGCGTCCCGGTCGAGATGGCCTCCGGCTTCTCGGCCCTGGCGGCGGCGCTCGTAGTCGGAGCGCGCAAGGACTACGGCCGCCAGGCGCTCCTCCCTCACAACGCCGTCTACGTCCTCCTCGGCGCCGGGCTGCTGTGGTTCGGCTGGTTCGGGTTCAACGGCGGCAGCGGCTTCTCGACCGGCGAAGGCAGCGTGCTTGCCTTCACCAACACGCTGCTCTGCCCGGCGGCGACGCTGGTGGTCTGGTTCGCGCTCGACCTCTTCCGCGGCCGCAAGGTCACCGCGATCGGCGCCGCCACCGCGATCATCGTCGGCTGCGTCCTGATCACCCCGGCCGGCGGCTACGTCAGCCCCGGCTGGGCGATGCTGCTGGGGGCGCTGGGGGCGTTCCCCAGCTACGGGATCATCGTCTGGCGCACGCGGACCCGGGTCGACGAGACCCTCGACGTCCTCGCGGCCCATGGCACGGCCGGGTTCATCGGCATCCTCTTCATCGGCTTCTTCGCCCAGGAGAGCTGGAACGGGGTCTCCGACGGGCTGCTCTACGGCAACGCGGGACAGTTGCTCGACCAGGTCTGGGCGGCGCTGGCGGCACCGGCCTACGCCTTCGTCATGACCTTCCTCCTCCTCAAGCTGGTCGGCGCGGTGATGCCGCTGCGGGCGACCGACAAAGAAGAGGCGGGCGGCATGGACGTCAACCAGCACGGCGAGGAGGCCTATGTCACGGGTGAGGGAGCGATCCTGCTCCTGCCCGAGGAGCGCCTCGGCGTGCCGGTCTCCGATCCGGGATAGAGGTGGTTGGGGGGTCGGGGGCACTCCCTCCAGACACATCTCGCTATGGCTCGATGTTGAGTGTCTGGAGGGAGTGCCCCCGA
>DATLQI010000027.1:0-10198 GCA_035535295.1 Solirubrobacterales bacterium
ACGACGCGGTCGGCGGCGTGGGTGAGTTGGTAACCGAAGCGGCCCTTGTCGCAGAGCCAGCCGTCGTCCACCTCGGCGTTGTCGCGCGCGTTCACGCGCAGGACCTTCGAGTCGTCGCGGACGGTCAGGCTGATGTTGCACTGGCTCGGGCAGATCGTGCACACGGTGCCGGCGTCCTCGATGTCCCACGGTCGCGCGCGGAAGCGGAACGAGGTGGAGGTGAGCGCGCCGACCGGGCAGAGCTCGGTGATGTTGCCGCTGAACGGGCCGACGTACGGGCGGCCGTCGTGCGTGCCCACGTAGGTGTGGTCGGCGCGCTCCAGGAAGACGAGCTGGTAGTCCTCGGAGATCTCCTGCGAGAAGCGGACGCACCGGTAGCAGTGGATGCAGCGCTCGCGGTCGATCGCGACCAGCGGCGAGAGCTCGATCGGCTTCTCGAAGTGGCGCTTTTCGTCGATCACGCGGGAACGACCAGGGCCCCAGCCGTAGGAGATGTCCTGCAGCGGGCATTCGCCGCCTTTGTCGCAGACCGGGCAGTCGAGCGGGTGGTTGACGAGGAGGAACTCGACGACCGCGTTCTGGGCCTCTTTGACCTGCTCGGTGCGGGTGTGGACGACCATCCCCTCGCGGACCGGGGTCGAGCAGGAGGTCTGCAGTTTCGGGATCCCCTCGATCTCGACCAGGCACATCCGGCAGGCGCCGACCGGGTCGCCGAGTTTCGGTTCGTAACAGAAGTAGGGGATCTCGACGTCGCCCTTGCGGGCGGCGTCGTGGAGCATCTCGCCCTCGACCGCGGGCACCTCGCGCCCGTCGATCGTGATCGTCACCTCGCGACCGGCCGGGCTCACGTCGATGCCCCCAGCGTCTCGGGCGCGCCGCGGACGACGGCGTGCGGGTCGACGACCAGATCCGGGTTGGCCATCACTTCCTCGAACTCCTCCCTGAACTTGCGGACCATCGCCCCGACCGGCATCGCCATCGAGTCGCCGAGCACGCAGAGGCAGTGGCCGATGATGTTCTGCTGGACCGAGCTGACGACGTCGAGGTCCATCGGGGTGGCTTCGCCGCGGACCATCCGCTCCAGCATCTTCACGGTCCAGTTGGTGCCCTCGCGGCAGGGGACGCACTTGCCGCAGGACTCGTGGTGGTAGAAGCGCGCCGTCCGCAGCGCCAGGTGCGGGATCGAGACGCGGTCGTCGCAGACGATGATCGAGCCGGAGCCGAGCATCGAGCCGGCCTCGGCCATCGCCTCGAAGCTGTAGGGGAGGTCGAGCCCCTCCTCGGCGGTCAGCACCGGTGAGGAAGACCCGCCGGGGAAGAAGGCCTTGATCTCGTGGCCGTCCTCGGGGCCGCCGGCGAGGTCGCAGATCAGCTCCCGGGTCGGGATCCCCAGCTCGACCTCGTAGTTGCCGGGGCGACGAACAGCGCCGGAGATCGAGACCACCTTGGTCCCCGGCGACTGCTCGGTGCCGAAGCCTTTGAACCACTCGGCCCCGTGGCGGACGATGTGGGGGACGTTGGAGAGGGTCTCGACGTTGTTGATCAGGGTCGGCCCGCCGTAGAGGCCTTGGACGGCCGGGAAGGGCGGCTTCAGGCGCGGGTTGCCGCGCTTGCCCTCGAGCGCATCGAGCAGCGCGGTCTCCTCGCCGCAGATGTAGGCGCCGGCGCCGCGGTGGACGACCAGCTCGAGGTCGCGGTGGCAGCCGAGGATGTTCGTCCCCAGGTAGCCGGCCTCGTACGCCTCGGCGACCGCCTGGTCGAGGATGTCGGCCTGCTCGTCGTACTCGCCGCGGATGAAGATGAAGGCGTGGCCGGCGTCGGCGGCGAGGGCGGCGATCGCGATCCCCTCGATCAGCTGGTGCGGGTTGCGCTGCATCAGCTCGCGGTCCTTGAAAGCGCCGGGCTCGGACTCGTCGGCGTTGCAGCAGAGGTACTTGGCCATGTCGCCGCGGGGGAGGAAGGAGGCCTTTTTGCCCATCGAGAAGCCGGCGCCGCCGCGTCCGCGCAGGCCCGAGTCTTCGAGCTGCTGGAGGACCTCGTCCTGCTCCATCTCCTTGTAAGCGCGCTCGAGCGTCGCGTAGCCGCCGGCGAGCCGCTTGTAGCCGTCGATGGTCCGCAGCGCCGAGTCCTCGGCGTGCTCGAACAGGACGCGCTTCTCCAGCCGGTGCGGCATCAGCCGTCCCCCGCCAGCCCGCGCTTCGCCAGCGCCTTCTCGGGCAGGACCTCGTCGCCGGCGCGCAGCTGCTCGATCGCGACGCCGGCCTCGGCCGCCTCCAGCGGCCCGTAGTAGCGCTGGTCGATCGAGGCCATCGGGGCGATGTCGCAAGCGCCGAGGCACTCGAACCCGGTCACGTAGAAGTTCGCGTCATCCTCGCCGGTGGCCTCGCGGAAGGCATCCAGAAGACGGTCGCCGCCCCGCATCCAGCAGCTGATGTTGGTGCAGACCTCGATCCGGTGGGTCCCGACCGGTTTGGTGTGGAGGAGGTCGTAGAAGCTCGCGACCGACTCCAGGTAGGCCGGCGTCACCTTCATCACCGCGGCGGCCTGGCGGATCCCCTCCGGGGTGCACCAGCCGTAGCGCTCCTGCACCGCCCACAGGGCCGGGATCGAGGCCGAGCGGCGGTCGGGGTAGCGGCCCATCAACGTCTCGATCCGCTCTCGCAGCTCTGGCGGGCAGTCGACCTCGTGCAGCTCTGGGATCTCCTCCTCGGCGCGGCCGGGGATCCGCCCCTCGTTGACCGCGGGGTCGACGGGAAGGTTCGGATTGCTCATCCCGGCTCCGTCGACGGGGCTCATCGGTCGACGCCTCCGAGGATCGGATCGAGCATCCCGAGGCTGGCGATCATGTCGGCGACGTAGGTGTCGACCGCCATGTCGCGGAAGGCCTGCAGGTTGACGAAGGAGGGGTCGCGGAAGTGGACCCGTGCGGGCTTCGCCGAGCCGTCGGCGAGGACGAAGCAGCCGAGCTCCCCGCGCGGCCCCTCGATCGAGTAGTAGACCTCGCCCGGGTCGACGCGGAAGCCCTCGGTGACGAGCTTGAAGTGGTGGATCAGGCTCTCCATCGAGGTCGAGAGCTCCGAGCGCGGCGGCAGCACGTACTTGCGGTCGTCGGCGATGTAGGGGCCGTCGGGGAGGGCGTCGAGGCACTGGCGGACGATGCTCGCCGACTCGACCATCTCCGCCACCCGCACCCGATAGCGGTCGTAGTTGTCGCCGACCGTGCCGACCGGGATCTTGAAGTCCATCTCCGGATAGGCGAGGTAGTCGAAGGCTTTGCGCAGGTCCCAGGGCTCGCCGGCGGCCCGCAGCAGCGGCCCCGTCACGCCCAACTCCAGCAGCCGCTCGCGGGAGACGGCGCCGACGCCTTTGGTCCGCGAGAGGAAGACCTCGTTGCGGTCGAGCAGGTCCTGGTACTGGCCGACCCGGGTCGGCATTTCCTCGGCGAAGGCGCGGCACTTGGCCTCGAAGCCGAGGGGGATGTCCTCGATCACGCCGCCGACCTGGAAGTAGCGCGTGTGCATCCGCTGCCCGGTCGCCATCTCGAAGAGGTCGAGGATCTTGTCGCGCTCGCGGAAGCAGTACCAGAGCATCGAGATCGCCCCGAGGTCCAGCGCGGTGGTGCCGAGCCAGACGAGGTGGGAGTGGATCCGGTTGAGCTCGAGAAAGAGGGTCCGCAGGTACTTGGCGCGGGGCGGGATCTCCAGCCCGATTAGCCGCTCGACGGCGCCGCAGTAGGCCTCCATCTGGAAGAAGTAGGAGACGTAGTCCATCCGCTCGACGAAGGGGATGACCTTCCAGTAGCTCTTGTCCTCGCAGGACTTTTCGATCCCGGTGTGGACGTAGCCGATCACCGGCCGCAGCTCGCGCACGATCTCGCCTTCGAGGTCGACGACGAGGCGGAGGACGCCGTGGGTCGCCGGGTGGTGGGGCCCGACGTTGACGGTCATGATCTCGCGGTCGCGGTCGGGCGTCTCCAGCAGGTCGGTGCTCATTCCCACTTCTGCCTGACGCTCAGTCATAGCGCTGTTCCGTGTAGGTGAAGGTGACCGGCTCGCCGCCGACCGGGAAGTCGCGGCGCTGCGGCCAGCCGACGTAGTCGTCGGGCATTAGGATCCGGGTCAGGTTCGGGTGGCCGCGGAAGACGATCCCGAAGAAGTCGAAGACTTCGCGCTCCTGCGCCTCGGCGGTGGGAAACAAATCAACACATGAGTCGATTGACGGAAGTGGTTGGCCCGCGGGTCCTGTCTCCGATACCGGGCTCTCCCTGCCGGGAGAGTCCTCGGCATCGTCGCCACCCGCGGGAGGGGCGTCTTCGAGCATCGCTTTTACGCGAATGCGCTCTACGCGGTCGCGGTTGATCAGCTCGTAGTGGACGGCGAAGCGGGGTTGGTTGGGGAGGTAGTCCGCCGCGTGGAGGGAGCTGAGGAAGTCGTAGCGCTGGCCGGGCTGCTCCTTCAGCCAGCGGAGGACGTCGAGCACCCGCGCCGGGTCGACGTTCAGCGCCGCCTGGGCGCGGTCGTAGGAGGTCGCGAGCACGGCCCCGGGGCAGTCGCGCTCGATTTCCCCCCGGATCAGCTCCAGTCCGGGGGCGTCAGGCAAGGCTCAGCTCCCGCGCTTCACGGTAGGCCTCGGCGGCC
The DNA here is from genome assembly GCA_035535295.1 of Solirubrobacterales bacterium. Taxonomy (GTDB): domain Bacteria; phylum Actinomycetota; class Thermoleophilia; order Solirubrobacterales; family 70-9; genus VAYN01. The sequence continues at coordinate 4,638 of DATLQI010000027.1, forward strand.
TCCGGGCTCGGTTCGCTCCGCGGTCCGCCGCGCGCCCACTCCTCGGTCCCGTAGCCGCCGTAGCGCTGGCGCCAACCCTGGTCGGGGTTGCCCATGATCTGGCGCTGCAGCTTGGTGAAGCCGTAGAGGACCGCCTCCGGCCGCGGCGGGCAGCCGGGGACGTAGATGTCGACCGGGAGGAACTTGTCGGCGCCCTGGAGGATCGCGTAGTTGGCGAACATCCCGCCCGAGGAGGAGCAGGCGCCCATCGCCATCACCCACTTCGGCTCCAGCATCTGGTCGTAGAGGCGGCGGATGACCGGCGCCATTTTCACGCTGACCCGGCCCGAGAGGACCATCAGGTCGGCCTGACGGGGCGAGGCGCGCCCGGCCTCGGCGCCGAAGCGGGCGATGTCGTAGCGGGCGGTGACGGCCGCCATCGGGATGCCCTCGATCGCGCAGCAGGCGAGGCCGAAGGTGAGCGGGAAGATCGAGTTGGCCCGCGCCACGTTGAGCACCTTCTCGAAGTTGGTGGTGAGGACCCGCTCTTCGACGTAGCGGTCGAGGTCCTCGCCCTCGAGGTCGCCGCGGAGCAGGTCGCGGGCGGCCAGCTGCTTCTCGCGCAGGGTGCGGCGCTCTACCTCCAATCCAACGCCCCCTTCCGCCAGACGTAGACGAAGGCGACGAGGAGGAGGCCGACGAAGGTGACGACCTCGCCGAGGACGAGCAGGCTGTCGGCGCCCTTGAGGATGACCCCGATCGGATAGAGGAAGACGACCTCGATGTCGAAGAGGATGAAGAGCATCGCGATCAGGTAGAAGCTGATGCCGAAGCGCAGCCCGGTGGCCGCTTCGACCGGGATCCCGGACTCGTAGGGCTCGCCCTGGCGGCGGCTGGCGGCGGTCTCGCGCGGCGGCTTCCTGGGGCCGAGCAGGTGGTTCAGGATCGCGAAGATGCCGCCGACCGTGAGGCCGAGGAAGGCGAAGACGAGGATCGGGAGGTAGGTCTTGAGCACGGGGAGGTGGGGTCCGTCAGCGCTGTTATACACCGACATTGTGACAACTTGCTACATAGTGCTTTTCCGCATCAGCAAGCCGAATTCCGACCCCTTTAGGCGGATATAGCTCGTGGTCGGCCTCCACATCGCCGTCGGCCTCCTCCTCATCGTCCTCAACGCCGCTGCCGGCCTCGTCGGCGGCATCGCCTGGTACCGCAACCAGCCTTCGATCCCCTTCTGGTACCTGCTCCGCGCCGCCCAAGCCGCGGTCTTCCTCCAGGCTCTCCTCGGCGGCCTCCTCGTCGTCACCAACCACCAGCCCGAGGAAAGCCTTCACTACCTCTACGGGATCCTCCCCCTCGTGGTCTCCTTCATCGCCGAGGGCGCCCGCCTCGACGCCGCCCAACGCGAGGTCGGCGACCTCGACCCCAAGTCCCTCACCACCGCCGAACAAGAGTCCCTGGCCCTAGCCATCGTCCGCCGTGAGATGGGCATCATGGCCGTCAGCTGCGGCGTCATCTTCTTCCTCGGGCTGCGCGCGGCGGGGACTAGCGGGCTATGAGTTCGCCAACAAGAGCCCGACGCTGGGCATACATGTCGATCCTGCTCGCGCTTGTGGGAACCGGCGGGGCTGCAATCGCCCCGGTGGCGGAGGCCGACGTCGTCGAGCTGGCGTCGGGCCGGTATGCCGGCCGCGAGTGGTCCTTCAATGTTTCGGGTCCCAAGGAAGAGCGCTGTCTCGGGCTCCAGACGCTAGGCGGCGGATGGAGCAGCGAAGGCAAGGTCTGCGAAAAAGAGGCACCGATACGGCGGTTCTGGTCTTCGGGTTTCGGCGATGCGGCTGAAAACGATGCCTCGACGATCGCGGTCAACCTCACCGCGCCACGCGTCGCCAGCGTGCGGTTGCTGCTCGGCCACCCCGGTCCGCACCGGCACGCTTCGACCTGGCGGTTCCTCCACACCCGATCCCCGAGTCCTCAGCAGTTGGAAGAAGCTGGCCTCGAGTTTCCCTTCAATTTTGTCGTCCTCACCGGCATCGGCAACCTCTGCGTCGAAAAGGTGCGGGCCTTCGACCGGAGCGGAAACCGGCTCGCGAAGCTCTCGCTCCCCTGCGAGTACTGACTGGCCCCAGTTCATCATCGAAAGCGGGATTGAGCACCGTATAGGTGCTCAACTATCCACTGAGTTTCTTGTCTATCGGAGCGGGCGGTACTCGCCAGCGTGGAAGACGAGCGGAGCGCCCTCTTTGGCCTCCAGCGCCCGGACCTCGCCGGTGACGATTACGTGGTCGCCGGCGGAGATGACGTCGCGGAGGTCGCAGGCGATCCAGATCAGGGCGTCGGCGATGGCGGGGAGGCCGTCGCGCTCGCTCCAGGCGACGCCGGACCACTTCTCGGCGACGGGGGCCTTGGTGGCGAAGGCGCGGGCGATCGGCTCCTGGCCGGCGTGGAGGACGCTGATGCCGAAGCTGTCGGCGGCTTGGACGGCGAGCAGGGTGCGGGAGCCGCGGTCGAGACAGGCGAGCATCATCATCGGCTCGATCGAGAGTGAGCAGACCGCGTTGGCGGTCGCCCCGGCGGGTCCCTCGGGGCCGCTGGCGGTGACGATCGTGACCCCGGTCGGGAGCCCCGACATGGCGGCGCGGAAGGCGTCTGGCTCGGGAGCGGGCATCGTCAAAGCTTGACCGGCGCCACTAACAATATGATGCCCGCCGCATGCGTCCTGCGTTGGTCATCGCAATCCTCGTTGCCGCTGTCCTCGGCCTCTCGGCCTGCGGTTTCGGCGAAGAAAAGCTCTCGGTCTCCGAAGACGACTCCAACTACAACGGGGCCGTCCTCTTCGCGACCCACTGCTCCGGTTGCCACACGCTCAGCGCCGCCGGCACCCAGGGCAGCGGCAACCGCGGCGAGCGCACCCAGGGACCGAACCTGAACCAGCGGGAAGAGTCCTTCGACGACGCCCTCTTCGCGATCCAGAACGGTGGCTTCTCCGGGGCGATCATGCCGCAGAACATCGTCGTCGGCGACGAAGCCAAGGCGGTCGCCAAATTCGTCGCCAAGTACGCCGGGTCCGAAGCCGAACAGTCGCCGCGACCCGGCGAAACCAAAGCTCCCTAGAGCGGGGTCTCCCATGTTGGACTTGAAGGCGATCCGCTCCGACCCCGAGCGGTTCAAACAGGCGTTGGCGCGGCGGGGGGCGGCCGAGCAGGTCGACGAGCTGCTGGCGCTCGACGCCCGGCGGCGCCAGCTGCTGCCCGAGGTCGAGAGTGCCCAGGCCGAGCGGAAAAGCCTTTCGAAGCAGATCGGGGAAAAGAAACAGGCTGGCGAAGAGGCCGAGGCCGAGCAGCTGATGGCGACGGTGGGAGGGCTGAAGGAGCGGATCGAGTCCGGCAAAGAGGAGCTGGAGCAGGTCGACGCCAAGCTCGGTGAGCTAGCCCTGACGCTGCCCAACCTCCCCGACCCCGACGCGCCGGCAGGGGAGACCGAGGAGGACGCGGTCGTCGTCCGCGAGGTGGGGAAGCTGCCGAAGTTCGACTTCGAGCCGCGCGACCACCTCGAGATCGGATCCGAGCTGGGCCTGATCGACATGGAGGCGGGGGCGAAGCTCTCCGGCTCCCGCTTCGCCTACCTGAAGGGCGACCTGGTCCTGCTGGAGCTGGCGCTGGTCCGCTTCGCGATCGAGCTGGTCCGCGGCGAGGGTCACGAGCCCGTGGTCCCGCCGGTCCTGGTCCGCGAAGAGGCGTTAGAGGGAACCGGCTTCCTCCCCGGCGACCGCGACCAGATCTACGAGGTCCCCAAGGACGAGCTCTTCCTCACCGGCACCTCCGAGGTCGCCCTCGCCGGCCTCCACGCCGACGAGATCCTCGACGCCGGCGCGCTGCCGCTCCGCTACTGCGCCTTCTCCACCTGCTTCCGTCGCGAGGCCGGCGCCGCTGGCCGCGACACCCGCGGCATCTTCCGCGTCCACCAGTTCGACAAGGTCGAGATGTTCTCGTTCGTCGAGCCGGAGGCGTCCGGCGAGGAGCACGAGCGCCTGCTGGCGATCGAGGAGCGGATCCTCGGCGAGCTCGAGATCCCCTACCGCGTCGTCAACGTCGCCGTCGGCGACCTCGGCGCGCCAGCGGCGAAGAAGTACGACTGCGAGGCCTGGATCCCGAGCCAGGGCCGCTACCGGGAGCTCACCTCCTGCTCGAACACGACCGACTACCAGGCTCGTCGGCTCGGCGCCCGCTACCGCCCGGCCGAGGGCGAGGCGCCGCAACCGGTCCACACCCTCAACGGCACCGCCTGCGCTGTCGGCCGCACGATCATCGCCCTGATCGAGAACCGCCAGGAAAGCGACGGGAGTTTCACGCTACCCAAAACTTTGCATCCGTACGGAGCGCCTGAAAGAATCGCGCCACGATGAGCACGAGCGTGCGGGAGGCGAAGCGGGTTGTGCTCTGCGACGATCACGAGATCGTCCGCGAGGCGATCAAGGCGCGCATGGTCAACTCCCCGATCGTCGAAATCGTCGGCGAGGCGGGCAACGGCCGCGACGTCGTCAACGTCGTCAAGGAGCTGGAACCCGACGTCCTCATCATCGACGTCGAGCTGCCCAAGCGCGACGGGATCGAGGCGACCAAGGAGGTCCTCAAAGTCCGGCCGCGGACGAAAGTGATCATCTTCACCGCCCACGCCCAGCCGGACCTGCTGGCGCTGGCCCTGCGGGCCGGGGCATCCGGCTACGTGCTGAAGTCGGCGCCGGCCGAGGACATCGCCAAAGCGGTGAAAGCGGTGACCGGCGGCGGCACCTTCCTCGGCGGCGACTTCGCCGGCGGCAAGCCCTCCGAGGTGGAGAAACTGCTCGAGCTCTCGCCACGCGAGCGCCAGATCCTCGAGCTCCTCGCCGAGGGCCTGCGGGTGAAAGAAATCGCCGACCGCCTGCAGCTGAGCCCGGCGACCGTGCACACCCACGTGCGCAACGCGATCGCCAAGCTCGAGGTCGACACCCGCACCGAGGCGGTGGCGCTGGCTGTGCGCTTCAGCTACCTCGGTGCCGGCGGCGGCGCGCTCTAAAAGCGCGTAGGCGCTGCGCGCCTACGCCTTCGTCTCCAGGGTCAGCGCGCAGCCGTTGATGCAGTAGCGCTTGCCGCCCTTGTCGCTCGGGCCGTCGTCGAAGACGTGGCCGAGGTGGGCGTCGCAGTGCTTGCAGACGACCTCGGTGCGGCGCATGAAGAGGCTCCGATCCTCGCGCAGCTCGACGTGCTCGAGGTTGACCGGCTCGGTGAAGCTCGGCCAGCCCGTGCCGGAATCGAACTTGGTGCCGGACGAGAACAGCTGGGTTCCGCAGCCGACGCAGCGATAGATCCCGTTGCGGTGTTCATCCCAGTAGCGGCCGGTGAAGGCGCGCTCGGTTCCACCCTTGCGGGTGACCTCGTACTCCTCGGGGGAGAGCTGCGCTCGCCACTCCTCGTCGCTCTTCTGGATCTTCTTCGTCTCTGTGCTCATCTCGCCGCCTCTGGTGGGTGTTTGATCGACTTGATAGTCCATTCGTCCAGCCAACTTAGCGTGCGTTACGGCAACTCCTCAAGAACGCCGGCGCC
>DATLQI010000028.1:0-77084 GCA_035535295.1 Solirubrobacterales bacterium
AGAAGAACACCATCCGCAGGGCCATCGCGATCGACAAGAAGCGGCCCGATGGTCGCGCCCAGGACGAGATCCGGCCGATCCAGACCGAGGTCGACCTGCTGCCGCGCGTGCACGGCTCGGCGCTCTTTACCCGCGGTGAGACGCAGATTCTCTCCTCGGTGGCGCTCGGTACGACGCGGATGGACATGAAGGTCGACAACCTCGGCCTGCAGGAGACCAAGCGGTTCTGGCACCACTACAACTTCCCGCCCTTCTCGGTCGGGGAGGCCGGCTTCATGCGCGGCCCCAAGCGCCGCGACATCGGCCACGGCGCGCTCGCCGAGCGGGCGCTGCTGCCGACGATCCCCGACGAGGAGGAGTTCCCCTACGTGGTCAGGGTCGTCTCCGACACGCTCGAGTCCAACGGCTCTTCGTCGATGGGCTCCGTCTGTGCGTCCTCGATGGCCCTGCAGGCGGCGGGCGTTCCCGTCACCGCACCGGTCGCCGGAGTGGCGATGGGGCTGATCAAGGAGGGCGACGACTACATCGTCCTCACCGACATCGCCGGCGTCGAGGACCACCTCGGCGACATGGACTTCAAGGTCGCCGGCACCGCCGAGGGCATCACCGCCCTGCAGATGGACATCAAGATCACCGGCGTCACCTTCGACATCCTCCGCGACGCGCTGGACCAGGCCAACAAGGGCCGCCAGTTCATCCTCGGGAAGATGGCCGAGGCGATCGACGGGCCGCGGGAGAAGCTCTCGATCCACGCGCCGGCGATCGAGTCGATCAAAATCGACCCCGAGAAGATCGGGGCGGTCATCGGCAAAGGCGGCGAAACGATCCGCGCCCTCTGCGAGGAGTTCGAGGCCGAGATCGACGTCGAGGACGACGGCACGGTGCGGATCTACGCGCCGACCGGCGAACTGGTCGAGGGCTGCGTCTCCCGGATCAACTCGATGACCAAGGAGGCCGAGATCGGCGACCGCTACGACTCCGCCAAAGTCGTGAAGACGACGACCTTCGGCGCCTTCGTCGAGCTGGTCAAGGGCACCGACGGCCTGCTTCACATCTCCAACGTGAAGCCGGGCGAGCGGGTCGACTCCGTCGACGACGTCCTCAAAGCCGGCGAAGAGATCGACGTCACCGTGGTCGAGGTCGACAAGGAGCGGGGCCGGATCGGCCTGCGCCTCACCGACGACCCCTCGGTCGCGGGCAAAACGCCCGAGGAACTGGCTTCGGTCGGCTCCGGCGACGGCGGCCGGCGCAACGGCGGCGACCGCGGTGGACGCGGCGGTCGCGACCGCGAGCGGGGCGGACGCGGTGGGCGTGAACGCGAGCGCCGCGGCTAGTTGACTGGCGCGAAGCTCAGCGAGCTCGGCTCGGGCGTACGGGTCGTGACCGAGGAGGTTCCCTCGGTCCGCTCCGTCGCGCTCGGGCTCTGGGTCCGGACCGGGTCCAGGAACGAGACCCCGGCGCAGGCCGGGGTCTCGCACTTCCTCGAGCACCTGCTGTTCAAGGGGACCGCGCGCTACTCGGCGATCGAGATCTCCGAGCGCTTCGACGGGCTCGGAGCCTCGGTCAACGCCGCCACCGGCAAGGAGACCACGCACCTGCACGCGCGCTTCCTCGACGAGCACACCGAGGACGTCTTCGACCTGCTGGCGGAGATGCTGCTGGCCCCGACCTACCCCGACATCGACTCCGAGCGCCAGGTGGTGCTGGAGGAGATCGCGATGTACGACGACGAGCCGCAGGACCGCGTCCACGACGTGCTGGCCGAGGCCGTCTTCGGCGACCACCCGCTGGGCCGCCGGGTGCTGGGCGAACCTGAGGTGATCGCCTCGATCCCGGTCCCGGACATCGAGGCCTACCGCAGCGCCCACTACGCGGCGCCGCAGATCGTCGTCGGCGCCGCCGGGCACCTCGACCACGACCGCATCGTCGCGCTGGCGGAACGGCTGGTCAACCCGCTGAGCGCGGGGGAGGGGGAGGTCCGCGAGACCCCCCTCAGCGGCGATTCCCGCCTCCGTTTCCTGCAGAAGGACACCGAGCAGTACCACATCTGCTTCGGGGCGCCGGGCCTGCGCCGTGACGACCAGCGGCGCTACCCGCTCGCCGTCCTCGACGCGATCTTCGGCGGCTCCACGTCCTCACGCCTCTTCCGCGAGGTGCGCGAGAAGCGCGGCCTCGCCTACTCGGTCGGCTCCTACAACGAGCAGTTCACCGACCAGGGCATGGTCGCCACCTACGTCGGCACCCGCGAGGACAACGTCGAGGAGGCCTGTCAGATCATCGGCAACGAGATGGCGCGACTGCGCTCGGAGCCGGTCTCCGAGGAGGAGCTGGTGCGGGCGAAGGAGAGCGTCAAGGGCCGCCTCGTCCTCTCCTCGGAGTCGACGGCGGCGCGGATGACCCGAATCTCCCGCGCCACCCTGTTCGGGCTGCCGATCGAAAGCCTCGACGAGATGCTGGCCAAGGTCGACGCGATCGAGGTCGACGACCTGACCGAGCTGGCGAGCGAGCTCTACGCGGCCGACCGTCTCTCCGCTGCCTGCGTCGGCGGCAGCGAAGAGCGCTTCCGCTCGGCGCTGGCGCCGGTCAGCGAGGCGCTGGTAGCGGCATGACGTCAGTCGGCACCTCCTCCGCTCCGCGTCCGGGGGTGCCTCGGTGATCCATGTTGCCGTGGCGGGGGCCGCCGGGAAAATGGGCGCGACCGTCTGCGAAGCGGTCGAAGAGGCCGATGGGCTGGAGCTGAGCGGCCGCGCCGACCCGGCGCTGGGCATCGAGCTGAGCGAGGTCCTGCCCGAGGCCGACGTGGTCGTCGACTTCACCGTCCCCGACACCGCACTCGAGAACGTCAAGGCCTGCCTGGAGTCCGGCGTCCACACCGTCGTCGGCACCACCGGCTTCGACCTCGACGCTGCCCGCACCGCCGCCGAGGCATCGCAGGCCAACTGCTTCGTCGCTCCGAACTTCGCGATCGGGGCGGTGCTGCTGATGGAGGTCTCGCAGACGATCGCCAAGCACATGCCCGAGTGCGAGATCGTCGAGCTCCACCACGACAAGAAGCTCGATGCCCCGTCGGGCACGGCGAAGCGGACCCAGGAGCTGATCGACGCAGCCGGCGGAAACGTCCACCAGCCGATCCACTCGGTCCGCCTGCCCGGCCTCGTCGCTCACCAGGAAGTGATCTTCGGCGGCGTCGGCCAGACCCTGGCCGTCCGCCATGACTCGATCGACCGCCGCTCCTTCATGCCGGGCGTCGTTCTCGCCTGCCGCAAGGTCGCGGAGCTGCCCGACCGTTTCACCGTTGGCCTCGAGAAGCTGCTTTAGAGCCGCGCGACGGGATACCCTGCAGCAATGAAGGAGATCAAGGGACTGCTGACGGCGATGGCGACCCCGTTCGACGAGAGCGGAGCGGTCGACCATGACGCGGCGCGGCGCCTGGCGGCGCATCTCCTCGAGCACGGCTCGCACGGACTGGTGATCGCCGGCAGCACCGGCGAGTGCCCGACGCTGACCGACCAAGAGGAGATCGACCTTCTCAAGGCGGTGCGGAATGAGGTCGGCGACGAGGTTCTGATCATCTGCGGCACCGGGACCAACGACACCCGCCACTCCTGCGAGCTGACGAAGATGGCCGCCGAGGCCGGGGCAGATGCCTCGCTGGTCGTCGTCCCGTACTACAACAAGCCGAATCCGGCCGGGATCCGAGCCCACTTCGAAACCGTCGCCGCGGCCGTCCCGGAGCTGCCGATGGTGATGTACAACATCCCCGCGCGGGTGGTGATCAACGCCAGCCCCGAGCTGTTGGGCGAGCTGGGCCAGTCGGTCGACAACATCGTCGCCGTCAAGCAGGCCAACGACGAGGAGCTCGGCCCGATCGAGGGCCTCATGGTCCTCGCCGGCAACGACAACACCTTCCTCCGCGTGCTCGAGTTCGGCGGCGGGGGCGGCATCTGCGTCGCCTCGCACATCGTCGGCGAGCGGATGCGGGAGATGTGGGAGGCCGCCCAGAGCGACGACCTCGACCGCGCTCGCCAGATCGACGCCGAGATCACGCCCGCTTACGAGGCGACTTCCGTCACCACCAACCCGATCCCGCTGAAGGCGGCCCTGGCGATGCTGGGGCTGTGCGAGGACCGGCTCAGACTTCCCCTGGTATCCGCCGACGCCGAGCAGCGAGCCGCCATCAAGGCCGGCCTCGACGCCGCTGGCGTCGCGATCGCCAGTTAGACCTATCTACAAAGAGAGTGAGTAACTACTTCTAGTGCCAAGCAAACTGCGAGTGCTGCCCCTGGGCGGCCTCGGTGAGATCGGCAAGAACATGACCGTCATCGAGTACGACGGCCGCATCATCGTCGTCGATACGGGGCTGATGTTCCCAACCGCCGAGATGCACGGGATCGACCTCGTGCTGCCCGACTTCTCCTACCTGCGCGAGCGCGCCGACGACATCGAGGCGATCGTCCTCACCCACGGGCACGAGGACCACGTCGGCGCGTTGCCCTACGTCCTCCGCGAGGTCGGGATGCCGCCGGTGATCTACGGCGGCCTGCTGACGATCGGGATGGTCCGCTCCAAGCTCGACGAGCACAAGCTCGGCGAGTCGGCGCCGCTGCAGGAGCTGCCGCCGGGGGAGAGGGTGAAGCGCGGGCCGTTCGAACTCGAGCTGATCCACCTCGCCCACTCGATCCCCGACATGCGCGCGGTCCTGCTGAAGACCGATGCCGGGTCGGTGCTGATGACCGGCGACTACAAGTTCGACCAGACTCCGGTCGACGGCCGCCCGGCCGACGTCTCGCGCCTGGCGGCGCTGGGCCAGGAAGGGCTGACGCTGCTCTGCGGCGACTCGACCAACGCCGACCGGCCGGGCGTGGCGCCGTCGGAGTCGGCGGTGGGCCCAGCGCTGCTGGAGCAGTTCTCCCGCTGCAAGGGCCGGATCATCGTCACCTCCTTCGCTTCCAACATCCACCGCGTCCAGCAGGTGATCGACGCCGCTTCGCGCCTGGACCGCAAAGTGGCTCTGGTCGGGCGCTCGATGCGGAAGAACTTCAACATCGCCTCCAACCTCGGGATCGCCAATGCGCCGCAGGGGATCTTCATCCAGCCGCGTGAGATCGAGGACTTCCCGGACGAGAAAATCGTCGTGATCTCGACCGGCAGCCAGGGCGAGCCGCTCTCGGCACTGCGGCGGATGGCCAACAACGACCATCGCGACGTGCAGCTGCACTCCGGCGACACCGTCGTCTTCTCGGCGACGCCGGTCCCCGGCAACGAGCGCGCGGTCAACGAGACGATCGACCGCATCTACGAGATCGGCGCCACCGTGATCACCGCCAAAGACGCGCCGATCCACGCCTCCGGCCACGGCTGGCAGGAGGAGCTGAAGCTGATGCTGAACCTGACCCGGCCGAAGTACGTGATGCCGGTGCACGGCGACCACAAGCGCCTGCGCCTGCACGCCGAGCTGGCCGAAGCAGTGGGAATCGACGGCGACAGCATCTTCCAGGGCCGCAACGGCCTGCCGCTGGAAGTCGACGGCTCCGGGGCAGGCTTCGGCGAGGACATCCACGCCGGCGTCATCTACGTCGACGGCGTCAACATCGGCGAGCCCGACGACGCCGCCCTGCGCGATCGCCGCGAGATCTCAGCCGACGGGATCTTCATCGTCGTAGCCACGATCTCCAGCGACGACGGCAGCGTCGTCGCCGACCCGGAGGTGATCTTCCGCGGCGTCGCCTTCCTCGAGGAAGCCGATGCCCTCGTCGAGGACCTCAAGGACCTGGTCGAAGACCAGCTCGACGACGCCTCCTCGGCCGGCCGCCGCGAGAACCACCTGATCGAGGAAGACCTGCACGAGGCGATCGGCAAGTTCGTCTGGCAGCGCCTCCGCCGTCGGCCGATGGTCCTGCCGGTTGTGGTTGAGGTCTAACTGTCCAACGCGAAAATGCGCGTGCGGATACCCGCGCACGGATAGAAGCCCATGAGACAGGGCTCGAGCCTCTTTGCGGCAAAACATAAGGGTTTCTGTTTGGTACAAGCACCCTCGATTTCTGGAACAGGGAGTTCCACTGCTGGACATCTTGTCTGGCGGCATTTATCCAGTCGAAAGGACTAGTCATGAAAAGGCTGTTTTTAGCCGCGGTTGTCGCCGGCTTGATGTTGGTGCCGGCGTCGTCGGCTTCGGCATTCACGGGGGAATACGCGCGATTCAACACCTGCCCTCTGAGCAATGCCTCGGTCACCTTCTGTCTCTCCGCTGAGAGCACGGGCGGACAATTCACGGTTGGTAAAAAAACCGTTCCTCTCGTAAACCAGGTCAACTTGCGGGGCGGGCTGATTGCGCCTGAAGGTCTCGCAGGGCCGGCCACGTTTACCGCTCCGACGGACGGCGTCGTGCTCTCGAAAGCGGCGCAGCCCGTTCCCGGCGGCCTGACCGGCATCGTGGCGCCCTCCTGGTGGCCGCAGATCCTCAGGGATCTGTTCAATGAAACGATCAACAACGGCTTCACGGGCGTGACCGCGACGGTCGAACTGGCCGGGTCGGCCTCGTCGGTGAAAATCAGCTTCATCAATGCGCTGTTCCAGTCGGGCACCGCAATCGGCCTGCCGGTCAAGGTCAAGCTGAGCAACCCGTTCCTCGGCAGCAACTGCTACATCGGATCGAACTCGAACCCGGTGCAGCTCAATCTGACCACCGGCACCACCTCACCGCCGCCTCCCAATACCCCCATCTCGGGGACTCCGGGAGAATTCGGGAACATCGAAGAAAAAATCTTGTTCCTGAAAAAAAATAAACTCGTCGACAACTCGTTTGCTGCACCCGGAGCGAATGGCTGCGGGGGGATCCTCTTCTCCTGGGCCGTCGACCCGTTTGTCAACTCGATCGTCGGCGTTCCGTCTCCGGCCGGAACCAACACCGCGATCCTCGAAGGCACCACCTACCTCGGGAACGGCGAAGCGCTGCGCGCGATGTAAGTCTCCGAGTACCTGCTGTTCGAAGGCGCCCGTCCAGAGACGGGCGCCTTTTTTGTGCCGCACGCATGAAAAAGCCCGCCGAAGCGAATCTGGGGAGAAGCTTCGGCGGGCAATGTGTCTCGTCCGCGAAGAAATCTAGGGGCCTGGCCTAAAGCGCCTTTAAAGGTTTCGGGCTCGATTTCCCGGCGCTTACGAGGGGAATGCGAGCGGTGAAGAGGGCGCCGCCGGTTTTCGACTCTCCGGCTTCGACGGTGCCGCCGTGAGAGGCGACAACGGCGCTGACGATTGCCAGGCCGAGACCGGTACCGGTACCGCGGGCGGTGTCGGCGGGGCCGGTACCGCGGACGAAGCGGTCGAAGACCTGGGCTCGCATCTCCCCGGGGATACCGGGACCGTCGTCGGCCACTTCGACGACCGCCCTCCCGTCTTCCTCGCTCAGGTTCAGCTCGACGCAGGAGTCGCGGGGGGTGTGTCGGATCGCGTTGTCGAGCAGGTTCAGCACCAGTCGGTGCAGCTCGTCGCGGCCGCCCTCGACCCAGAGGGGGCGCTCGTTGTCAACCACCAGCTTGCGTTCTCCCATTAGCGGCGCCGCCTCGGCCGCGGCGTCACCGGCGATCTCCGCCAGGTCCACCTGCCGGTGCGCCTCGAGCCGCCCGGCGTCGGCTCGGGCCAGCAACAGCAGGTCGCCGACCAGCCGACCCATCCGCTTCGAGGAGCGCAGGGCCGAGGCGACGATCTCGCGGTCGTCCGCCTGGCCGCTGCTGTCCAGCGAATGCTGCAGCAGCTCGAGGTTGGCGAGGACGCTGGTCAGCGGCGTCCGCAGCTCGTGCGAGGCGTCGGCGACGAACTCGCGCTGTTTCTGCATCACGCCCTCGCGTTCGGCTCGGGCGGCGTCGAGCGAGCGCAGCATCTCCTCCAGGGTGAGCGTCAGCTCGCCGACCTCGTCGTCGGCCCTGGGTCGAGGCATCTGCTTGGAGGGATCGCGGGTGGTGGCGATCTCCCGCGCGGTCGCAGTGAGCGAGGCGATCGGCCGCATCGCCCGCCGGGCGATGGCCACGCCCGCGACGACGGCCAGCAGCGTTCCCACCAAGATCCCGGCGAAGATCAGCAACCAGACCCGGTCGACCGTCGCTTCCACGTGGTTGAGGCTGCGCCCATACTGGACGAAGCCGGTGATCGTCCTGGTTTCGTCGCGAATCGGTTCCGTCGCGACCCGCATCCCGTTGAAGTCAGTCAGGCCGCGTTTCGGCGGACCCAGTGAGGCGGCGTTTTCGTTCGAGTTGACCACGTTGCCTTCCGCGTCGTAGATCCAGACCGAAGCGTCGTCGGGGAGGGCGAAAGCGTCGATCAGCTGCGGCTTTTCCACCGCCTGCGGTTTACCGCCGAAGGGGTATACGACCTGGATCTGCCCCGAGAGGATCTTGGCGGCGCTGGTCACCTCACCGTTGAAGTCGTCGCGGATCCGTTCGGTCGCGATCTTTCCGATCAGGCCGCCGAAGAGGAGGAGGATCGCCAGCGTCAGCCCGGAGGAGACGAGCGCCAGGCGCCAGCGCACCGGCCAGGACCTGGGGCGGATCAGCCGGCGCGGGGACCGCACGTCAGGCCTTGAGGACGTAGCCGGCCCCGCGTTTGGTGTGGAGCAGACGACCCTCGCCGCCGGCCTCGAGCTTGCGCCGCAGGTTGGAGATGAAGACGTCGATCGTGTTGGTCGCCGCCATCGGGTCGTAGCCCCAGACCTCGTCGAGCAGGCGCTCGCGGGAGACGACGAGGCGCTCGTTTCGCATCAGGAACTCGAGCAGCTCGAACTCGCGGTTGGTCAACTCGATCTCCCGCCCGCCGCGGCGGACTTCGCGGGTGTCGGGGTTGAGGCAGAGGTCGCCGACTTCGAGCGAGGCAGAGCCGCGCGGCGGGCGGCGCCGGAGCAGCGCCCGGATCCGCGCCAGCAGCTCCTTGCGCTCGAACGGCTTCACCAGGTAGTCGTCGGCACCGCTGTCGAGACCGGTCACCCGGTCCTCGGTCTCCGCCCGCGCGGTCAGCATCAGGATCGGCACGTCGCCGTCGCTGCGCAGGCGACGGCAGACCTCGACTCCGTCCATTCCCGGCAACCCGAGGTCGAGGACGACCAAGTCGGGGACGAAACCGGCAGCGACGTCGAGCGCCTCGACCCCGTCGGCGGAGGTGCGCACTTCGTAGCCCTCGTTGCGGAGGGAGCGGCGGAGGACGTCGGCGATGTCGACGTCGTCCTCGACGATGAGGACGCGGCCGCCAATCTGGTCGACTTCTGAGAGCACGGAAACGATGGTAGCCGCGGAAAACGCCGCTCCGCGCGACTTTTAACCCGAATTTAGCTCGCAGGGGTGCGGTGATCGGCGTCGAACGGAGGTCTATGTTCGTGCGTAAGAAGCGCGCCGGATCGGCGCGAGGCAGGAAAGCTGCGTCCAAACGCAAAGCGAAAGGGAAGGCGAAAGCCGGGCTGCGGCTGCCGGCTGGGCTGGAGCAGCGCCACCTCGACCTGATCGCGCTCTTCCTCGTCGCCTTCGGCGTCTACCTCGTCTTCGTCCTCTTCTTCGGTTGGGAGGGGGGCAAGGTCGGCTACGGGGCCGAAACCGCGCTTGCCTACCTCTTCGGCCAGGTTGGCGCCCGCATCTTCACGGTGCTGCTCCTGGTCGTCGGCGGGATGCTGCTGACCGGGACCTCGGTCTCCGCCCTGGCACGGGGGGTCGGCAAAGGGCTGCGGGGGATCTTCCGCGGTGCCTTCGCCGGCGGAGATGCCGCCGCGCGCACGGTCGCCAGGACCCACGCCGACTGGCGCGAGCACCGTCAGGCGCGGGCCGAGGCCGCCACCATGGCCGGCCCGACCGACGTGATGAGCTCCTACCCCGAGGAAGACGAGGACTTCGAACCGACCGTCGCCCTCGCCGAGGAGGATGACTTCGACACCCAGATCTTCGACGCCGAGACGACCGAGGAAGAGCCCCGCGGGTCCGAGCCGGAGGTCGGCGAGCAGGTCGAGCTGAAGAACTACGACTCCGAGGACGCTGTCGCGGTCGTCGACGAGGGCGATCGCGCCCACGCCGGCCTGACGCCGATGGGGTCCAAGCGCGGGGTGACGATGTCGGAGGAGATCGACTACCGGCCGCCCTCGCCGAAGCTGCTCGAGCGCGGGAAAAACGACAAAGGGCCGGATCCGCGCGACCACGAAGCGGTCGGGCGCAAGCTGGTCGAGACCCTCGGCCACTTCGGGGTCGAGGCGAAGATCGTCGGCATCGTCAGCGGCCCGCACGTCTCCCGCTTCGAGCTGCGCCTCGCGCCCGGGACCAAAGTCAAGAAAGTGACCGAGCTGGCCAACGACATCGCCTACGCGCTGGCCTCGACCGACATCCGCATCCTCGCCCCGATCCCCGGTAAGCAGGCGGTTGGGGTCGAGGTCCCCAACCGCACCCGCAAGATGGTCCGCCTCGGCGACATCTACGCCGGCCGACCGGAGAAGACCTCGCCGCTGGTCGCCTGGCTCGGCAAGGGGATCGACGGCAACGCGGTTTGGACCGACATCGCGAAGATGCCGCACGTGCTCGTCGCCGGCACCACCGGCTCGGGCAAGAGCGGCTGCGTCAACGCGATCCTCTCCTCGATCCTGATGCAGGCCTCGCCGAACGAAGTCCGCCTGGTCCTGGTCGACCCGAAGCAGGTCGAGCTCAACCACTACGAGAACGTCCCCCACCTGCTGACGCCGGTGGTAACCTCGCCGCGACTGGCGGCCAACGTCCTCTCCAACCTGATCACGGAGATGGAGAGCCGCTACGGGATCATGAGCGAGGCGCGGGCGCGCAACCTGGCCGAGCTGAACAAGGTCCGGAAGAAGCGGGGAGAGGCGCCACTGCCCCACATCCTCTGTGTGATCGACGAGCTCGCGGACCTGATGATGGTCGCCCCGGCCGAAGTCGAGGACTCGATCATCCGCCTGGCGCAGAAGTCGCGTGCCACCGGGATCCACCTGGTGCTGGCGACCCAGCGCCCCTCGACCGACATCATCACCGGCACGATCAAGGTCAACATCCCCTCGCGGATCGCCTTCGCGGTCTCCTCGCAGACGGACTCGCGGGTGATCCTCGACCAGGGCGGGGCGGAGGCCCTGCTGGGGCAGGGGGACATGCTCTTCCGCGGCGCCGGCACCTCGAAACTGGCCCGCGTCCAGGGCGCCTTCATCACCGAGGACGAGATCGCCCGGATCACCGGCCACTGGTCGAAGCAGGGTGAACCCGAATTCGAGGAGGAGCTGCTGGAGACGCCGCAGGAGGCGGAGAGCGAGGACCGCGACGACGACTTCGACCCCGACAGCGACGATCTCTTGGATGAGGCGATCCGGCTCGTCGTGCAGACCGAGACCGCCTCGGTCTCGATGATCCAGCGGCGCCTGCGGGTCGGCTACACGCGCGCCGGCCGCTTGATCGACATGCTCGAGCGGCGCGGGGTCATCTCCGGCTACGAGGGCTCGAAACCGCGTCAGGTCTTGATCGGCCAAGCGGACCTGCCGCGGGTGCTCGGCGCTGGCGACTCTGAGCCCGAGCCGGTCGCGGTCGAGTCCGACGACATATAGGAAGTCTTTGCGTATCCCGCCCCGGGAGCGCAAAATGAGGGCGTGGACGATGGAGTCGGGAACAAGCTCCGCGAAGCCCGCACCCGGCGCAAGCTGAGCCTGCAGGAGGTCGAGGAGGCGACGAAAATCCGCGTCCGCTACCTGCAGGCGATCGAGGACGAGGACTGGGACGAGCTTCCCGGCGACACCTACGCTCGCGCCTTCATTCGCACCTACGGTGCCCTGCTTGGCTTGGATGGCGACCGGCTGGCGGAGGAACAGCGGCGGCTGCGTGGCTCGGCGCGGCCGGGAGAGCGGCTGCCGAGAATCGATCCACATCCGCGCAGAGTCGTCCGCAGTCGCAGGAAATGGCCGCAGGTGCCCTCACGGGTGATCACGGGGCTGGTGCTCGCGCTCGTCGTCGCCGCGCTGATCGCGATCGGCCTTACCAGCGGCGATGGAGGCGGGGGCGGCGTCGGCAAGGCGAAGCCACCGCATCAAAGGGCACCTGTGCACGTGGGGGAAGCGGTTCCGGTTCGGTAGCGTCAGGGCGCGATGCGCCCAAGGAGCCAGAACCGATCCCAAGACCGCGTGATCCGCGCCGGCATCCTCGTCACCGGGACCGAGGTCCTGACTGGGCGGATCGCGGACGGCAACGGCCCCTGGGTCTCCGAACGGCTAGCCGAGCAGGGGGTCGAGGTCGCCCACATCCTCGTCGTCGCCGACCGTCCCGGCGACCTCGAGGCGGCGCTGCGGTTCATGGCGGCGGAGGGGATGGACCTGATCGTCACCACCGGGGGGCTCGGGCCAACCGCGGACGACCTCACCGCCGAGATCGTCGCCCGCTTCGCTGGCCGCAGGATGGTCCTCGACGAGGAGATGGAGGCGAAGATCGCCGAGATCCTCAGCGGCTTCGCCCAGCGCTTCCGGCTCGATCCGGAGGCCCTGCGGGAGGCCAATCACAAGCAGGCGATGGTCCCCGAGGGGGCCGTGCCGCTCGACCCGGTGGGGACCGCGCCCGGGCTCGTGGTCCCGGCGGGGGAGCGGGTCGTGGTCGTCCTCCCGGGCCCACCGCGCGAGCTGCAGCCGATGTGGGGGGCGGCGGTGGAGACGGGGCCGGTGCGGGAGCTGCTCGCCCGGTCGACGCCGCTGCGGGGCTACACGATGCGGATGTTCGGGGTGCCGGAGTCGGAGATCGCGAAAAGCTTGCGGGAGATGGAGGCTGGCGGCCTCGAGCTCGACGCGGTCGAGATCACCACCTGCCTGCGCCGCGGCGAGATCGAGATCGACGTCCGCTACCGCGACGAGGCCGAGGCGGTCGCGGAGGGGGTGAGGGAAGGCCTGGTCGAGCGCCACCGCGAGGAGACCTTCAGCCTCGACGGCGAGACGATCGACGCCCAAGTGGCGACGCTCCTTCTCGGGCACAAGCTGGCACTGGCCGAGTCCTGCAGCGGTGGCCTGCTGGCGGCCCGGATCACCGACCTCGCCGGGGCCTCGGAGTACTTCGCCGGCGGCGTCGTTTCCTATTCGAACGAGGCGAAGAGCGAGCTGCTGGGGGTCGATCCCGAGCTGATCGAGGCCAAAGGCGCGGTCTCGCCGGAGGTGGCGGAGGCGATGGCGATCGGGGCGCTGGAGCGGTTCGACGCCGACGTCGCGGTCTCGATCACCGGCATCGCCGGGCCGAGCGGCGGCAGCGAGGAGAAGCCGGTCGGCTACGTCTGCTTCAACGCCCGCCTGGCCGACGGCACCGCGATCGCCCGCGATCCCGTCATCCCCGGCGGGCGGCTCGACATCCGCGAACGCTCGGCCCTGGTCGGGATGCACCTGCTGCGAATGCTGCTCGGCGAGCAAGAAGGCACGAAGTCGTAGGCGAGAATTTGCTTTGCGGTGTTGTTCCGTGCGTGGCGGCCCCTTAGCGTGGCCGCCGTGGCCAAGCAGGGATCAAAAAGCCCACGGGCGCGCCTGTTTGTCGCGCTCGACCTGCCCGACGAGCTCCGCGAGGGGATCGTCGCTTGGGGGAGGGAGGCGTTGGCCGATCCGGCCCTGCGCCCGGTCGCTCCCGAGGCTCTCCACGTCACCCTCGCCTTCCTCGGCCACCGGCCGGAGGAGGAGATCGAGGCGATCGCCGAGGTGGTGCGGGAGCGCACCGGCCCGGCGCCCTGGGTGGAGCTGCTCGATCCCGAGCAGCGGCCGCCGCGGGGTCGAGCGCGGCTGTACGCACTGCCGGTGCTCTCGCCAGGGGCCGAGGCCCTGCAGGCGGGCGTCGCCCAAGGATTGGCCGAGAAGGGCTTCTACGAGCACGAGAAGCGGCCGTTCTGGCCACATGTGACCGTCGCCCGGGTTCGTCCCGAGGGGCGGGGATCGCGACGACCCGCGGTCGTCGAAAACCCTCCTGAGAAGCTGTCGGAGGCGCGAATTTGCCGCCGGATGACGCTTTACCGTTCTGTACTCCAGCCAACCGGTGCGCGCTACGTGCCGTTGGCCCAAGTCCAGCTGCCCGGCTAGGGCAGCAGTGAGGTGAATCGAGATGGCAGATAGAAAAGTGAGCTTGAACGACGTCTCCGCGAAGGAGGCGAAGGCGAAGGACGCGGCGCTGGAGAACACCGTCAGCGGCATCAGGAAAGAGTTTGGCGAGGGCGCTTTGATGCGCCTGGGCGACAAGGGCACCGTCAAGGTAGAGGCGATTCCCACCGGTTCACTCGCGCTTGACTTGGCGCTGGGCATAGGGGGGGTCCCACGAGGCCGGATCGTCGAGATCTTCGGCCCGGAGTCCTCGGGTAAGACGACGCTCGTCAACCACATCATCGCCCAGGCCCAATCGATGGGCGGCGTCTGCGCCTTCATCGACACCGAGCACGCGATCGACCCCGTCTACTCGCGGGCGATCGGGGTGGACACCGACGAGTTGCTCGTCTCCCAGCCCGACTACGGCGAGCAGGCGCTGCAGATCGCCGACCGGCTGATCGCTTCCGGCGCTGTCGACGTCGTTGCGATCGACTCGGTCGCGGCGCTGACGCCGAAAGCCGAGCTCGACGGCCAGATTGGCGACACCACGGTCGGCCTGCAGGCGCGGCTGATGTCGCAGGCGATGCGCAAACTGGCCGGAAACCTCAACCGGACCAACACCGTCTGCCTCTTCACCAACCAAATCCGCGAAAAGGTCGGCGTCCAGTTCGGTTCGCCGGAGACCCAGCCGGGCGGCCGGGCGCTCAAGTTCTACTCTTCCCAGCGGCTCGACATCCGCCGCATCGAGACCCTGAAGGAAGGGACCGAGGCGGTCGGCAACCGGGTCCGCGTCAAAGTCGTCAAGAACAAGGTCGCCTCCCCGTTCCGCCAGGCCGAATTCGACATCGAGTACGGGGTTGGGATCTCGCGCGAGGGCGGCTTGCTCGACTTCGGGATGGAGCAGGACCTGGTGCAGAAATCGGGTTCCTTCTTCTCTTACGGCGAGACCCGGCTCGGCCAAGGACGCAACAACGCCAAGCAGTTCCTGGTCGACAATCCGGAGCTGGCCCTGGAGATCGAAACCAAGGTCCGGGCCGCGCTCGGGATCGACGGCGAAGCGGCTCCGCCGGGCGAGGAAGCGACCCCTGCCGCCGAGGCCGAGGCGAGGGCCGCTTAACGCGCTCTCGCCTCACGGCGAGCCAGGCGTCGATCTCTATAGGATCCCCGCCGCACAATGAGCAACGAGACCCTCTTCTATGTCTGTGGCGCAGTGCTTGCCGTCTCGGCGCTGCTCGTCACCTTCGTCGGCCTGAAAACGAAGGATTTCCCAGGCAAAGCGTTGCCCGTTGTCATCCTCTGGTTCGCGATCTTCGTGGCCGCCGCCTCCACCTTCGCCGTCCGTTATTCCGGCGAAGAGCACGAAGCCAAGGCAGCCGAGTACGCGAAGTTCAACGAAGAGCTCGAAAAAGAGGAGAGCACTGGCGGCTTTTCCAACGAAGGCGGCGCCCTCGGCGGCGAACGCGAGGAGGGCGAAGAAGAAGCCGAAAAAGGTGGGGAAGGAGCGGAAGAAGAAGAACCGGTCGGTCCTACCACTGGCTCGAAGGAAGACGAGGGTGAAGCCTCGGGCAAGGGAGGCGTGACCCAGGGCAAGGAAGGCTCCCAGGGGAGCTCGAAGCCCAGCTCCGGGCCCCAGGCTTCCACGACCTTGGAACTCGCCGCCGACGAAAGCGCGCTCGCCTTCGACAAGACCGCGCTCAGCGCCAAGCCGGGCGAGGTCACGATCGACTTCAACAACCCCTCGCCGATCCCGCACAACGTGGTGATCATGAAAGACGGGAAAGAGCTGGCAGGCTTCGACCCGATCACCGAAGGCGAAGAAGAGGTATCGGCCGAACTCGAAGCCGGTACCTACACCTTCATCTGCAGCGTCCCCGGCCATGCCGAAGCAGGCATGGAAGGCACGCTGACGGTCAAGTAGTTCCCGCGCCGCTACCCTGCCGGTAATGGCCCAGAAGTTCCACGTCACCACCTTCGGGTGCCAGATGAACGTGCATGATTCCGAGCGGATGCGGGGGATGCTGGCTTCACTCGGCTACGAGGAGGCGAGCGAGCGGGGGGAGGCGGATCTGATCCTCTTCAACACCTGCTCGATCCGCGAGTCGGCCGACAGCCGCTTCATCGCCCACCTCGGCGAGGCCAAACGGCTGAAGAGCGAAGACCCGGAGCGGGTGGTCGGCGTCGGCGGCTGCTGGGCGCAGTCGGTGAAGGAGGAGGTCTTCGAGCGCTTCCCGTTCGTCGACGTCGCTTTTGGTCCGGGGCAGATCCACAAGCTCGCGGAGTTCCTCAACAGCGACTCGATCACCGCTCAGGGCTACTTCGAGTTCGAGGACTTCTCCGGGCACCTGCCGACCCGGCGCGAGCGCGAGTTCCAAGGCTGGCTGCAGATTTCCCAGGGCTGCAACTGCGTCTGCTCCTACTGCATCGTTCCCTCAACCAGGGGCCGCGAGGTCAGCCGCGATCCCGGCGAGCTGATCGCCGAGGCCGAAGGCTTGGCCCTCGACGGGGTGCGCGAGGTGACGCTGCTGGGCCAGAACGTCAACAGCTACGGCCGCGACCTGCCGCTGGGGAAGCGGATTGGGTTCTCCGACCTGCTGCGGCACGTGGACGAGATCGAGGGGATCGAGCGGATTCGGTACACGAGCCCGCACCCGAAGGACATGAAAGAGGACGTTATCCGCGCCCACGCTGAGCTGCCCTCGCTCTGCGAGCAGATCCACCTGCCGCTGCAATCGGGCTCCAGCACCGTCCTCAAACGGATGCGCCGCACCTACAACCGCGAGCGCTACTTGGACCGGGTGGCGCTGATCCGCGACCATGTCCCCGACTGCGCGATCACCACCGACATCATCGTCGGCTTCCCGGGTGAGACCGAGCGGGACTTCGAGGAAACGCTGGAAGTGGCGGAGGAGGTCGGTTACGACGGCGCCTTCACCTTCATCTTCTCGCCGCGGCGAGAAACCGAGGCGGCGACGATGGACGGCCAGCTGCCGCATCCGGTCAAGGTCGAGCGGTTGGAACGGCTGGTCGAGGTGGTGCAGCGGCGGGCGGCGGAGCGGGCGCAGCGGTTCGTGGGGCGGACGAAGGAGGTGCTCGTCGAAGGGACCAGCCGGACTGACGAGACCAAGCTGCGGGGGCGGACCAGGCACGGGAAGGCTGTCAACTTCGACGGAGTGGCCGAAGCCGGGGATTTCGTCGACGTGGAGATCACCTCGGCTACTTCGCAGACGTTGGGTGGGGTGTCGGTGAAGCCTCTCACTCAACTTTTTCGGTGATTGGCTCGCGCCTTCCGAGGGCCGGGCGCCGAAAAA
Source organism: Solirubrobacterales bacterium (assembly GCA_035535295.1). Lineage (GTDB taxonomy): Bacteria > Actinomycetota > Thermoleophilia > Solirubrobacterales > 70-9 > VAYN01. Next base: position 17,356 of record DATLQI010000028.1, read on the forward strand.
GTACAAGCCGTTCCGAGGCTTCACCGACACCCTCATGACAGTGGTCGCGATATTCGGTCCTACCGGGGTGGGGAAGACCGGAGTTGCGCTTGCGCTTGCGGAGAAGCTGCGAGAGCGGGGGGAGAATCCGGTCGCGGTCAACTGCGATGCGTTGCAGGTCTATGAGGGGCTGGAGACGCTCACCGGGGCTGCGACCGCAGAGGAGCAAAAGAGGCTGGAACATCGGTTGCTTTCATTCGTGCCGATCACGGCGGACTTCTCGATTGGGGATTACATGCCGCTCGCTCACAGAGAGATCGATCAGGCGCTGGAGGGCGGGCGGCGGCCGATTGTGGTGGGGGGGACGGGGCTTTATCTGCGGGCGGCGCTGGCGGAGCTTTCGCTGGAGAGGGTGCCGCCGCATTCGGAGGAGTCCGAGCTTTGGTCGCCGGAGACGCGGCATCCGACGACGATCTTCGGGCTCGATATGGACCGCGAGCAGCTGTATGAGCGGATCGATGCGCGGACGGAGACGATCGTCGCCGCCGGGGCCGCCGAGGAGGCCCGTCGTGCTGACGAGTTCGGGCCAGGACGCACCGCTCGCAAGGCGCTTGGGTTCGACGAGGTTCTCGCCGGCGACATCGAGGAGATGAAGAAGAGGTCCCGCAATTACGCTCGCCGGCAGCTGACCTGGATGCGGAAAATCCCCAACCTCATGCCGGTCGACCGCACTGGGATGAACGACGCCGAAGTGGCAGCCCAGATGCTGACGGGACTATTTCCCTCCATATAGGCGTATTTTCGGCCCGTCGCCGGAGGCAATAGGCTGCTGCCCGTGAAATTCGAGAAGTGGCAGGCGCTGGGCAACGACTATCTGATCTTCGAGCGGGAGTGGCTGCCGTGGGAGCTGACGGAGGCCCGAATCGAGTGGCTCTGCGACCAGCACTTCGGGGTCGGCGCCGACGGCGTCCTGCTGCTCTCGAAGAGCGAGGACCCGGAGTTCGTCGCCGAGCTGCGGATCTTCAACCCCGACGGCTCCGAGGCCGAGCTCTCCGGCAACGGCGCCCGCGAGGCGATCCTCTACCTGCGTCGCAACGGCTGGACCGAAGCGGACGAGTTCGCGATCTCGACCGTCGCCGGACCGATCCGGCCGACGATCACCGGCGAGCTGACCTGCTCAGTCGCGATGGGGCAGGCCTCGACGGTCTCCAAGGACTTCCCCTCGGGCCCCGAAGACGGGCGCGGGACGCTCGATTCCGGCGGCCGCAGCTGGGAGTTCCAGCACGTCTCGATCGGCAATCCGCAGTGCGCGATCATGGTCCCGGCCGAGGAGCTCGACGGGCTCGACCTGGGAGCGATCGGGCCGGGAATCGAAGGCCACGAGCTTTTCCCCAACCGCACCAACGTCAGCTTCCTCGCCGTCGAGGGCGACCGGGTGCGGGCGCGGATCTTCGAGCGCGGGGTGGGGGAGACGCTCTCCTCCGGCACCGGCGCCAGCGGCGCCGCCGTCACCGCCTTCCTCCGCGGCGCTCCCAACCAGCTGGTGGTCGAGCTCGAAGGCGGCGAGCTGCAGGTTGAGATCTCTCCCGACCTCGACGTCCGCCTCGACGGCTGGGCCGAGCCCGTCTTCCGGGGCGAGCTGACGCAGGAGCTGCTGCAGGCGCTTGCTGAGCTGGACGGCGAGTAACTCGCCTTCAGTCGGGGACCGCAAGCGGCCCCCTAGATCGCATAGATTCCCGCGCCCATGGGCATCGCCACCCCCTCTAAACGCCTGGAGGCCATCCCTCCCTACAAGTTCCAGGAACTCGAGCAGCAGATCGCCGACAAGCGCGCTGCCGGGATCGACGTGATCAGCCTCGGGATCGGCGACCCGGACGAACCGACTTATCCGCATGTAGTCAAGGCGATGCAGGGGGCGGTGGAGAACCCGGCCTACCACCAGTACCCGAGCAACCGCGGCCGCGACGAGTTCCGGGCGGCCTTCGCCGATTTCTACGACCGCCGCTTCGGGGTCGAGATCGACCCCAACGGCGAGGTGATCCCGGCGATCGGCGCCAAGGAGTGCATCTACAACCTCTGCTTCGCCTTCCTCGACCCCGGCGACGTCGCCCTCGCCTCCGACCCCGGCTACCCGGTCTATACCGGCGGGCCGATCCTCGCCGGCGCCAAGGCCGAGTTGCTGCCGCTGGTGCCGGAGCTGGGCTTTGCCCCCGACCTCAGCGCAGTTCCGGCCGACGTCGCCGCCAAGGCGCGCTTGATGTTCATCAACTATCCGAACAATCCGACCGGCGCGGTCGTCCCCGACGGCTTCTTCGAGCAGGTCGTCTCCTTCGCTCGGGAGCACGAGGTCCTCGTCGTCCACGACAACGCCTACTCGGAGACCACCTACGACGGCTACGTGGCCCCCAGTTTCCTCGCCACGCCGGGCGCCAAGGAGGTCGGCGTCGAGGTCTTCTCGCTCTCCAAGGGCTACAACATGACCGGCTGGCGCTGCGCCGCGATCCTCGGCAACACCGAGGCGATCCAGTCCTACTGGCGCCTCAAGACCAACGTCGATTCCGGCCTCTTCGAGGCGATCCAGATGGCCGGCGTCGCCGCGCTCGAGGGGCCGAACGGCCCCCTGGAGCGGATGAACCAGACCTACGCCCGCCGCCGCGACCTCGTCGTCTCGATGCTCGATCAGATCGGCGTCCAGGTCAGCTCGCCGAAGGGGACGATCTACGTCTGGGCCCCGGTGCCCGAGGGCCACACCTCGACCTCCTTCTGCGAGCTGGTGCTCGAGGAGGCCGCCGTGGTCATCTCGCCCGGCTCGATGTACGGGCCGAGCGGCGAGGGCTTCTTCCGCATCGCCCTGACCGCCCCCGACGATCGAATCGAAGAGGCGGTCGAGCGGATGCGCGAGCACCTGAGCTAGGCCGCTTCGCGCTCGGCTTTCTTGCACCAGTAGCGATCGAGACCGCTCCACTGGTAGGCGGTGGGAACCGCCTGGAGGAGCTCGTCGACGGTGTCCTCGCCGATCCCTTCCTCGCCGAGCCGGCGGCGAATCCGGGTCTCGTTGTCGGCGTCGTAGGCGTCCTTCTCCATCTGCCGCGCCAGCTCGGCCTCTTCGCGCAGTTTCGCCCGCACCGCCTCGATGTGGCCGAAGATGTCGTCCTCGACGGCGCCGAAGTGGGTGAGGGCGAGGCGCTGGGGTGACCAGGCGGCGACCGTGTCCAGAGATTCCTCCCAGACCTCGATGTCGATGTCGGGCGGGGGAGTGGGGGGCACGATCAGGTCCGAGGGCGGGATCCGGCAAGCGGCGACGTCGCCGCAGAAGGCGGTGCCGCTCTCCGAGTGGAAGTAACAGACGTGGTGGGAGGCATGGCCCGGGGTGTAGGCGACCTCCATCCCCAGCACGGTCTCGCCGCCCCGCAGCACCCGAACGTTCTCCTCCGGCACCGGCAGGATCTCCCCCCATAGGTAGCTCAGCTTGTCCCCGTAGAGCCGCTCCGCACTCGCCAGCAGCTTCGAGGGATCGACCAAATGCGGCGCCCCCCGCTCGTGCACGTAGACCTCCAGCTCCGGCCACCGCCGCACCAGCGCTCCCGTAGCCGCCGCGTGATCGAGGTGGATATGGGTCAGCAACACCGCCCGCGGCCGCTCATCCCCGATTGCCTCCAACACCGTCGCCAAAGACGACTCCGGCCCCGGATCCACGAGCGCCCCCTCGACCTCCCAACAGCCGATCACGTGGGGGCGACCCAGATGCATCACGTCGATAACGCGCACGGCCGCAGCTTATGACCCGAACCCCGGCCGCGGTCTCAGGGGTCCGGGGAGGGGGTCTCCGGACCCTCCCCGCTGTTGTCCGGGGACCCCCTCCCCGGACCCTCTAGCCGACCGGAGCGGGGAACCGCTCGTCCGCCTCCAGCGTCTGCCGTAGACCTTCCTCCATCCCCCGCGGCGAATACCCCAACTCCCGCTCGGCCTTCTCATAGCTCGCCCAGAAGGTCACCCCGTCAGCCGAGGAGATGATCTCCCGCAGGTTCGGCGGCTGTCCCATCACCTTCCCCACCAGCGGCCCGATCGGGATCATCGCCTTCATCAGCCCGGTCGGCAGCGCCCGCTTCGGCGCCTTGCGCCCGCTGACCCGCGCCACCGTCTCGATCGCCTCGCGCATCGTCGTCGCCGGGCCGCTGATCACGTAGGTCTCGCCCAGCTTGCCCTTGTCGAGGGCGAGGAGGATGCCGCCGGCGATGTCCTCGACATGGGTCATGCAGATCCCCAGCTCCGGGAACGGCATCAGCGGCAGCTTGCCGGCGAAGAACTGCTCCAACAGGTCGGCGACCTGCGAGGTGTCGCCGGGGCCGTAGACGCCGCCGGGCTGGACGATGATCGCCGGCAGGCCCTCGTCGTCGATCAGCCGCTGGACCACCTTGTGGGCCGCGAGCTTGGTCTCCTCGTAGTAGGAGGTGAAGTCGGTCTCGGGGTTCTCGTAGGACTCGTCGACGACCTTTTTGTGGGTGTTGCCGAAGATGCCGACGGTGGAGACGTAGACGATCCGCGGGACCTTCTCCTCCAGCGCCGCCTTCATCACCCGCTCGGTGCCGACGACGTTGGCCTCCCACATCGCCGGCCGCTGCTTGGCCGGGATCCCGACCTCGTACATCGCCGCGGCGTGGACGACCGCGTCGCAGCCGCGCATCCCGTTGCGTATCGCGGTCTCGTCGCCAAGGTCGCCGGCGACCAACTCGCAGCCGAGCTCGGTCAGCTTCGCCGCCTTGCCGGGGCTGCGGACGAGGCAGGCCACCTCGTCGCCGCGCTCGCGCAGCTGGCGGGCGACCTCGCCGCCGATGAAACCGGTGCCACCGGTGAGGAAGACCTTCACGGCAGGGACACTATCCGCCTTGGGCCGGCCCGTACAATTCCCTTGAGTGCAAGGTTCGGAAAACGGCAACAGTCGCAGGGCGCGCCAGCGCGCGCTGGCAATCGGCATCGTCGACGGCCGGACCGAGGGGGAGCCGCTGACCGAGCTGAGGGAGCTGCTCCTGACCGCTGGAGTCGCCACCGTCGGCATCGCGACCCAGCAGCGCCCTCAGCCCGATCCCGACCGCTACTTCGGCCGCGGACGCCTCACTGAGCTGAAAGCCGAAATCGCCGCCACCGGCGCCAACTTGGTCGCCTGCGACGACGAGCTGGCGCCGCGGCAGGAGCGCAACCTCGAGGCGGCGCTGGGGGTGCCGGTGATCGACCGCACCGCCGTCATCCTCGACATCTTCGCCGACCACGCCCACTCGGCCGAGGGCAAGCTGCAGGTCGAGCTGGCCCAGCTCGAATACAACATGGCCCGCATGCGGGGGCTCTGGACCCACCTCGAGCGCCTCGGCGCCGGCCGCATGGACGGCGGCATCGGCACCAGGGGCCCAGGCGAGAGCCAGATCGAGACCGACCGCCGCCTCGCCCGCAACCGCATCTCCGCCCTGCGGCGGCGCCTGCGGGAGACCGAAAAGAACCGCGGCGTGATGCGCGCCCGGCGCGAGAGCTCCTCGCTGCCGCGGGTCGCCCTCGCCGGCTACACCAACGCCGGCAAGTCGACGCTGCTGAACGCGCTGACCGGAGCCGAGGTCGAGGTCCGCGACCGCCTCTTCCACACCCTCGACCCGACCACCCGCACCTTCGAGCTCTCCGGCCGCGATTACCTGCTGACCGACACCGTCGGCTTCATCGAAAAGCTGCCGCATCAGCTGGTCGAGGCCTTCAAGGCGACCTTGGAGGAGACCGTCCTCGCCGACCTGATCCTCCATGTCGTCGATTCCTCGGCGCCGGAGGAGCGGCGGCTGGCCGACATGCAGGCGGTCGACGAGGTGCTGGAGGAGATCGGGGCGGGGGAGAAGCCGCGGCTGCTCGTCTTCAACAAGGTCGACCTGCTGAACGCGGAGGAACGCGAGGAGACCGAGCTCGACCATCCCGAGGCGGTGCTGATCTCGGCTCAGGAGGGGATCGGGCTGGACGAGCTGCGCGAGCGGATCGAGAGGGCGTTCGAGGAGACGCTGACCGAGGTGGAGTTGTTGATCCCGTACTCCGAGGGCGGTCGGTTGCACGAGCTGCACGAGGTGGCGGGGGACTTGGAGCGGACTGAGCGCGAGGATGGGGTGCTGGTGCACGCCAAGGTTCCTTCGGCGGAGCTGCATCGGTTCAGCGATCTGGCTGTTGCTTGAGGCGGGGGCGGGGTCCGGGGGAGGACTCCCCGGACAACAGCGGGGAGGGTCCGGCGAGCCCTCCCCCGGACCCCGGTAGGCTGCCGCGGGTGCAGCTGCCTGTGGCGAAGTTGAAAGAGGGGGCCATGCTTCCCTCGCGTGCGCATGAGGGGGATGCTGGGCTTGACCTTTATGCCTGTGAGAGTGCGCATATCGGGCCCGGGGAGCGGTGGAGCGTTGGGACCGGGGTCGGGGTGGAGATTCCGGAGGGGCATGCGGGGTTGGTGGTGCCGCGGTCGGGCCTTGCTCGCGACCATGGGGTCGCGCTGGTCAATGCGCCGGGGGTGATCGACTCCGGGTATCGCGGCGAACTGCGGGTGCTGCTGCTGAACACGGACCCGGCCGAGACCTTTCGGGTCGAACCGGGGGACCGGATCGCGCAGTTGCTGCTGACGCCGATCGCGTTGGCGGAGCCGGTCGAGGCGGCCGCGCTCACCGATTCCGTTCGCGGCGAGGGCGGTTTCGGGTCCTCCGGGCGCTAGCCGCTCTGGGCCGCGTGCCGCGCTGACTCGTGGGCGGCGGCCTCTAGCTCGTCGGGGAGCGACTCGAGGTCGGGGCGGGTGCCGTAGCGGCGCTCCAGCGCCAGGGCGATCAGGTGATCGGCGAGCCAGGCGTTCTTCGGCAGCAGCGGGCCGTGCAGGTAGGTGCCGATCACGTTGTCGCGCTTGACGCCCTCGAAGCCGTCGCGGGCGTTGTTGCCGTGCCCGGAGACGACCTTTCCGAGCGGCTGCGCGCCCGGGCCGAGGTAGGTGCGGCCGCCGTGGTTCTCGAAGCCGGCGATCAGCCTCGGGCCGTCACCGAGGTCGGCCTCGATCGCGACGTTTCCGATCAGCCGCGGCCCCGGCTCGCGAACGGTCTCCAGGTCGGCGATCCCCAGGCCCGGCAGCTTCTCCTCGCCGAGCTGGTAGCTGTGGCCGAGCAGCTGGTAGCCGCCGCAGACGGCGAGCAGGACGGCGCCGTCGTCGGCCGCGTCCGCGATCGCTCCCTGCTTGGTCGCGACCATGTCGGCGGCGACCGCGCGCTGGTCGCGGTCCTGGCCGCCGCCGATATAGAAGAGGTCGTGGGCGGCGGGGTCGACCGCATCGCCCGGACCGGCGCCCGCGTGGACGAAGTCGATCCCGCGCCACTCGCAGCGGCGCTGGAGGAAGAGGATGTTGCCCCGGTCGGCGTAGATGTTCATCTGCTCCGGATAGAGGCTGAGGACGCGGAGCTCCATCAGGCCGCCTTCTCCAGGAGGACGACGAGGGAGCCGACGTGGATGTCGGTGGCTGCGATCTCGTGCCGGCCCGCCGGCAGTAGGCTGAACGGCTCGGCCTCCGCCTCGAGCACCTCGGCGGCAAAGGTCGCGATCCGCACCTCGTTCGGTTCCTCGCGCAGCGACCCCTGCGGCGAGACCGTCTGGCGGAGCCGGCGAACGACGATTTCTCCGGGGCCGACCGCGGCCTCGGTCGCCAGGCTCGAGTAGACCCAGCCGTCGACCTCGCGGACGTCGGGGAGAGGGGGAGGGGCCCCGTCGGGCTCCGGCATCTCTTCGATGATCGCGGCTGCGAGGATCCCACCCGGGCGCAAGGCGGTGGCGATGCAGCGCAGGGACTCGGCCCGCTCACTGGAATCGGCGAGCAGTTGCAGGAGATGGGTGGGGGCGAGGACTAGGGAGGCGGGCGATCCGAGCTCGAAGTTGCGAGCGTCGGCTTCCAACGCTTGCACCGATAGATCCGCACCGCGCTCGGCGAGGACCGCGAGCAGCTCCGGATCGCGATCGAGGCCGACCACCTCGTGCCCGCGCCGGGCCAGGTGCAGGGCGACGCGGCCCGTCCCGCAGCCCAGCTCCAGCACCGGGCCGCCGCAGCGTTCGGCCAACTCCTCCCAGAGTGGCAGGTCGGCCCCATAGCTGCCGCACTCGACGTCGTGCCAGATCGCCGCCGCGCTCGTGTTCATCGCCAGAACTCCTGGGCGAGGCCGCGGTCGGAGAGCAGCTTGCGCAGTTCCAGCAGGGCGGTGTAGGTGGGGAGGGCGAAGAGACGCCCCTCGGCGCCTGCCACCGCGTCGTCTAACGAAGCCTCGACCCCCGGCACGACCTCGATCGCCTCCTCCGGCCAGCCGGCGTACTTCAGCCGCAAAGCCATCTCCGCCGCTCGCGTCCCCGAGCAGACGACGCGGCGGACGGCGCTGGACAGCAGCTCGAAGTCGGCGTCCCAGATCCAGGAGACGTCGCGCCCGTCGGCGATGCGGTCGTTGAGGGCGATCCAGAGGTCGATCGGGCCGCGCTCGCGACCCTCCAGCATCAGCGTCCGCAACACCTCGTTGGCGCCGGCCGGGTTCTTGATCAGCAGGATCGAGACCGGGACTTCGCCGATCGGGATCGTCTCGACCCGGCCGAAGGCGGCGCGCATCTCGCCGAGAGCACTCGCGATCCGCTGGGGTTCGACGCTGAGACGGAGGCCGGCCGCGATCGCCGCGAGAGCGTTGTAGACGTTGTAGAGGCCGGGGAGGGGCAGCTCCAGCTCGATCTCTCCGGAGGGGGTCCGAACCCGCGATCGAGACCCGTCCATCCCCCGCAGCTCGATCGCCGTCGCCGCCACCTCCGGCCGCGGGCGCTCGGCTCCGCAGTTGGGACAGGAGTAGTGGCCGAGGTGGCCGACGAAGGCACGCTCGTAGGCGTAGGGGTGACCGCAGCGGCGGCAGTGCTTGGCGTCGAAGGCGTGCTGCAGCTCCGGCAGCGCCTGCGAGGGGTCCTCGATCCCGAAGTAGAGAACGCCCTTGCGCCGGGCCCCCTCGCCGTCGCGGCCGAGGTCGGCGATCAGCGGGTCGTCGGCGTTGAGCGCGAACTCGGTCCGGCCGGCGCGCGCCGCCACCGTCTTCGCCCACTCGTCGGCCAGCGCCTCCATCTCGCCGTAGCGGTCGAGCTGGTCGCGGAAGAGGTTGCCGAGGACGATCAGGGACGGCTGCAGCTGTTCGCTCACCCGCGGCAGCCAGGCCTCGTCGACCTCGAACAGGCCCTCGGTCCCACGCTGCTCGAGCAGCGCCGTCGCCACGCCCCAGGTCATGTTCGAGCCGGCGCGGTTGTGGACGGGTCGGCGGCCGTCGGCGGCGAGGATGCCGGCGATCATCCCGGCCGTCGTCGTCTTGCCGTTGGTGGCGCTGACGATCGTCCGGCTGCCCTCCAGACCTTTCCCGAGGCGGGCGATCGCCTCCGGCTCCAGGCGCAGCAGCACCCGCCCCGGCAGGGTCGTGCCGCCGCCGCGGCCGCTGCGCCGGCTGGCAGCGCCGATCGCCCGCGAGAGCGCGAGCTTGGCGCCGAATAAGCCCCCCCGATTCGGGCGGTTTGCCGTGGCCGCCATCAGTCTTCCCCGTCGCCGGGAACGAGGATCGAGAGAGAGCGCGGCAGCACCCGCAGCGAGACCGGCAGGTCGGTGAGATGGTCGCCGTCGGCGTAGACGGGAAAGGGGCGGCTGGCGTCGAGCTCGAGCCGCGGCGTGCGGAAGGTGCTGACCTCGTCCTTGCCGAGGTGGGCTCCCTTGAACACGTCCTTGAGGCCGCCCAGGAAGCGCAGCTTGCCGACCTCTTCGATCGCGACGACGTCGAACTGGCCGTCGTCGATCTCCGCCTCCGGGGCGATGTACATGCCGCCGCCGTAGACGCTGTTGTTGGCGACGTCGACGAAGTAGCCCGTGATCCGTTTGCGTTCCTCGCCGACGGCGATCGTGAAGCGGGCCGAGCGCCAGCCGATCAGGGTGCGGACCATCGAGTAGGCGTAGACGAGGTTGCCGCGGATGAAGTGGGTCTCGTTGGCGAGCCGGTTGCATTCGGAGTCGAAGCCGACGCTGACGATGCCGAGGAAGCGCTTGCCGTTGGCCTCGCCGACGTCGATCCGCCTGCTGTGGCCGGCGAGGACGACGTCGACCGCCTCCTCGGGCTCGCCGGGGATGCCGAGCGCTCGTGCCAGGTCGTTGCCGCGGCCGCCGGGGATCAGGCCGAGAGGGGTATCCGAGCCGGCCATCGCGCCGCCGACCGCGCCGAGCAGGCCGTCGCCGGAGACCACCACCGGCAGCTCACCGAGCTCGATCACCCGCAGCGCCAGCTCGACCCCGTGCTCGAGGCTGCGGGTCCGCTCGACCCGGAAGACGGCGCGGCGGGCGTCGAGCGCCGCCTCCACCCGCGGCAGCAGCTTCAGCGTCTTCCCCCCGGCCGAAGAGGGGTTGACGAGCAGGGTCAGGGGCATCCCGGCGATCTCCATCGGTCGCCCAGCCTAGAGCCCGCCGCCAACGGGTCCGCCGCCGCGCAGGCGGGAGACAGAGAAGCTGCCGTCGCCGGCCGCTTCGGCCCAGATCGGCTCGAACCCCAGGCGCTTGAGGCGGCGGCTGTAGAGCCCGCCGCCGAGCCCGCCGAGCGCTTCATCCTGATCGCTTGACGCGAGGGCGAGAAAGCCGCCCGGACGCAGCACCCGCGCCGCTTCGGCAGCGGCAGGGCGGGCGTCGAGCGCCACCAGCAGGTCGAACTGGTCGACGGGAAAGGGGAGGGAGCGGGGGCTGCCCTGCTTGAAGGCGACGCGACCCTCGGGGTCGAGGCCTACATGTGCGGTGGCCTCGTGAATCGCCTCAGCCGAGCGGTCGACCCCGCGGACCCGAGCGCTGGGGAACTCGCGGGCGAGGAAGAGCGCCCCGGCGCCGTCGCCGCATTGGACTTGGAGGATGCGCTCGGGCGCGCCGACGTGGAGGACGGCGGCGGCGAGCGGCGTGAGCGGGGGAGAGGCCATTTTTCTGCGGGAACGTTTACTAGGGTTCCGCCCCGTGGAGCAGCAGCCCGACCGCCGCTGGATCGTCCTCGCCGTTTTCGCGGTGGTCGCCGCAGTCATCGTCGCCGCGGTCTTGATCAGCCAGGGCGGCGGCTCGGACGACGACACTTCGAGCTCGACGGCGGCCAAGACGGGCGCCGACGGCTGCGAGGCAGTCGAAGCTCCGGAACCGAAGATGGTCAGCTTCAAGGCGCCGAAACAGGTGCTGAAGTCGGGCGAAACCGCGACCGCCGTGGTCAAGACCAGCTGCGGGACCTTCGAAATCGCACTCGACACGGCTAGGGCGCCGAAGACCGCCAACTCCTTCGCCTTCCTCGCCAAGGAAGGGTTTTACGACGACCTCACCTTCCACCGCATCGTCCCCGGCTTCGTGATCCAGGGCGGCGACCCGCAAGGCACCGGCACCGGTGGCCCCGGCTACAGCGTCGACGAGAAGCCGCCGCCCAACCTCGCCTACACCAAAGGGATCGTGGCGATGGCGAAGAGCTCGGCCGAGCCGCCGGGCCGCTCGGGCAGCCAGTTCTACGTCGTCACCGCGCCGGACGCCGGCCTGCCGCCCGAATACGCGCTGGTCGGCAAGGTGAGCAAGGGCTACGACACGGTCTCCCGGATCGAAAAGGTCCCAACCGTCGGGGAAAAACCGAAACAGCCGGTCCTGATCGAAGAAGTGACGATCGAGCAGGGGTAAAGGGGCTCCTCGGAGCCTCGGTAAGCTGGCCGGGTGGCCAAGCCAGATATGGGCGATCCTGCCCCCGATTTCGCCCTGCCCGGGACGGGCGGGAAGACCTACCGGCTCTCCGACTACCGCGGCCGCAACCTGATCCTCGCCTTCTACCCCGGCGACGCGACCACCGTCTGCACCAAGCAGTTCTGCTCCTACCGCGACGAAGGCGACCGGCTCGACCAGCTCGGAGCCGAGGTGCTCGGGATCTCGCCGCAGTCGGTCGACTCGCACGAGCACTGGGTGAAAGAGCAGGAACTGAACGTGCCGCTGCTCGCCGACGAGAACTTGGCGGTGGCGAAGAGCTACGGCGTCACCGGTTGGATCGGGCCGCTGGCGCGGTTCACCGAGCTCAAGGACGCGCCTGGCGGCCGCTACGTCCAGCGGGCGATCTTCGTGATCGACGGCGAGGGCGTCGTCCGCCACCGCACCGTCTCCCGTACCGGCAGCACCTACGAGTCGGTCGAGGACCTCGAGCGCGCGGTCGCCTCGCTCGGTTGATGGCGGCCGAGGCGCGGCCGTTCGCCCTGGGCCCGAGCCCGACCCTGCAGGGTGAGGTGGCGGGGGAGGGGCCGCCCGTGGTCCTCTGTCACGGCATCACCGCCGCCAGGCGCTACGTCCTCCACGGCTCTAACGCCCTGCCCCGCGCCGGCTACACCGTCGTCACCTATGACGCCCGGGGGCACGGAGAGTCGGACCCGGCACCGGCAGGGGAGGGTTATGGATACCTGGAGCTGGTTGGAGACCTCGAACGGGTGGTGGAGGAGGAGGTGGGAAGCGAGCGCTTCTTACTCGGTGGCCACTCGATGGGCGCTCATACCGCGGTTGCCTACGCACTGCGCCATCCCGAGCGACTGACCGGCCTGGCGTTGATCGGGCCGGTCTACACGGGCGCGATCGAGCCGGCGTCGCTCGACTACTGGGACGGCCTGGCGGCGGCGTTGGAGGCCGATGGCGTCGACGGCTTCGTCGCCTACGTCGACGCGGAACAGGGCGGCGACCCGCGCTGGCGTGACTCGGTGCTGCGCTTCACCCGCGAGCGCCTGCTGCTGCAACAGCACCCGGGGGCGCTTGCCGAGGCGCTGCGGGAGGTGCCGCGCTCGCGCCCGTTCGAGGCGATGGAGGAACTGAGCTTGCTGCAGGTCCCGACGCTGGTCGTCGCCAGCAACGACGCCGCCGACCCGGGTCATCCCTACGAGGCGGCCGCCGCCTACGCGAAGGCGCTGCCGAACGCGCGGTTGGTCAGCGAGGAGCCGGGGCAGTCGCCACTGGCCTGGCAGGGCGGCAAGCTCTCGCGCGCCTTAGCGGCCTTTTACGCCGAAGCCTTATCTTCCGCGCGATGAGCCACCTCAACGAGGGCAACCTCCAGCGGGCGATCGCCTTCGTCGCCGCCTTGGGCATCGGCGTCGCCACCTACGTCGCGATCGCCGAGGCGAACGGCGGCTCGCCCGTCTGCCTCGCCGGTGGCAGCGGCTGCGAGACCGTCGCCAAGAGCTCCTGGTCCCACGTCGCCGGGGTCAACATCGCCGTCTTCGGGATCGTCGGCTACGTGCTGCTGCTGGCCACCGCCTTCTTCGCCAACGACCTCGCGCGCTTCGCCGGCTTCGCCCTCGCTCTCGGCGGCTTCGGCTACAGCGTCTTCCTCACCTACGTCGAGCTGTTCAAGCTCGAGGCGGTCTGCCAGTGGTGTCTGGCCAGCGCCGTCCTGATGACGATCCTCTTCGGGCTCTGCGCTACCCGCCTGATCGTCTACGCGGGAACCGACGAGGCGCTGCCCGAGCGGGCATGAGACCTCGATGAGCGACGACGCTCGCCGCTCGCGCCTGCTGCAGCTCGCTGCTGGGGCGGCTTTCCTGGCCGTAGCGGTCGTCCTCGTCCTGATCGTGATCACCGCTTCCGGGAGCGGCGACGGTGGCGACACCCAGATCGAGGGCAAGGTGGCGATGGCAAGGCTCCTGAAGGGAATCCCGCAGCAGGAGATGCTCCTCGGCGATCCCGACGCACCGGTCGAACTGATCGAGTTCGGCGACCTGCAGTGCCCGGTCTGCGCCGCCTACTCGGAGGAGGTCCTGCCCGCGATTATGGAAACCGAGGTCAGGAAGGGTGAGGTCAAGATCGACTTCCGCAATCTCACGATCATCGGCCCGGAATCGGTCACTGCCGGCGCCGCGGCGCTGGCCGCAGGGGCCCAGGGACGCGGCTGGAGCTTCGTCGATCTCTTCTACAGCAACCAGGGCGGCGAGAATTCGGGCTACGCGGACGACGACGCCTTTCTCAGGGCCGTCGCTAGAGCCGCAGGTGTCCAGAACCTGACGAAGTGGGACGCGGAACGGTCCGAGCTGAACGCAAAAGTCGAAGAAACCTCCCAAGAAGCCGAGAACCTCGGCTTCACCGGCACGCCGTCTTTCGCCGTCAAAGGCCCAAAGACGAGGGGGATCAGGATCCTGGGGTTCCCTGAATCAGCAGAGGAGCTGGAAGCTGCGATCGAGGAAGCACGCTAGGCCAATCCAGGTCTCTCTGCCCGAGTTGACATAACCGCCATTATCGTGCGTTGATCGCGCGGGAGCCTAGGAGACGGCCCGGGCGCTCCCCTTGACCAGCGGTTTGACGATCGGCGGGGCCTTGGGGAGCTCGTCGCGCTCGACGTCGCCGAGTTGGAAGCCGGCGGCGCTGATCGCGGAGACGGTGTCGCGGTTGCAGTGGCAGCCGTCGCCGAGGAAGCGCCAGGGCTTCTCGAGGCGGTCCTGCCAGCGAGCAAGGTCGGGGTGGTTGGCGCGGACGTGCTCGAGGAAGAGGAGCTCGCCGCCAGGCGCGAGGACGCGGGAGATCTCTTTGAGGGCCGCGGGCTGGTTGGGGACCGTGCAGAGGACCAGGGTCACCACGACCGTGTCGAAGCTGTCGTCCGCGAAGGGCAGGTCTTCGGCGCCGGCTTCGACCAGATCCGCTCCGGGGCAGTCCTTCTCCGTGCGCTGGCGCAGCTGCTTGAACATGTGGGGGTCGGGCTCGGTCACGGTGAGGCTGTCAAGGCCCTCGCGCGGGTAGAGCTCCAGGTTGAGGCCGGTTCCCGCGCCGAGCTCCAGCACCCTCCCCCGTGCCTCGCAGAGCAGCTCGCGGCGCATCTCCCGCAGGCCCGCCTCTTCGCTGGCCTCGAAGGCGCGGTCGTAGAGAGCCGAGAACATCCGGCCCCAGGTGGCGTCGTAGATCCTTCCCATGACTGGTTTCGCTCCTTCCGCTGAGTTTTGCCCCCTATAGGGGGTTCGATTCAGCGTTCGTGTTTTGCGGACGCGTTGTTAGGCAACGTCACGGTGTACGGGCTCGGGGGCGTCCGCGTTCACGGCCTGTTGGCCGGGCCCGCTCGCGGCCGCCCGCTCCTCGTAGGCCTGGCGGGCGTTGTGGTCGACTTCGGTCATCAGCTTGTCGACCTTCATCGCCCTGCCCAGCGCCTCGCGCCAGCTGCGCGGCAGCGGCGCCAGGACCTTGTAGAGGACGCCGTTGGCGCGCGGGACGAAGACGTCGAAGCGCGGCACTTCCATCGCGTCGACGATCTCGTTGGCCACGTCAGATGCCTCGACCGGCTTCACCCACTTCTGGCCGACGCCGCTGGTCAGCTCGGTGTTGACCACGGTTGGCATCACGCAGAGGACCTCGATCCCCGTCTCGCGCAGCTCCGCCCGCACCGCCTCGCTGAGACCGACGACCGCGTGCTTGGTGCCCGAGTAGGTGGCGATCCCCGGGATTCCCGATTTGCCCGCCTGGGAGGCGATGTTGACGATGTAGCCGGTCCCGCGGGGGCGCAGCCGCTTGATCGCCAGCTGGGTGCCGGTGATGACGCCGCCGACGTTGATGTCGAGCTGGCGCTGGATCGAGGCCTCGCTCTCCTCCTCGAACGGGGTCACCGGCATGATCCCGGCGTTGTTGATCACCGCGTCGATTGGGCCCAGCTGCCGCTCGGCCTCGTCGAGGAAGCGCTCGAAGGAGCCGCGGTCGGTGACGTCGAGCGGCAGCGCCACGGTGCCGCCGCCGAGCTGGGCCGCCGTCTGCTCGGCCAGCTCGAGCTGGAGGTCGCCGATGGCGACGCGGCAGCCCTTCGCGATCAGCGCCTGCGCGGTCGCCTTGCCGATCCCCCGCGCGGCGCCGGTGATCGCCACGACCTTGCCGTTGAGTGAACGCCGCTCTTTCGCCATCGTGCTCCTCCTAGTCACGTGGGGGCCCGTCCCTAGGCCGCCGGTTTGTAGACGGTGACCACGGCGGCTCCGCCGAGGCCGATGTTGTGCTGCAGCGCCACCTTCGCGCCCTCGACCTGCCGCTTGTCGGCTTCGCCGCGCAGCTGCCAGGTCAGTTCCGAGCACTGCGCCAGGCCGGTCGCGCCGAGCGGGTGGCCCTTGGAGATCAGCCCGCCCGAGGGGTTGACGACGGGGCCGCTGCCGCCGTAGGTGGTCGCTTCCTCCTCGACCAGCTTGTGCGCCTCGCCCTCGGCGGCGAACCCGAGCGCTTCGTAGGTGATCAGCTCGTTGGCGCTGAAGCAGTCGTGCAGCTCGCAAACGTCGACTTCCCCAGCCCCCACCCCGGCCTCCGCGTAGGCGGCGTCGGCCGCGGTCTTCGACATGTCGGAGCCGACGATCGTCATGCAGTCGGCGTTCTCGTCGAAGGTCGAGCTGAGGTCGGTGACCATCGACTGGCCGGCGATCTCGATCGCCTGGCCCCAGAGCCCGTGCTTGTCGACGTAGGCCTCGGAGGCGACGATCGCGCAGGCCGAGCCGTCGGAGGTCGGCGAGCACTGCAGCTTGGTCAGCGGGTCGTGGATCATCTTCGCCGCCTTGATCTCCGACAGGCTGTATACGTCCTGGAACTGGGCGTAGGGGTTGTTGACCGAGTGCTTGTGGTTCTTCCAGCCGATCCAGGCGTAGTGGTCCGGTTCGGAGCCGTACTTCTGCATGTGGTCGCGGCCGGCGTTGCCGAACATCTGCGGCGCCGGCGGCGAGGCCTCCGGGTCGCGGATCTCGAACATCCGCATCGCGTGCTTGTCGAGCGCGTTGGTGCGGTCGGTGTACTTGACCCCGAGGCTGCCCGGCTCCATCTTCTCGAAGCCCAGCGCCAGCGCGCACTCCGCGACGCCGCCCTTGACCGCCTGCCGGGCCAGGAACAGCGCCGAGGAGCCGGTCGAGCAGTTGTTGTTGACGTTGACGACGGGAATCCCGGTCAGCCCGAGCTGGTAGAGCGCCCGCTGGCCGTAGGTCGAGTCGCCGTAGCAGTAGCCGGCGTAGGCCTGCTCGACGTCCTCATAAGGGATGCCGGCATCGGCGAGCGCCTTCTCCCCCGCCTCCTTGGCCCAGTCGGGGTAGTCGCCCTCCTTGGTCCCGGGCTTCTCGAACCTGGTCATCCCGACCCCGATCACGTACGTCTTGTTGCTCAACGCCCTCGCTCCTCCCATGTTTGGCTGACTGGCCAAATCTAGCGGCTCGGAGCGGGCGGTGGGTAAAATCCCCGCTCAGTGGTGCCCCTCGCCGCCAGTACCGATCCCGCCACGGGCGTGGGAATCCTCGCCGCGCTCGCCGCGGGCGTCGTCTCCTTCCTCTCCCCCTGCGTGCTGCCGCTGGTGCCGGGCTACCTCTCGGCCGTCAGCGGCGTCTCGGCGAACGAGCTCGAGAGCGCCGGCTGGCGCCGGGTCCTGGGGCCGAGCCTCCTCTTCGTCGCCAGCTTCTCGGCGATCTTCATCGTCCTCGGGCTGACCGCGACCGGCCTCGGCTCGCTGCTCAAGGACAACCGCGATCTGCTGACGAAGATCTCGGCGGCGCTGATCATCGCCATGGGCCTGCTCTTCGTCGGCTCCCTCTTCCTCACCCGGCTCAACCGCGACTGGCACGTCAACGCCCTGCTGGAGCGGGTCGGCCGGGGCGGCCCGATCGTCGCCGGCGCCGCCTTCGCGATCGCCTGGACCCCTTGCATCGGCCCGACCCTGGGCGCGATTCTCGCCGCCGCCTCGCTCTCGGACTCGACCATCCGCGGCGGCTTCCTCCTCGCCGTCTACTCGGCCGG
The DNA here is from genome assembly GCA_035535295.1 of Solirubrobacterales bacterium. Lineage (GTDB taxonomy): Bacteria > Actinomycetota > Thermoleophilia > Solirubrobacterales > 70-9 > VAYN01. The sequence goes on from DATLQI010000028.1 coordinate 35,123, forward strand.
CCTGGCGATCCCCTTCCTCCTCACCGCCGTCGCCTTCTCGCAGATGACCACCGCCTTCGCCGCGGTCAAACGCCACTACCAGGCGATCGTCGCCGTCGGCGGGCTGATCCTGATCGCGATGGGGATCCTGATCTGGACCGGCGAGTACCGCCAGCTCAACATCGAGGCCCAGAGCTGGATGAGCGAACTAGGCATCAACGTCTCGAGCGACGTTTAGCGCCTCTCAGTTCTGGACCGGGGCGACCGTCTCCAGCTCTTTGCCGACGGCCTCGACGATCTCCAGGCCGTCGTCTTCCATGTCGCGTGAGCAGACGATGCGGAAGCGGCCGGTGCCGACCGCTTCGTCCGGGACCACCGGCAGGCCGCGGATCGTGTCCCAGCCCAGGCGCTCGACCTCGAAGGGGTTCATCCGCACCTCCGCTGCCGGGAAAGGGCAGTTCGCGTTGTGCTGGTCGATCGCCTTGGAGATCGCCTCGAGGTTCTTCGCCTCCGGGGAAGCCACGGACGGAAGTCTAGGTGGCTTGCCGCCACTGCAGGCATTAGGGTGAACTCCGTGAAGCGCTGGGGAGCTCTCTCGATCCTGCTGGCCGCACTCGTCCTCGCCGCCCTGCCGTCCGCGGCGAGCGCGAACAACCTCTTCACGCTCGATTCCAACCCGATCACCAACGGCCACCTGGCTGAGGATCCGGCGGGCAACGCCTACGTCGCCTGGACCTCGCAGGGCGACGGCTCCTCGCCCGAGCCGGTCAAGTTCTGCAAGATCGCCCCGGGCGGGTCCTGCAGCGTGCAAAACCTGCCAATCCCGGGAGCTTCGGACAGCCTCGACAGCGTCTCCGGGGCGTTCCCGGTGCTCGTGCCCGGCACCGACACGGTCTACGTCGTCGCCCCGCGCTACCTCGGCCAGGACATCGTCTTCTGGACGTCGACCAACGGCGGGGCCAGCTTCGACGGCGGCACCCAGCGCGACTTCTTCTGGCCGAAGACCGACCCCACCGACGTCTTCCTGTCCGGGGGCAGCTTCCTGACCAGCGCCTACAACTCCGGCCTCAGCTTCAGCACCGACCAGGTCGCCGCCAACGTCGGCGGCGAACTCGACTTCGCAGACCCCGGCACCGGCGGCGTCGCCGGCGCCAGCATGGGGCTGGACGGCAGCAACCCGGTGATCGCCTACTGGAACATCTCCGACCCGCCCTACCCGCTCCTCTACTACCGCTACAAGGGCGCGGGCTCGATGGCCCTCGAAGGCAACTGGGAAGGCCCGATCCCGGTTACGCAGGGCTACGAACCGAACCTCTCCAGCGGCGCGGCCGGGCTCTTCATGGTCTCCGAGGACTACCGGGACGGCAGCCAGTACCCGAAGGCGATCAACGTGCGCGACTTCAAGGAAGGTTCCTTCCAGGCGCCCACCACGCTAGCGGTCGACTCGTCCACCGACCTCTTCGTCGGCGGGGCGATCGCCCAGTCGCCCAGCGGCAACCGCGTCGTGGTCGCCTGGCCGGGCACCCGCGCCGGCGACGACGCCTTCGTCATGCGTCTCTGGACCTCCACCGACGGCGGCGCCAACTTCACCGCTGAAAGCCACGTCGCCCATCTTGAAAGCTCCTACGCGATCGGTCCCAACGCGGAAGTGGCGACCAACGACGGCGGCACGGGCTGGGTCCTCTTCGAGGACAGCGCCGGCCTGCGACTCGCCGACCTCACCCCGATCGCCGGCCTGCCGCCCTCCCCCCCGCCCCTGCCGCCGATCTACAAGGGCAAGACGAAGAAATTCGTCAAGAAAGTCGGCAACTTCCTGATCATCCTGCGGCTGCCGAAGAGCTGCCTGCAATCCCGCCAGCGTTTCTACGCCGGCGTCGGCAAACGCAAGCGCAAACAGCTACAGAAACGTCTCGGCGGCAGGATCCACTTCACCAAGGTCGTCTTCATCTACGACGGCAAGAAACTCAAAGTCAAGAAGAAGAAGCCCTTCCGCTACCTGATCAACCCAGGCCCGATGGCCGCAGGCTCGACCCACGTCGTCAAGGCCAAGGTCACCCTGATCCTCGAAAAGGGCGCCAAGAAAAAGAAGATCAAGCGGGTCATCAAGGGCACCGTCAGGGCCTGCTGAACACGCGTCGGACCCGCGGGGAGCATTTGGCGACCTCTCTGGTCCCGTCCCTCCATCTTCCTAACATCGACGGGTGAGCTTCGAGCGGACGATCGCCCACCTCGACATGGACGCGTTCTACGCGTCGGTGGAGCTGCGGCGGCGGCCGGAGTTGAGGGGGAAGCCGGTGATCGTCTGCGGGTCGGGGCCGCGGGCGGTGGTGACGACGGCCAGCTACGAGGCGCGGAAGCTGGCGGGGATCCATTCGGCGATGCCGGCGGCCGTGGCCCGGCGGCGGCTTCCGAACGCGGTTTACCTGCGGCCGGACTTCCCGGCCTACCGGGAGGCGTCGGGGCAGGTGATGGACGTGCTGCGGCGGAACGTCGAGGTCGTGGAGGTCGTGGGGCTGGACGAGGCCTATCTGGACCTGACCGGGATCTTCTCCCCCAAGGCGACGATGCGACGGGTCGCGACCGCGATCCGCACCGAGACGCAGCTGACCTGCTCGGTCGGGATCTCCGAGAGCCGGATGCTGGCGAAGATCACCAGCGAGCTGGGGAAGCCGGCCGGGCTCGTCGTCCTCTCACGCGAGCAGGCGCTGGAGCGGTTTGCCACCCACTCCCCCGGTCTGATCCCCGGAATCGGGCCGAAAACGGTCTCGCGACTGGAATCGATGGGGATCCGGACGCTCTCCGACTTGCGGCAATGGCAGAGGCCCGCTCTCGAAGACGCCTTCGGCCCCCGCTCGGGCGCCTGGCTTCACGCCCGCGGCAACCTCCTCGACCAGACGCCGGTCACGCCCGAACACGAGACCAAGTCGCAGTCGACCGAGATCACCTTCGACGTCGACGTCACCCAGCGGGCCGAGCTGGAGCGGCACCTTGCCGAGCTCTCCGAGGAGCTCTGCCGGCGACTGCGCAAGCGCGAGCTGGAAGGCCGGACGATCGGAATCAAGGTGCGGCTCGACGACTGGACCAACGTCACCCGCTCGAACACTCTCAGCGAGCCGACCAACGACCCGGAGGTCGTCGGGCCGGTCGCCCTCGAGCTGCTGCGCGCCTACGACCCGCAACGGCCCGTGCGCCTGCTCGGCGTCCGCGTCGCCTCCTTCGGCGGCACTGAGGTAGCCGAGCCGGAGCCGACACCAGGCCAGCTCCAGCTCGGCTTGGCCTAAACGGCGCCGGACCGAGCGGGGCTAGGACGCAGGGAGGCCTAATAGCAGCGCTATTTGGCCGACCGAGGACACCGCCCCGCGAAGTGTCCGCCGCCGTTTAGCGCGTCGCCAGGACCGTCCCGACGCCGGGGAAGCCAAGCTTCTCCTTGACCGCCTCGGTGAGGTCGTAGTCGCGCCCCGCCACGTACGGGCCGCGGTCGATGACGGGCACGGTGACCGTGCGGCCGTGGTAGCGCAGCTTCACCTTCGTCCCGCACGGCAGCGTCTTGTGCGCGACGCCCATCGTCCCGGGCAACAGGGTGCCGCCACAGGCGACGCCGTTGCCGTAGAGGCCGGGGCCGTAGTAGGAGGCGCCGGCGAGGCGGTAGCTGGTCAGCTTGCGCGGCTCGCTCTTGGAGGAGCGGACTTGGGCGTCGTGCACCCCGTAGGCGCGGACCCCGTAGGTGCCGGTCCGCTCCGGGACCCAGCGCAGCGCGAAGGTCCCGTTCGCCTTCGTCGTCACGCCGCGGTGACCGCCGTCGGGGCCGCGGAAGACCAGCTTCACCCGGTGCCGGCCGCTCGGCCGCACCTTGCCGCGCACCGCCAGCCCGTTCCCCTTCAGCACCGAGTGCGTCGAGAGGTGCAGGGAGACGTGGGAGCGCGACCGCTCGTGGTGGGTGTTCCGCTCGCTCTGCGCCGTCGCCGGGGCGAGGCCGATCGTGAGCGCGGTGACAGCCGCCACCGCGGGCAGGACTATTCGCATCTGTATCGCTCTCTTTCTGCTGCCTAGCTGGTTCGCTGACCCTGCGCTCAGAGGCGAGGGGACTCGGCAGGTCGTTTCGAAGAGAACACGCTAGGACGCCTCTCGGAGCGGAAATGTGAGCAGACGCACACATTCTCCACATGCAACGTAAGTGGCAGAATCGGCTCCAGAAGCGATATCCAGTGCTTCACCCGGCTCTGGACCTGTGTGCGAAGATGACCTGGTGACCAAGCCGGAACGCCTCAGCGGACTCGATACCTCCTTCCTCCACCTCGAGCGCTCGGGCGCCCACATGCACGTCGCCTCGACCTCGATCTTCAAGGGCGCAGCCCCCACCCACGCAGAGTTCCGCGACCACATCGCCTCGCGCCTGCACCTGGTGCCGCGCTTCCGCCAGAAGCTGCGCTTCGTCCCGCTGACGCAGGGGCGGCCGGTCTGGATTGACGACCCCCACCTCAACCTCGACTACCACGTGCGCCAAACCGCTCTGCCGGCCCCTGGATCCGACGAGCAGCTGCGCAACCTGGCGGCCCGGATCTTCTCCCAGCAGCTCGACCGCTCGAAGCCGCTCTGGGAGCTGTGGCTGGTCGAGGGCCTGACCGGGGACCGCTTCGCGATCATCGGCAAGAGCCACCACGCCCTCGTCGACGGCGTCTCCGGGGTGGACATCACCACCGTCCTCTTCGACCTCGATCCCGAGCCGGCGGGCGCGCCCGAGAAGGCGCCGCCCTGGCTCGCCAGCCCCGAACCGACCGACGTGCAACTGCTGAGCGAAGCCTGGAAGGAGCGGCTGACCAGCCCGAAGGAGATCTACCGCGGCTTCCGCTACGCATTGCGCGGCCCGCGCCAGGTGCTGAAAGGGGTCGGCGCCACCTCGAAGATGGTCAGCGCGGGGATGTCGGCCCCTGACACCGTCTTCAACGTCGAGATCGGGCCCCACCGCCGCTTCCAGATGACCCAGACCAACCTCGACGACCTCAAGCGGGTCAAGGACGCACATGGCGGCACTGTCAACGACGTCATCCTCTCGATCGTCGCCGGCGGCATCGGCCGCTACCTGCGAGCCCGCGGCCACGACACCACCGAGCTGGAGCTGCGGGCGATGGTCCCGGTCAGCGTCCGTGCCGCCGAGGAGCACGGCGCCCTCGGCAACCGGATCTCGGCGATGATGGCCCCGCTGCCGGTCTGGTGCGAGGACCCGGTCGAGCGGCTGCAGCTGATGACCGAGGAGATGGGCGACCTCAAGTCCTCCGGCCAGGCGGTCGGGGCCGAGATCCTCACCAAGCTGACCGACTTCGCCCCTTCGACGATCGCCTCGCAGGCGGCGCGCCTGCAGCCGGCGCAGCGCTTCTTCAACCTCGTCGTCACCAACGTGCCGGGCCCGCAGTTCCCGCTCTACGTGCTGGGACGGAAGATGGAGTCGATCTTCCCGATGGTGCCGCTGGCTCGTCGCCAAGCGCTCTGCGTCGGGATCATGTCCTACAACGGCCAGGTCAACTTCGGCCTGATCGGCGACTACGACGCGATGGCCGACCTCGACAGCTTCGCCCTCGACCTCGAGGCGGCGACCAAAGAGGTAATTGCCACGGCTCCGAAGAAGAAGTCGAAGAAGCGCAAAGCCGCCGCAGGCGCTTCCTCCAACGGCGCCGGCCTGGTCGCCGCCGAGTCGCGGCCGTAGGCGCTTTTATCGCTGTAACCGCCCGCTGACTTCGAACGGGAGGCCGTCGGTCAGGTAGTTCCAGTCGAGGTTGCCGACGCTGAAGCCGCTGGCGCGGGCGTCGGCGTTGACGATCACCGCGGTGATCCGCTTGAAGCGGCCAGGCTGGGGCAGGCGCACCGTCAGCTGCCCGCCCTCGCGCCTGTAGCTGACCCGCACCAGGGGACGCCCGTGGCGCTCGCTGCCGCGGCGACCGACCAGGGCGACCGCGGCGGCGGTCCCGCGCGGTGCCGCCAAGTGGACTACAACAGCGCGTCCCCGCGGCGCCCGCACCCGCAGTAGCTGGAAAGTCGTGTGGTTGAGCAGCCGCGTCAGCCGAACGCCGCTCAGTGGCAGGCTTCCCTGCCGGGGCGGATCGGGATAGAGGCGACTCTCGCGGAAGGACCTGCCGGTGCGCCACTCGGCCACTGCGGCGGAGAAGCGTGAGAAGTCGCGGCCGAAGTCGGAGGGGCCGCTGGAGCGGAGCGCTCGTTCGTAGCTCGCGATCGAGAAGCCGCCCGGCTTGGCGTCGATCGCCCCCGCCCAGGCCTTGCGGACGATCTCCGGCCCGTAACGGCGGGCCAGCCACTGGTTCCAGACTGCGGTCCCGTACTCCTTGATCGAGTTGGTCGTCAGCGGCGTTTCGTAGAGCTTGACCCAGCGGCGGACGTAGCGGAGGTAGTCGTCGATCCCGTTGTAGACCTGGTCCTCCATCCAGGTCGCGCTCGCCTCGGCGAACCAGGGGTCCTGGTAGGCGTCGTAGCCGAACTGGAGGATGTGGTTGTACTCGTGGGCGAAGGTCACCTGCAGGTCCGCCAGCGGCTTCGTCCCGGGGAACTCGAAGGCGCTGTAGTCGTTGTCGAGGACGAGGTAGCCGTGCAGGCGGCGCGGGATCCGGTGCTGCTTCGTCACCTGCCCGCGGTCCGGCGCCGCGTAGCCGAACAGTTCGCCGCCGATCTGGGAGAGGTAGACGTCGGTCTTGCCGTTGCGGCCGCCCTGGCGCCCGTCGCTGCGCGGCTCCCGCCAGCCGAGCCTCCCGTTCTCGACCCGGTGGACCCGTTCGGCCACCCGCAGCACCCGCTCGACGTAATCGGGGACCCCGTCGCCGTCGCGATCGCTCGGTTCGGGAGCGTCGAGGCCCTGCTCGACCCAGTGGACGCAGAAGTGCGGCGAGCAGGCCGGTGAGAGCGGTGCCTCCGGGACCGAGTAGGCGTTGCGGTTGGGGTCGCGCGTGTCGGTCGGCCGCCAGCGCGGCGCCAGGAACGGCTTCTGCGCCTCCGAGGTGAGCTGAGCGTCGCCGACGGGGCGATTTCCCTCCATATAGGGGTACTTTCGTCCCGTCGCCGGGGATGAGGCCGAGGCAGGGACGGTCGCGGCGAGGGCCAGGAGCAGCACCGCCGAGGACCCGACCAAGTGGCGCCGGCGGTTCCGCATGCCCCGACAACCCTAACGACGGCCGAAAGTACCTCCGGCGTTCTGCGCAGGGACCTCGGGTAATAGCCTGCGCGACACCGCGATGCGCCTGGCCCTGGCCCAGATCAACCCCACCGTCGGCGACGTCGACGGCAACGCCGCCAAGGCGGCGGAGTGGATCGGCCGCGCCCGCGACGAAGGCGCCGAGCTGGTGATCCTTCCCGAGCTCTGCATCCCCGGCTACCCGGCCGAGGACCTCTACCTGAAGCGCCACTTCCTGCGGGCGAACCAGCGCGCGGTCGAAGAGTTAGCCGAGTCGGCGCAGGGAATCACGGCGTTGGTCGGTTTCGCCGAGCCGCTCGCCGACCATGAGGACCTTCGCCGCGCCTACAACTCGACCGCGGTCCTGGCGGACGGCAAGGTCCAGACGATCTACCGCAAGAACCGCCTGCCCAACTACTCGGTCTTCGACGAGCAGCGCTACTTCGTCCCCGGCGCCGAACCGATGGCGATCGACCTCGGCGGGCTGCGGGTCGGGCTGACGATCTGCGAGGACGTCTGGGCGCCGGGGCCGCCCGCACAGGCCGAGGCCGAGGCTGGGGCGCGGCTGATCGCCAACCCCTCCGGCTCCCCCTACCATCGTGGCAAGGGGCGCGAGCGGGAAGAGATGTTTTGCCAGCGCTCGCGCGCCTACGGCGCCTACTTCGCCTTCTGCAACCTCGTCGGCGGCCAGGACGAGCTCGTCTTCGACGGCCAGAGCCTCGTCACCGCCCCCGACGGCAGCGTCATCGCCCGCGCCGCCCAGTTCGAGGAGGAGCTACTGGTCTGCGAAGTCCCCCACTCCAGCTCCGGCCCGCTGGCCGAGCCGCTCGGCGACCTCGACGAGGTCTACGGAGCGCTGACCCTGGGCCTGCGCGACTACGTCGGCAAGAACGGCTTCAAGCACGTCGGCCTCGCGCTTTCCGGCGGGATCGACTCGGCCCTGGTGGCGATGATCGCCGCCGACGCGGTCGGGCCCGACCGCCTCACCTGCGTCGTCATGCCCTCCCCCCACTCCAGCTCCGAGACCCAGGGGGACGCCCGCGAGATCGCCGCCAACCTCGGCTGCGGGCTGCTCGAGGTGGCGATCGAGCCGATGATGGAGAGCTACGAGCGAGCGCTCAGCGGCCACCTCCACGAGCCCGAGGCGGCGGTCCCGCGCGATCCGACCAAACCCTCTGAGCCCGACCTCACCGCCGAGAACGTGCAGGCGCGGATCCGCGGCAACATGATGATGGCGCTCTCCAACCGCCATGGTTGGCTCGTCCTCACCACCGGCAACAAGAGCGAGATGTCGGTCGGCTACGCGACCCTCTACGGCGACATGGCCGGCGGCTTCGCGGTGATCAAGGACGTGCCGAAGGGGCTGGTCTACGACCTGGTGCGACGGCGCAACGAGCGCGAGGGCCGGGAGCTGGTGCCGGCGAGCGTGATCGAGCGGGCTCCCTCGGCCGAGCTGCGGCCCGACCAGCGCGACGAGGACTCGCTGCCGCCCTACGACGTCCTCGACCGCATCCTCGAGGCCTACGTCGAGCGCGACGAGGGCCGCGAGAAAATCATCGCCGCCGGAGTGCCGGCCGAGACGGTCGACGAGGTGATCAGGCTGGTCGACCGCTCCGAGTACAAGCGCCGCCAGGCGGCGCCGGGGATCCGGATCACGCCAAAGGCCTTCGGCAAGGACCGGCGACTCCCGATCACGAACAGATTTGGTGGCTGAGGCCTAAGCCCCGGGTCGCGGGCGCACGGCGATGGTCATTTGCGCCAGGGCGCAGGTCTTCCCCTCGTCGTTGAGCACTTCCGCCTGCCAGAGCCAGGTGGTGCGGCCGCGGTGGCGGGCCTGGGCGCGCACCTCCACCCCGCCCTCGGTCACCGGGCGGACGAAGCTGACGTTGATCGACTGCCCCATCGCCACCATGCCCTGGTCGTAGACGGCACCAGCGGTGGCGCGAGAGCAGATGCTCTCGATCAGGGTCGACATCACGCCGCCGTGCATCAGCCCGAACGGCTGCCGCAGCTCGTCGCGAACCTGCAGTCGCACGCGGGCGTCTTCGGGGTCGTCGCTGAGCCACTCGGTGCCGACCAGCTCGTCGAAATGCGCAGGCTTAACCTGAGCCTCGTCGTTCACGCTTCGCACCCTAATAGGCTTCCGGTCCGGTGGCGCTGTCCGACGACCAGAAGGCGATCCTGCGCCTGCTCTCCCAGCGCGGCGAGCAGGGGTATGAAGATCTCTCGGCCCTAATGGGGGTCGACGCGGCTGAGGTGCATCGGCGGGCAAAGGAGGCGGCGGCGGCGCTTGAAGCAGAAGGGATTCCGGCACCCGCGATTCCGGAGCCGGGGGAAGGCGGCGGGGGTTCTCCCTCCGTCGCAAAAGACGGGGAGGCTCCTGCGGGAGAACCCCCGCCGCCCAAGCCGCAGTCGGCGCTACCCAAGGGAGAACGAAGGGCTGCGTTGCCTCAGGGAAAGCCGAAGCCTCCTTTGAAAAAGGAGCTGAAGCTGCTCGAGGGGCGGGGATTGTGGGCGCTGCTTGCTGGAGCAGCGATCGTGATCTTGTTCGTCGTTTTCGTTCTTGCCGGCAGCGGGGACGATGGCGGTGGCGATTCGACGACCACCTCCTCGGCCGCATCGAGCGGAGGCACGGTTGCCGCTCTCGAAGCGGCCGCGGAACAGGGCAGCCGGAAAGTGACCAAGGCTTCGCTGGAAGCTGCCGATGGCGGAGATGCCACGGGAGTCGCGATCTTCGGACGGGTGAAGAAAAGCCTGGCCCTGCAGGTCGCCGCCGAAGGGCTCGAAGCAACGGGCAAAGGCGAGTCCTACACGATCTGGCTGGCGGCTTCGCCGGAGAAAATGCTGCCCCTGGCCTCGACCAACGAAGTCGGCGAGGACGGCAAGCTCGCCGCCCAGGTCGAAGCACCGGTCGAAGTCCTCGCCTACCTCGCCAACGAAACCTTCGGCCAGATCGCGATTACCCGCACCGAGGACTCGCGGCTGGAAGCCTCGCTGAGGGAGGCGACGAAAGAGAAACAGGCTCCCGCCTACACCGGGGAGGAAGTTCTCCGAGGCGACGTCAGGGGACCGATCGTCGGAGCTGCGAAGCGCCTCGAAGCCCAACGAGGCCGCGGCGCCGAATAGCCGCAGGAGATCCTTTACTCCAAAACCTTCTGCGTACCGTATTCTTCCTGGGTAATGAGCAATATTTGTCACCCGGGGAGAGCGGTGCTGGCGATCTTCGCCTTGGCGCTGTGCGCCCTTGTGACGGGATGTGGAGGCTCCGATTCGACGACTGTGGCCGGTACCTCCGCCGAAGCTACGAAGGAAACGGGGAGCAGCGCCGCCACCGGACCGACGCAAGCCGTCCTCCGGCCCGTCGACGGCAGCAACGCCTCGGGAACGATCTCCTACAAGAAGCCCAACGGCATGCCGTTGATCAAGGTCCGGTTGCAAGGCCTAAAACCGATCTCCGGCGAGGAGCAGTACGTGATCTGGCAGCTGGGCTCCCGCCACGACATGATGCCGGTCGCCAGCTACTACGCCGGCAAGGATGGGCGGATAACCCAGGACATCGAATCGTCCTTCGAGCCCTTCCAGTTCCTCGAAGACGGCAGCAAAACGAACGTTCTTGTCACCTACGTCGCCCAGGACGACGACTGGCGAGAGGGTCTCAGCGCGGGACCAAACGGACCCTGGGACCCCCTCATCGTCGGCAAGCACCTGCTGGAAGGCGAAATCACCGGATCCCTCGTCGGCGAGGGCGAATAGCCCCTATGGATCGGAAGGGGCAAGGGGTAAGGCCCTTACCCAAGTAGCAGCTTGCCGGGGTTCATGATCCCGGCCGGGTCGAAGCGCTCCTTCAGCGCTCGTAAAGCCTCGATACCGGTTTCGCCTATCTCGGCGTCCATGTAAGGCGCGTGATCGCGGCCGACGGCGTGATGGTGGGTGATCGTGCCGCCGTGGGCGACGATTGCCTCGCAGGCGGTGCGCTTGACCGCGGCCCATTGATCCAGCTCGTCGCCGCGGCGGGCGCGAGAGATGAAGGTGAAGTAGAGCGAGGCGCCGTCGGCGTAGGCATGGGAGAGGTGACAGAAGACGAGGCCGGGGGTGCCCTGAGCCTGCAAGGCCTCGCGGATCGCGCTCCTTACCGCCTCGTGCAGCTCGCCGTAGCGGCTCCAGGCGTGCGAAGTCTCCAGCGTCTCCACCATCGCTCCCATCCCCATCAGCGTGTCCCGCAGGTAGGGGCCCTGGTAGCGCCCGTGCTCCCAGGCGCGGCCGGCGGCCTGGCCGAGATAGGCGGCACCTCCGCTACGTAGGGGTCGAACGGTGAGGGCGCGGCGGCGCGCGACAGACTCCTCGTCGCCCTCGAAGCCGACGATGACGAGAGCGCCGCCGCGGCGGCCACGGACACCGAGATAACGGTCGAAGAGGCGGCCACTGAAGCCGCGCGGACCCGAGAGCGCCAACGTCCCCTCGGTCTCCTCCTCGTCGGAGACGCGGATCACCTCCGGCAGTCCAGGTCCCTGCGCCAGCCCGCGGACGATCTCCGCCCCGGCCTCGAAGCTCTCGGCCATCCAGGCCTCGTAGCGACGCACCGTCGGCGCGGGTCGCACCCGCACGGTCACGTCGGGGATCACGCCGAGGACTCCCTCGGAGCCGATCACGACCTCCCGCAGGGCCGGGCCCGCGGCCGTGTGGGGAGTTTCCAGGGTCGATATCTCCCCGATCGGGGCTAGGAGACGCACCGAGCTGACCAGGGCGTCGAAGCGGCCGTAGCCGCTCGAAGCCTGCCCGGCGGACCTAGTGGCGGCGAAGCCGCCGATCGTCGCGTACTCGAAGGACTGCGGGAAGTGGCCGAGCGTCAAACCTTCCCGCCCCAGCGCCGCCTCGGCCTCGGGACCGCGCAAGCCGGCGCCGAGACGGGCGGTCAACGAGCGACGGTCGACCTCGACCTCACCCAGGGCGCCAAGATCGAGGCTGATCAGACGGCCGTGCGAACCCCGCAGCGGCTCGACCCCGCCGACGACGCTGGTGCCGCCGCCGAAGGGAACGATCGCGACGTCCTCGTTTGCGCAGACCTCGATCGCCCGTCGCAGCGCCCCGGCGTCTGGCGGCATCACCACCGCGTCGGGAGCCGCCGCCAGCGCCCCGTTGCGTAGCCGCGCCAGGTCGACGTAGCCGCGCCCCGTCGCGTGCCGCAGGCGATCCTCATCGCCCCGGAAGACGTTCCCCTCCCCTACTGCCTCGACCAACACCTTCGGCAATGGCTCTGAGGCCGGTAGCTCGATCTCCTCGAGTGCGCGGGCAAGCGGCCACGGCTCCAGCTCACCGATCCGCTCGCGAAGAACCGCGAGTGCCTCGTCGTCCAGCGTCGGTTCGACCGCAGGGTCTCCCCACCCCCACCACTTCGCGTCGCGTCGCGGGTTCATCCCAGCGCCTCCTCGATCCGATCGAGCGCTTCGTCGAGGACGTCGCCGCGGGCGCGGCGCATCAGCGGCGATCCGAGCTTCGACATCCCTTTCAGCGACTGCTCCTCGGTGAGGCTGATCTCAGTTCTGCCATCGCGCTCGCGCAGTCCGACCTCGACTCGCAACGACTTCAGGTGCCGCTCGAACGGCGTCCCGGCCAGGTCCTGCTCCCAGGCGTAGCGCTCATCCTCGTCCGCGCTGACGCAGCGGAAATCGGCTCTAACACCGCGCCCCTCGCCGGTTTGCAACACCTTGGTCCACTGGGTCCGCTTGCCGCCCGGCTGGACGTCGACGTTCTCCACCCGCGCCGTCCGCGGCCACCAGCGCGGCAGGTTGTAGGGGTCGGAGACCAGACGCCAAACCTCCCTAGGAGGGGCGGAGACCTGCCGCTTTCTAGTTATTCGGGGCATCTAGGACGCGAAAACCAAGTCTGACAAGGACGCAGGGAGCGTGGCGTGCTCTGCACGCGAGCGACTGAGGACGCCGTCAGACGCCGGTTTGCAGCGTCCTATTCGCCCGCGAGCCTGCGCAGGTCCCTCACGAGCAGCAGGTGCTTCAGGTGGGACACCGTGGCCGCCAGGCTTTCGAGGCTTTCCAGCGCCTCTTTGCGGCGCTCGGGGTTGCGGGAGCGCAGCGACGGCCCCAGCACCGCTTCCAGCAGGTTCGCCTCGCGGTCGGCGGAAGAGCGGAAGATGCGCAGGTTGCGGGCGCCGACCCCGACCCGGGAGAGCTCGTTGGCGGCGCGGATGATCTCGCGGTCGGTCTCGTCGTAGACGGTCTTCCCCTCGCGCTTCTCCGGCTGCACGATCCCGAAGTTCTCGAGCTCGGCAACCAGCTCCTCACGAGCCCCGGTCTCCTCGACGACCTCCTCCAGCGAGAGGTAGGCGCGGGAGGTGTCGACGAGGATCGCCCGCCGCACCGCACCGCTCGCCGGCTTGCGCTCGCCGTCAGGAAGGACGAGGTCGCCGCCGGAGGCGAGCTCCTGGCGGATCACCCGCAGCGGCAGGAACTCGTCGCGCTGCAGGAGCAGGATCGTCCGCAGCCGTTCGACGTCGGACTGGCTGTAGAGGCGGTAGCCGCCCGAGGTCCGGCGCGGGCTCAGCAGCTTCTGGTCCTCGAGGTAACGGATCTTCGAGATCGAGACGTCGTCGAATTCGCTCTGGAGGATTTTGCAGACGGCGCCGATCGTCAGCGCCTTGCGCGGCCTGCTGCCGCCTTCGGCGGCGCGGGTTGGCTGTCCGGAGGAGACGGCCATCAGCGCTCCAGGTAGCTCAACTTGTACTTGCCGACCTGGATCTCGTCGCCGTCGGCGAGCCGATGGGACTCGATCCGGCGCCGGTTCACGTAGGTGCCGTTGAGTGAGCCGAGGTCGTCGATGTAGAGGCCGTCGCGGCGGCGGACCAGCAGCGCGTGGTTGCGGGAGACGGTGACGTCGTCGAGGAAGACGCCGGCGTCGGGACTGCGGCCGATGCTGACCCGCTCCTCGGCGACGCTGAAGCTCTCCCCCGCGCGGCCGCCGCCGGAGCGGATCACCAGCGCGGCGCCGCTCTCGGAGACCACCTCGTCGATGTCGACCGGCGTCATCTCGCCGGTCTCGTCGACCCGGTAGGTCATCGTCGTCGGGTCGTCGCCGGCCTCTTTCGGCCCGCCCAGGTAGGCGCCGCACTTCTGGCAGTAGTTCGCCCCCTCGGGGTTGGCGAACCCGCACTCGGGACAGTGCACGGCCATCGGAATCCCGCTCAGGCGGCGGGGTCGTCCTCGGTCGGGGCCGGCGTCTCGCCGGCGAGGATCTTGGTCAGCTGCTCGACGTCGTCGCCGGAGATCATCGACTCGCCGGCCTCGCGTTTGTGGCGCAGGCGGTTGACGAGCTCCGCGCGCAGGATGTCGATCTTGCCGTGCAGGACGCGACGCTTGTAGGAGATCTCGTTCTCCTCCGCCGTCAGGTTGTCGATCATGTCCTTCAGCTCCTTGTCGCTGAGGGAACCGAGATCGGGAAAGGTCTCCTCCATCGTGCTCCTAACTCGAGGAGGCGTCGCCTCCGTTTGCGCGGACGCCGATCATAGCTGCCTCTTCAACCAAGGTTCAACCCTAGGTTGAAGGTTCGGGTGAACCTGGGCGTCAGCTTGCGGCCCGGGTGCCGCGGACCGCGCGGATGCCCGTCTGCGCGTAGAGCACCGTGGCGACGATCGCCATCGCCAAGCCCCAGATCAGCAGCGCCGTCGCCACCCAGCCGGGGGCGAGCAGGGCGAGGAAGATCCCGCCCATGATCGGGAAGACCGAAATCCGGCCGGGCCAGTTGACCGCGATGTCGACGCCGTGGCGGAGCCCGTACTGGGCGAGCAGGAGCATCGCCAGCTCGCGCAGCGCCAGCAGCGCCAGCGCCCAGCGCGGCAGCAGCTCGAAGCTCCAGCAGACGACGGCGCCGGCGAGGATCGTCAGTCGGTCGACGAGCGGGTCGAGCAGCGCCCCCAGACGGCTGTACTGGCCGGTGAGGCGAGCGAGGATGCCGTCGAGGTAGTCGCCGGCGGCGATCGCCCAGAAGACCATCGCCGAGAGCACCGAGGTGCCGTCGTCGGTGTCGTAGGCGAGGACGAGGAAGACCGGCAGCGCCGCCAACCGCAGGTAGCCGACCGCGTTGGGGATCGTCCAGGGGCGGAGCGGCTCGCCCTTGCGGGTCGACGGAGGCGGCGGCGCGCTGCGGTCGAGCCCGAAGAGGCGGCGCAGGCGGCCGCGGCCGAAGGGGTCGCGGCTAGCCATCGGAGCGACCGAGGCCGCCGAGCAGCTCCAGCGACCGCTCGGCGGCGTCCTCGAGCGGCAGCTTGTGCTCAGCACCCGAGGCGCGCTCGCTCGCCTCGACCACGCCTTCGGCGAGGCCGCGGCGCCCGGCGACGATCCGCAGCGGGCAGCCGAGCAGCTCGGCGTCGGTCAGCTTCTCCCCCGGACCAGCGTCGCGGTCGTCGTATAGAACGTCGGTGCCCGCCGCCCGCAGCGCCTCGTAGAGCTTGTCGGCGGCCTCGCGCTCGGGCTCCCCCGCCTTCGCCAGTGAGACCAGATGGACCTGCCAAGGAGCCAGGGCCGGGGGCCAGGCGATCCCGTTCTCGTCGGCGCGCTGCTCGATCGAGGCGGCGACGATCCGGGCCGGCCCGATCCCGTAGGAGCCCATCACGATCGGGTGTTCGGCGCCGTTCTCGTCGAGGTAGGTGGCGTCGAGCGGCTCCGAGTAGCGGGTGCCGAGCTTGAAGATGTTGCCAACCTCGATCGCGGTCTCGATCTCGATCGAGCCGCCGCCGGGGGCGGTGTCGCCGGCCTCGACGGTACGCACGTCCATCGCGTAGGCCTCGAAGTCGCGGGAGGGGTCGACCCCGCGCAGGTGGGTGTTCGGCTTGTTGGCCCCGGTGACGTAGGAGTTGCCGGTCAGCGCCTCGTCGACGATGATCGGCAGACCGCTGCCGGCGGGGCCGAGGTAGCCGACCGGGCCGAGCTGCGCCTCGATCTCCTCCGCGCTCGCCTGGCGGAAGTCCGTTTCCATCCCGTTCCGCAGCTTGATCTCGTTGAGGCGGTGGTCTCCGCGCAGGAGGACGAGGACCATCCCGCGGCCCTCGACGACGATCGGCAGGGTCTTGATGAAGGCGCCCCGCGGCAGGCCGAGGTGCTCAGCCACCTCCTCGACCTTGGTCAGGCCCGGCGTGTCGACCTCCTCGGGCGCGTCCAGCGGCGCCGGCAGCTCGACCGGCTGCGGCTCGGCCGAGGCGACCTCGACGTTGGCCGCGTAGCCCGGCGCCAGCGCCACCTCGTTCTCGCCGGCCGGACAGGGCGCCATGTACTCGTCGGCGCCGGAGCCGCCCATCATCCCGACGTCGGACTCGACCCGGTACCAGCGCAGGCCGCAGCGGTCGAGGATCCGTTCGTAGGCGCCGGCCTGCAGGTCGTAGGAACGCGCCAGTCCCTCCTCGTCGCGATCGAAGGAGTAGGCGTCCTTCATCGTGAACTCGCGCGTCCGCAGCACCCCGGCCCGCGGCCGCGGCTCGTCGCGCTCCTTCGTCTGCAGGTGGAAGACCATCAGCGGCAGGTCGCGATAAGAGCGCACCTCCCGCGCCACGTGGTAGGTGACCGCCTCCTCGTGCGTCATCGCTAGCACCAGCGGCGACCCCTTGCGATCCTCGAGCTTGAACAGCTCCTGGATCGCATACCGCCCGCTCTTCTCCCAGGCCTCGGAGGGCTGCAGCACCGGCATCAGCATCTCCTGACACCCGATCCCCTCCATCTCCTCCCGGATGACCTCCTGAACCCTCCGCTGCACCCGCCAGCCGGCAGGCAGATAGGTCCAGAGCCCAGCCCCCAGCTGCCGGATCAACCCGGCCCGCACCATCAGCTTGTGCGAGATCGCCTCCGCATCCGCGGGAGGGTCCTTCAAGGTCGGGAGGAAGGTCTGGGAGAGGCGCGACATCTGCCGGGCGAGTCTATTGGCGCTGCCCCTCG
Organism: Solirubrobacterales bacterium; assembly: GCA_035535295.1. Lineage (GTDB taxonomy): Bacteria > Actinomycetota > Thermoleophilia > Solirubrobacterales > 70-9 > VAYN01. Next base: position 52,208 of record DATLQI010000028.1, read on the forward strand.
GTTGACGTAGGGTGCGGCTGTCGAGTCCGCCTTCGGAGGGAGAACCATGAGCAGCCGAGCCAGTGTCCGTATCCACCTGTTTCTTGCGGTCGGGGCCGCCATCGCAGCCTTTCTGCTCATACCCACCAGCGCCGGAGCGGCGGCGATCGTCAATGGCGGCTTCGAGGCCGGCAGCCTGGAGGGCTGGACGACCGTCAACGAGCCCCCAGGGCTCGAGGCATTCGACAACTGGTTCGTCTACAGCGGGTCCAAATCTCCCCGCGGCGGCGCTCCCGTCCCACCACCGCCGGAGGGAACCTATGCGGCGATCACCGATCAGGGAGGAGCAGGGACGCACATCCTCTACCAAGACGTGTCTCTGGACCCGTTCTACAGCCACCAGCTGTCGTTGATCGCCTATTACCGCTCGCCGGTCACGGCCCCCACCACTCCGACCCCCGACAGCCTGCACACGAGCGAATTCGGGCCCGACAATCAGCAGTACAGAATCGACGTGATCAAGCCGACGGCAAACATCTATTCGCTGGAGGCAAGCGACGTCCTCGGAACTTTGTTCGCGACGAAGAGCGGCGATCCGAAGGAACTGGGGCCCACCACCTACTCAGCGGACTTGACGCCCTTTGCCGGGCAGACCGTGCGACTACGGCTCGCGGAGGTTGACAACAGCGGCAACTTCTACGCGGGCGTCGATGCGGTAGCGATCCAAAGCACTCCGCCGTCGAACGTCGTCGCCCTCGGCAAACCGAGCTTTAACAAGCAGAAAGGCACCGCGAAGCTGCCGGTCGCCGTCCCCGGAGCCGGCACGCTGACGATCGCCGACGTGAAGACGACTAAGAGGCGAATCAAAGCCAAGACGCTGACGGCCACCGGCCCGGGGACTCTGCAGCTTCCGGTCAAGCCGACGAAACGCGCTCGCAAAATCCTCGCCAACAAAGGCAAGCTGAAGCTCAAAGTTGCAGTGACCTTTACCCCCACCGGCGGTTTCCCGGGGACGGTCACGAGAAAACTGACCCTGAAGCTGACGCCGAAGAAGTAACGGCACCTCTTAAGCCCTGGCCCGACTGTCGCACTCAGCGCTACAGTCGGGCCATGGCGAAAGAGGTCTCCGTCCGAGAGCTGCGGAACTCGACCCCGGGCGACCGGTCGCCGACATCGTGCCCCACGTCCCAGGAGCGCGACCCCTGGCTGCCTTCGTCAGAATTTCGCCGCATCGTCGAAGAGGCCCCCGCCGATCCCGGGCTGCTCGAGGATCTTGGGGACGTCCGGGGAGCTGAGATCGACGGATGAGGAAGCCGTCCTGACCCGGGACGCCGACTTTTCCTCTTTCAAGGAATGAAGTGATCCGCGTCTGACCGCTTAGGCCCGCGTGAACCGGCGGCCCGCGGTCGGCGAGGCCTCCTCGTCGAGGAGGACCTTGTCGGACTCGCCGCGTTCGACGGCTTCCTGCTCCATCGCGGCGATCTTCTCGGGGGTGAGGTCGCCGGCGTTTTCGCGCTCGATGTTGGCAACCCACTCGGCGCCCTCGCGGGACTCGGCCTCGTCGAACTCGACCTGCCCGCGGTCGAGTGACTTGTCGATCTCTTCGAAGAGGGTGTCGACGAGTTTCTCCTGCGGGACCTTTCGCAGCGGTTTGCCGCCGGCGAAGATCAGGCCCTCGTTCTTCGCCCCGGCGATGCCGAAGTCGGCGTGGCTGGCCTCGCCGATGCCGTTGACGGCGCAACCGAGCACGGCGACCTCGACCGGCTCGGCGTAGCCTTCAAGGCGCTTCTCGATTTCGGCCACGACGGAGTCCATGTCGAACTGGAGGCGGCCGCAGGTCGGGCAGGCGATCAAGACCGGGCCGCGCTCGCGCAGCTGCAGCGCCTTGAGGATCTCCCAGGCCACCTTGACCTCCTCCTCGGCGTGGAAGGTCGAGAGGCTGATCCGGATCGTGTCGCCGATCCCGTCGGCGAGCAGCGTCCCCAGGCCGACCGCGCTTTTCAGCGAGCCGCCCCATTTCGTCCCCGCCTCGGTCACCCCGAGGTGCAGCGGGTAGGGGATCCTCTCCGAGAGCAGGCGGTTGGCGGCGATCGTGTTCGGCACGTTGGTCGACTTGATCGAGACCTTGAAGTTCTCGAAGTCGAGCCCCTCCATCAGTTCGACGAACTCGACCGCGGCAGCGACCAGAGCCTCGACGGGGGCTTCGCGCTCGAGCTCGTGCAGGTGCTTGGGCAGCGAGCCGGAGTTGACTCCGATCCGCATCGGCACCCCGGCGGCGTTGGCCTTCTCGGCGACCTCGGCGACTTTGTCGCGGCCGCCGATGTTGCCCGGGTTGAGGCGGATGCAGTGGGCGCCGGCGTCGATCGCTTTCAGCGCCAGCGTGTGGTTGAAGTGGATGTCGGCGATCACCGGGATCGGCGATTCCTTGACGATCGTCTTCAGCGCCTCGGCGTCCTGCTCGCGCGGCACCGCGCAGCGGACCAGGTCCGCACCCGCGTCGGCGACCTTGCGGATCTGCTCCATCGTCGCCGCCAAGTTCGCGGTCTCGGTCTTGGTCATCGTCTGCACGGCGACCGGCGCACCGCCGCCGATCGGCACGTTGCCAACGAAGATTTGCCTTTTGGAAGCCATATTCGAAGCTTATTGGGGTCGACAGCCGGGCTACCGGACTTCGAAGCCTTCGCCGGTGATCCTGCCGATGTCGTTGGAGAGGCCGAGGAAGAAGAACATGAGGACGATGGCGATGCCGACCATCGTCGCCCGCTCCATCACCCGCAGGGAGACGGGTCGGCCGCGCAGCTTCTCGACCAGAGCCCAGAAGATATGGCCGCCGTCGAGGGGCAGGATCGGCAGCAGGTTGACGAGGCCGAGGGAGAGGCTGACGAAGGCGAGCAGGAGCAGCGCCCGTTCGAGGCCTTTTTCGATCACCTGGTGCCCGACGTCGCTGATCCCGACGACGCCGGATACCTGTTCGCGTTGTTCGGATTCGAAGAGGTGGGTGAAGACGTGGAAGGTGCCGGAGGCGACTTCCCAGATCGCGTCGCCGGCTTCCTTGGCGGCGGTCCCGGCGCTGACGTCGATTTGCCTGGCACCGTAGGAAATACCGAGCAGGGGACGCTTTTCTTTCTCGTCGTAGCGTGGCGTGATCGAGAAGGTCCGAACCTCGCCATCCCGCAGAACCTCGACTTCCACCGGGGTCTGCGTGGCGCAACCGTCGACCTGCTGGCCCGCGCATTCGTGGGAGCTGACGACGTCGATGAATTTCCGCAGGCGCGCTTCCGTGCTGAGGTTGGCGAAACGCTGGCCGTCGATGGCGATGACTTTGTCGCCGGGCCGCAGGACCTTGGCTGCCGGCGCTCCCGATCGCACCTCTCCGATGCGCTGGGTGTCCTCAAACTGTCCGTTGACCCAAAAAACGCCGAAGAGGATCGCGAAGGCGAGGACGATGTTGACCGCGGGGCCGGCCGCGACGACGACGATCCGCTTCCAGACCTTTTGCCGGTGGTAGGAGCGGTGGGCGACCTCGGGAGGAACGTCCTCCTCGGGGTTCATCCCGGTGATTTTCACGTAGCCGCCGAGCGGGATCGATTTCACCCCGTACTCGGTCTCGCCGCGCCGGAACGACCAGATCGTTGGCCCGAAGAAGAGGAAGAAGCGCTCGACCCGCATCCCCGTCGCCTTGGCGGCGACGAAGTGGCCTGCCTCGTGGAGGATGATCAGCAGGCAGAAGCCGACGAAGACCCAGAACCAGCTCATGCAAGCATCAACCCCCGGACCTGCTCTTCGCTGCGCTCGCGCGCCTCGGCGTCGGCAGCGAAGAGGTCGTCGAAGTGGGTCACCGGCTGGGCCGGCGTCTCCTCCAGCACCCGCTCGATCACGGCGGGAATGCCGGTGAACGGGATCCGCTCGGCGAGGAAGGCGGCAACCGCGACCTCGTCAGCGGCGTTCAGCACGCACGGCGCCGTACCGCCAGCCGCACCCGCTTCCAAGGCCAGCCGCAGACAGGCGAAGGTTTCGAGGTCAGGCTGCTCGAAAGTGAGGGAGCCGACGGTCGCGAGATCGAGCTGCGACACGTCGACGTCCGCCCGGTCCGGATAGTTGAGCGCGTAGGAGATCGGGACCCGCATGTCGGGATAGCCCAGATGCGCCAGCGAGGAGCCGTCGTTGAGGTGGATCAGGGAGTGAACCAGCGACTGCGGGTGGACGACGACGTCGATCCGCTCGTAGGGCACCGCGAAGAGGTGGTGGGCCTCGATCGCCTCGAAGCCCTTGTTCATCAGCGTCGCCGAGTCGATCGTGATCCTCCCCCCCATCCGCCAGGTGGGATGGGCGAGGGCATCGGCGACGCTGACGCCGGAGAGATCGTCGCGGCCGCGGAACGGCCCGCCGGAGGCGGTCAGGACCAGACGCTCCACCGTCCCCGGCGCCTCGCCGTGGATCAACTGGAACAGCGCCGAATGCTCGGAGTCGACCGGCAGCAGCCGCGCCCCGGTTGCCTCGGCGAGCGCCATCACCAGCTCGCCGCCAAGCACCAGGCTCTCCTTGTTGGCGAGAGCGACGTCGATCCCCTCGCTGAGGGCGACGATGGTCGAGCCCAGCCCGGCAGCACCGACGATCGCGTTGAGGACGAGGTCGGGCTCGGTCGTCGCGATCAGCTCCCGCACGCCCTCCTCGCCGGCCAGCACGCGCCCGCTCCAGGCGCCACGCGCCCGCTCCGCCGCCTCGGCGTCGGCGAGGGCGATCACCGGCACCCCGTGCTCGCCCGCCTGTTCCACCGTCGTCTTCCAGCCGGAGCCAGCCGCAAGCCCCACGGCCTGCAGCTCGTCGCTGCGCCCGATCACCTCGAGCGCCTGCGTTCCGATGGACCCGGTCGACCCGAGTACGAGGACCTTCTTCATGCCCGACAGAGGATACGGAGGTGTGTCGGCGACCCGATCAGGCGGCGGCAGGTTCCGGTGCCGGCGCGACCTCGCGCTCGGGCTCTTCGTCCGGCACCTTTCGCTCGATGCCAATCAGCAGCTCCTCATCGAGCACGGCAAGGATCCGCTTCAAGACTGGGATAGTCGGAATGTGATCGCCCGCCTCGACCTTCGAGATGAACGAATGGGAAGTACCGGCCTGCGCTGCCACCTCTCTCTGCGTCAGCTCGAGCTCGTACCGCCGTTCGCGGATGTGCGCCGCAATCCAGTTCCGCTTTCGCAGCTCTAGGATCGCCGCATATTCCTTTTGCGCCTCGCGGTACTCCTCACTGCGCTGGCTCCGCCCATGAGCCGCTGCCGCGACCGGCCTTCCTTTCGGACCAGGGGCGCCATCTTCGCTTCCGCTCATATAGGGGAGTTTATTCATATTGATAAATACCTGGGATCATCTCCGGCTGGGAGGAGCATCGCGACCCACAGCCCGAGGAGGCACGCGGGGATCCGCGTCCATCCGCCTCTTGAAATTCTCCATCCGTCGCTTAGCCAGTTTCTTGTCAGCCACAGGCACAGCTCCGGAACTCTTCTCGAAGGCGTGAAGGAGGACGATCAGGTTGCCGGACCTCTGGTAGAGGATTCGATAGCGGGTGCTGGCGAACCGTCGACCGGTTCCGAGCCCTTCTCATCCCGGTAGAAGATCGCCTGCGTCCACGGCATTGGCCGAGCATCGCAGGTGGACCTGTCGTCAATAAACAACCGCGACCGCGAGGTAGTAGCCGACGACGACGGTGAAGAAGACGGCGTCGAGGCGATCGAGGAGGCCGCCGTGGGGGCCGAAGAGGGTGCCGGTGTCCTTGGTGCCGAGGTCGCGCTTCAGCATCGACTCGAAGAGGTCGCCGATCGGGGCGACGGCGGCAACGGCGGCGCCGATCATCAAGGCGTCTACGCCGGAGAGCCAGTCTTGGTAGAGGCCGGCGAACCAGAAGCCCATGGTCCCGATCACGAAGCCGCCGAGCAGCCCCTCGACGGTCTTGTTCGGCGAGAGGTTGGGGGCGATCTTGTGGCTGCCGAACATGCGGCCGGTCGCATAGGCGGCGGTATCGGCGACGAAGGTGCCGACGAGGACGTCGATCAGCAGCGCGGCGCCGTGGTCGGGCAGCCCTCGCAGCAGCACCGCGTGCGCGAGTGGGACCCCGATCCAGACGATGCCCAGCAGCGTCACCCCCATCGAGGCGGTGGCGCCCTCACCCCGCTGGGCCCTGGCAACGAAGGCGAAGACCAGCGCGAAAGTGGCGGCGAGAACGTAGAGGACGTTGAACGCCGTTCCTAACTCGGCGGCGAGGACGAGGGCGGCGACGCTGACGTAAGCAGGAACCACCAGCGGCCGGTAGCGGCTGGCCATGCCGGTGAACTCGCGCAGGGCGACGACGCCGAGCGCGATCATCGCCGCTGCGAAGACAATCCCGCCCGCGACCGTGATCGCGATCGCGAAGATGATCCAGGGCAGGGCGACGATGATCCGCTTCGCGGTCTCACCATTGGCGCGACGACGACGCGGACGGGGCTCGCGCGGCGGGCGCGGACGCTCCGGTTTCGACGGCTCCTCGTCGAACAGCTCGTCGTCGTCGAAGAGATCGATTTTCACGCTCGGCTCCCGAAGCGGCGCTGCCGCGTCTCGTACTCGCCCAAGCAGTCCTCCAGCGCCGCCCGGTCGAAGTCCGGCCAAAGCTCGTCGCGGAAAACGAGCTCGGAGTAGGCGCACTGCCAAAGCAGGTAGTTGGAGAGGCGCTGCTCGCCGCTGGTCCGAATCAAGAGGTCGGGATCGTGCATCTCCGGCGCGTAGAGCAGCCCCTGGAACTCCTCCTCGCTCTCGCCGTCGAACCGCCTCGCCGCGTCGAGGATCTCCGCCCGGCCGCCGTAGTTGAAGGCGACGAAGAGGACGATCCGGTCGTTGGCGGCGGTCTCCCGTTCGGCCCATTCCATCTGCTCGACCAAGCCCGGGTCCACCCCGTCGCGGCGGCCGATGAACCGCATCCGTACCCCTTCGGACTTCAGCTCCGGGGTTTCGGAGGCGATCCGCTCGCCGAACATCCGCATCAGGCCCCGCACCTCCTCCTCGGGGCGGGTCCAGTTCTCGGTCGAGAAGGAGTAGACGGTCAGCTCCTCGATCCCCAGCTCGGCCGCGTCGCGCAGGCGCGCCTTCAGCGTGTCGGCGCCGGCCCGGTGCCCGTCGACCGTCGGCAGCCCCCGCTCGCTCGCCCAGCGGCCGTTGCCGTCGGTGATGATCGCTACGTACTTGGCTGCGGTCACGCTGTGGTGGCCCGCCTCAGACTTCGAGGATCTCTTCTTCCTTGCCTTTGAGCAGGGAATCGATCTCGGCGATCGCCTCGTCGGTCTGTTTCTGCAGGGCGGCCTCGGCGCGGCGCTCGTCGTCCTCGCCGGCTTCGCCCTCCTTCTTCAGCTCGCGCAGGTCCCCCATGATGTCGCGGCGGACGTTGCGGATCGCCACCCGGCCTTCCTCGGCCACGCCATGGACGACTTTGACCATCTCCCGCCGCCGCTCCTCGGTCATCTCCGGGATCTGCAGCCGGATCAGGTTGCCGTCATTGCTCGGGGTGAGGCCGACGTCGGACTCCTGGATCGATTTCTCGATCGCCCCCAGGGCGCTCTTGTCGAACGGCGTCACCGTCAGCAGCCGAGCGTCGGAGGCGGCGACGTTGGCCAGCTGCTTCAGCGGCGTCGGATTGCCGTAGTAGTCGACCATGATCCGATCGAGCAGGTGCGGCGAGGCGCGGCCGGTGCGGACGGTGGCGAGCTCGCCGCGGCTGGAGTCGACCGATTTGGCCATCCGCTCTTTGGCGTCCGCAAGCAGTTCGTCGATCAGCTCCACAGGGTTCCCGTCCTCGTCACTCGGCGGGGGAGCTCGAGACCAGCGTCCCCACTTTTTCGCCGCAAACGATCCTATCTATGTTGCCCTCGTCGCCCATGTTGAAGACGTAGATCGGCAAGTCGTTGTCCATGCAGAGGGAGAGCGCGGTCGAGTCCATGATCCGCAGGCCGCGCTCGATCGCCTCCTTGTGGGAGATCGCGGGGATGAACTTCGCGTCGGGGTTGGTCGCCGGGTCGGAGTCGAAGACCCCCTCCACCCCGTTCTTCGCCATCAGAATCGCCTCGGCGTGGATCTCCAGCGCCCGCAGCGCCGCCGCGGTGTCGGTGGTGAAGAACGGGTTGCCGGTGCCGGCCGCGAAGATCACGATCCGGTCCTTCTCCAGGTGGCGCATTGCGCGGCGGCGGATGTAGGGCTCGGCGACCTCCTGCACTTCGATCGCCGACATCACCCGCGTGTGCTGCTGTTCCCGCTCCAGCGCGTCCTGCAAGGTGAGCGCATTCAGCACCGTCGCCAGCATCCCCATGTAGTCCCCGGTGGCGCGGTCCATCCCGCTCGCCGCCCCGTCGAGGCCGCGGTAGATGTTGCCGGCGCCGACCACGATCGCCACCTCTACCCCGCGCTCGCGGACCGCCGCGACCTGCTTGGCGATCCGGTCGACCTCGGCGGCGTCGGTGCCGAAGTCCTGGCTGCCCATCAGGGCCTCGCCGGAGAGCTTCAGCAGGATGCGCCCGAAGCGCGGCTCGGAAGAGTCGGTCACTAAGACTGACTCTATTCGCCGACGCGGAAGTAGGAAAAGCGGGAGATCTGGATGTTCTCCCCGGTTTTCGCCGCCAGCTCCTGGCGCAGCTCCTCGATCGTCTTGCCCTCGTGTTTCTCGGCGTTGACATGGGTCTGATCGAGCAGCGCGACTTCGCTCGCCCACTTGTTGAGCTGACCCTCGACGATTTTCTCGACCACGTTGTCGGGCTTGCCTTCTTCCCGCGCCTTCTCTTCGAAGACCTTCTTTTCGGCCTCGCGCTCGGACTCGGCGATTTCGTTCGTCGAGACGTACTGCGGAGCGGTCGCCGCCGCGTGCAGGGCGACCTGGTAGGCGAAGACCCGGAACTCCTCGTTGCGGGCGACGAAGTCGGTCTCGCACTGGACTTCGACCATCGCCCCAACCTTGTCGTTGGCGTGGATGTAGGAGGCGACGACGCCCTCGTTGGTGCCGCGGCCTTCGCGCTTGGCGGCGGAGGCCTGGCCCTTCACCCGCAGCAGCTCGACCGCGCGCTCGACGTCGCCGTCGGCCTCGACCAGCGCCGATTTCGCATCCATCATCGCCGCCCCGGTCCGATCCCGGAGCGCCTTCACGTCAGCAGCAGTGATGCTCATTTGGCGTCCCCCTCGCTCTCGGCTTTCTCCTCAGCGGCCGGCTCGGTGCTCTCGGCAGCCTCCGCGCTCTCGGCGGGCGGTGACGGAGGCTGCTCCTCCGACGGCTGCGCGTCCTCGGCGGCGGGCTGCTCACCCGCAACCGTGGGAGCGGGTTTCTCCTCCGACGCCTCTGGCGCGGGTGGCGACGATGCGGCACCCTCGCCTTTTTGCGAGGGGGTCGTATCGGAGACAGGACCCGCGCCGCCCGCCGCCTGAGCCGGTTTGCCCTGCACCTGCTGCGCTTTCTGCTGCGCCGCCGCAGTCGCCTGGGCGGCTTTCTGAGCTTCCTCCGCCGCTTTTTTCGCTTCCTCGGCTTCGACGCGAGCTTTCTCTTCTTCCTCGCGTTTCTTCCGCTCTTCCTCGTCCTTTTTGCGCCGCTCCATCTCTTCGGCGATCCGTTTCTCCTCCTGCACGCGCCAGGAGCTGGAGCCGTCCTCGATCGCTTTGCCGATCGTGCCGATGACCAGCTGGCAGGAGCGAATCGCGTCGTCGTTGCCGGGAATTACGTAGTCGACCGGCGTCGGGTCGCAGTTGGTGTCGACCAGGCCGATGATCGGGATCCGCAGGCGAGCGGCCTCGTTGACCGCGATCTCCTCGGTTTTCAGGTCGGCGACGAAGACGGCGTCGGGCAGGCGATCCATGTCGCGGACGCCGCCGAGGTTGAACTCGAGCTTGGCCAGTTCGGCCTCCATCCCCATCCGCTCCTTCGTCGGCAGGAGGTCGAGTTTGCCCTCCTCTTTCCAACCGGTGAGCTCGTGCAGGCGTCCAATTCGGCCCGACATCGTGTTGAAGTTGGTCAGCAGTCCGCCGAGCCAGCGTTTGTTGACGTAGGGCATCTGGCATTTTTCAGCCCATTCCTGGATCGTGTCGCGGGCCTGCTTCTTCGTGCCGACGAAGAGCACGGTGCCGCCGCCGGTCGCGAGCTCGCCGGCGAATTTGCGGGCGTTCTCCAGCAGCGCCTCGGTCTGCAGCAGGTCGATGATGTGGATCCCGTCGAGCTCGCCGAAGATGAAGCGGCGCATGTTCGGGTTCCAGCGGCGCGTCTGGTGGCCGAAGTGGACTCCGGCCTCGAGCAGCTCTTTGAGTTCTGCCTCAGGCAATGTGGTTCTCCTTATGTGGTGAAGCTCCCCGTACTGCTCCCCGGGACCTGGTGGTGGCCAGGCAGGATCCGGTTCTGCCAGCGGACGAGGGTTGGATGTGGAAACGCTGATTGTAGAGAGGCAGGCCTACTCGGCGTGGGCCGCCTCCAGTGCCGCCTCCAGGTCGCCCGGCAGCGCCGAGTTGAACCTGAGCCGCTCCCCCGTGCGGGGGTGCTGGAAGGAGAGCCGGTGGGCGTGGAGGAACTGGCGCTCGAGGTCATAGCGGGCGTCGCCGCCATAGGTGGTGTCGCCGGTCAGCGGGTGGCCGATCGCCGCGAAGTGGGCGCGGATCTGGTGGGTGCGGCCGGTCTCCAAGCGCGCCTCCAGGTAGGTCTCCCGCGGCAGCAGCTTCAGCACCGTGAAGTGGGTCCGGGCCTGGCGGGAAGCGGCGCCGGAAACAGCCATCCGCGTGCGCTGTCGGGAGGCCCGGCCGATCGGGGCGTCAATAGTCCCGGTGCGGGAGGCGAGGCGACCGCCGGCAAGGGCCAAATAGACGCGTTCGACCTCGCGGTCGCGCACCTGGCGCTGCAGCGCCGCGTGAGTCTCGTCGTCCCGGGCGACTACCAGTAGGCCGCTGGTGCCCTTGTCGAGACGGTGGACGATCCCCGGCCGCTCCGGGTCCGCCCCTCCCCCGAGGATCTCGGCCAGCTCGTCGACCAGGGTCGGCCCCCGGTGCGAGGGCGCCGGGTGGACGACGAGGCCCGCTGGCTTGTCGACGACCGCCAGGGCCTCGTCGAGGTGGACGACCCGCAGCCCAGGCTCAGTCATCGTCGGCCTCGGCCTCGGCGTCGCGCAGGTAGAGGAGGACAAGCAGAACGACGCCGCAGGTGATCGCCGCATCGGCAAGGTTGAACGGCGGCCAGGAACCGACGTCCAGGTAGTCGGTGACCGCGTCGGCTCGGATCCGGTCGGCGAGGTTGCCGAGGGCGCCGCCCCCCACCAGCCCCACCGCCACCCACATCCCCGGCCGCTCGGGTTTGCGGCTGAAGAGGTAGCCGATCACCGCCAGCGCCCCCAGCGTCACCAGCACCAGCCCGGTGCCGGCGCCGCCAGCGAGGCCGAAGGCGACGCCGCGGTTGTGGGAGAGGGTCAGGCCCAGCGGACCCAGCACGTCCACTTCCTCGCCAATCACGAGGTGATCCTCGATCGCCGCCTTCGCCGCCTGGTCGGCGAGAAAGACCAGGCCGCAGAGGGCGCCGGCGAGGCTCCAGGCGCGGGCGGTGGCGGCGCTCACCCTGCGATCAGGTTGACGACCAGCCGCTGGGCGACGAAGAGCACGATCAACCCGATCATCGGACTGAGATCGAGCGCAAAGCCGCCGCCGCCAAGCGCGGGGATGAAGCGGCGGAAAAAGTTCAGGTAGGGATCGGTGACCTCCTGGGCAAAGTCCAGCACCGCCCGCAGGTAGGGGTTGTAGGGCATGCGGGGAACGAAAGAGGCGACGATCCGAATGAAGATCAGGATCACGTAGACGACGAAGAGGGCGCTGACGTAGTCGGCGACGTCGCCGCGGTTGAACGCGAGGGGGATCATTCGCGCATCCGCTCCAGGGAGGCCTCCACGGCCGCCTCGAAGGCGCGGCGGGCGCCCTCGCGGTCAAGCGCTTCCAGCCCCCGCTCGGTGCTGCCGCCAGGCGAGGCGACGGCCTTGCGGAGGGCGGCGGGCTGGTGGCGGCGCAGCAGCTCGGCGGTGCCCGCTGCGGTCTCGACGACCAGCCGCCGCGAGAGCTCGGGATCGAGCCCGTCGGCGGCGCCGGCGTCAGCGATCGCCTCGACAGCGAGCGCCAGGTAGGCGGGCGAGCACCCCATCACCGCCGTCGCCGCGTCGAAGTCCTCCTCGGGGATCTCGACGATCTGGCCCAACACGGCCATTTTCATCCAGATCAGGTCGGTTGCCGAACCAGCCGCGCAGAGAACTCCTTTGCGCACCTCGACCCCGACGTTCGGCATCACCCGCAGGATGTTCTGCGCGTCCGGCAGCGCGGAGCGCAGCCGCCCCAAGGAAGTGGCGGCGAGCACCGAGACCACCTCGCGCGCCTCGCCCAGCTCCGGCCCCACCTCCTCGAGCCGGTTTGGCTTCACCGCCAGGACGACGAGGTCGGCGCGATGAGCGATCTCCTCGTTGGAGACGGCCTCCCCTCCCATCTGCTTGGCCAGCTCCCGAGCCCGCCCGGAACCACTGTCGGAGAACAGCAACCCCTGGAACTCACCGACCCAGCCACGCGCCATCGCAGCAGCCATGGATCCAGACCCCACAAACCCAACGATCATGGGCGGAGACTATCCAGCGCTATGACTGGTTGAAGAAGCCCTTGTCGATCAGCCTCGCCTTTTCCTCGGCGGAGACCTCGACGTTGCGGGGCGTCAGCAGGAACATCTTCTCGGCGATCCGCTGCATGCCGCCGTCGAGCGCGTAGGTGAGGCCGGAGCAGAAGTCGATCATCCGCTTCGCGAGCTCGTGGTCGGCGGTCTGCAGGTTGAGGATCACCGGCACCGAGCGTTTGTACTGGTCGGCGACCTGCTGGGCGTCGTTGAAGTTGCGGGGGATGACCAGGTGGACCTGGACATCGGTCCCGGCGCCGCCGTTGTCGACCGGACGCAGCGTGCGGGTGCGGCTGGCGGCGATCGGCTCGTCGTCGGCGAAGATGTCGTCGATCTCGTCGCGGCGGGGCCGGCGCGAGGTCGGCAGGCGCCTTACCGAGGAGGAGCGTCCTTCGCCGCGGTCGCGGCCGCCTTCGAAGGCTTCTTCGGTCCCGGTTTCGGGCTCGAAGTCTTCCTCGTATTCGGGGCCGTAGTCGTGGTCCTCGGCCAAGCCGAAGTAGACCAGCGCTCTATGCCAAGTGTCCCGTAGGGCCATCTGTCGCGTTGATTCGGCCTCGGTGGGCCGACTCCTTTACAGATTATTCCCAGATTTCAGGCGAAATCACACGAAGAGGGCGTGACCGAGGCGGATGATCGTCGCTCCCTCTTCGACCGCGACCCGCCAATCCTGCGAGGTTCCCATCGAGAGATGGCGCAGGCCCTGCTCGCCGGCGAGCGCCGCGAGGCGGGCGAAATAGGGCCGTGAGTGCTCGGGGTCGGCACTGAACGGAGGCATCGTCATCAGCCCGGCGACGGTCACCGGGCAACGGGCGATGAAGTCCCCCAGAGCCTCCGGCTCGACCCCACCCTTGCCTGCCTCGCCGGAGACGTTGACCTCGACCAGGACCCCGGTTCCGGGCTCGGCGTGCTTCTCCAGCTGCGCGAGGACCGAGTCGGTGGCGACCGAGTGGATCAGCCGGCAAAGCGGCAGCACCTGCTTCACCTTGCGGCTCTGCAGGTTGCCGATGAAGTCCCAAGTAAAGGCGTCGCCCCAGCGCTCGTGCTTCGCGGCGAGATCCTGCTGGCGGTTCTCCCCCACCAGCTCGACCCCGGCCTCGGCCAGCTTCCCCATCTCCTCCAGCGGCACGTACTTGGTGGCAACCAGGATCTCGACACCTTCGCCAGCGAAGGCTCTCACCTCTTCCAGGTTGGCCCTGACCGTGGCGATCTCGATGTCGTGGATCAGCTCCGCCACCTCAGGCCTCCAGCCAGGCGAGCCCGGCCTGGCGGCCAGTACGGCCATCGTCGCGGCGATGGGAGAAGAAGAGCTCCTCCTCGCAGCCAGTGCAGAGCCCGGCCGACTCGACCCGCTCCACCCCAGCCCGCGCCAACTGCCGCCGGGCGACCTCCGGCAGGTCCAGCATCCTCCCTGCGGCGACGCCATCGCCGAGGTCGGAAAACGCTTCCAGCACCTCAGGACCGACCTCGTAACAGCAAGGCCCGATCCCAGGACCGATCGCCGCCGAGGTCGCTTCCACCGCCTCGGCTCCCGCGGCGAGGATCCCGCCGGCCAGCCCATGCCATCCCGCATGCACCATCGCCACCCCCTTCGGCCCCGCCAGCACGACGGGCAGGCAGTCGGCGACGAAGACCAGCGGCGCGATCCCAGGCTCGCGAACGACGTGCCCGTCGGCCTCGCGAACCTCGCTCGGGTGCTCGACGAGGTCGGTGCCGTGGACCTGGCGGGCGAAGGCGACCTGGTCGGGGGCGAAACCGAGGGCAGTGGCGAGGCGGCGGCGGTTCTCGACCACGTTCGCTTCGGCGTCGTCGGTCAGCAAACCGAGGTTGAGGCTGTCGAAGGGCGGCTCGCTGACGCCGCCGAGCCGGGTCGAGAACGCCGCGCGGGCGCCGTCGAGCTCCACCTCCAGCCAGCGCACGCCCTCTTGCTCACGCCACTCCATGCCGGAAACAAAGCAGAAAGACCGTCTCAGCCTGCCCGCGCGGCCCCCAGTGCCGCTGCCAGCTCCGCCTCGCGCCCTGAGATCTCCCCTTCCAGCTTGCGCCGGCGAGCCGCGCGGAGGCCGCGGCCCACCGCCGGCCCCTGGGGGACGCCGGCCGCGATCAGGTCGGCGCCGCTGATCTCCAGCTGGACGTTGCGCCAGACAGTCAGGTAGCGATCTAGCCAGGACGCTCCCATCGCCCGCGCCAGGATCAGTTCGACCGGGTCCCGCCGCTCGGCCAGCTCGACCGCTTCGGCAGGTTTCGGCGACCACATCGAGGCAAGCACGTCCTCGGATCCTTCCGGCCCCAGCGCCGCCGCGATCAGCGCCTGCTCCCGCGGCACCAGCTCGTCCCAATGGGAGACCTTGAGCAGATCGTCGACCGCCTCCATCAGCTCGACTCCGCCCTGACGGAGGTCGATGATTCCCCAGCCGGCGAGGAGACCGAGACCGACTCGCCCGTTCGGTTCGGCGGCCAAGCGCTCGAGCTCGGCGCGGCGACGATCGGCGGAGACCGTCGAGAGGTCCGCTTGTCGCAGCAGTCGGTCGGTCTCGGGCTCGAGCGCGAAGCCGAAGCGCGAGGCATAGCGGGCGGCGCGGATCGCCCGCGTCGGATCGTCGACGAAAGAGCCCTCGTGGAGCACCCGCAGCAGGCGCCGTTCCAGGTCCTCGCGACCGCCGTGCGGGTCGATCAGGCGCACCTCGCCGGCGAGCGGAATCGCCATCGCGTTGATCGTGAAGTCACGGCGGTCGAGGTCCGCCTCGAGGCTTGCTGCTGGCGTCACCTCGGGAAGCGCGCCAGGCTCGGGGTAGGTCTCGGTCCGCGCGGTCGCGATGTCGACCTCGTGCCCCGCGACCGCGACCTTGACCGTGCCAAACCGATCGTGCTCGACGGTCGCGCCGCCCAGCCGCGCCGCCAGCGCCGCCGCATCGCCCTCGACGACCAGGTCGACGTCAGCCCGAGCTTGTCCAAGCAGGAGGTCACGCACCGCCCCCCCAACCACGTAGACCGGCTCCCCTGCCTCTTGCCGTACGACCTCTAGCTCGGGGTAGGCATGCCGCAGCGCCGCGCCAAGATCCTCCATAGACGTCTTAGGTTGATCGATCCGACGGATGCTGGCGCCGAGTTACAACCGCACGGAGATTCCGTCGGCCGCCATCCGCTCCTTCGCCTCGCGCACGCGGTAGTGGCCGTAGTGGAAGATCGAGGCGCAGAGGACGGCGTCGGCGTGACCGCCGCTGATCGCGTCGCTGAGGTGCGAGAGCTCGCCGGCCCCGCCGGAGGCGATCACCGGCACGCTCACCGCGTCGGCCACCGCTCGCGTTAGCTCGAGGTCGTAGCCGTCGTTGGTGCCGTCGCGATCCATGCTCGTCAGCAACACCTCCCCCGCCCCGCGCTCAACCGCCTCTTCGGCCCAGCCCACCGCATCGCGCCCCTCGACCCGCTTGCGGCCGCCGTTGACGTAGACGCCCCAGGTGGCGGGCGCGCTGCAAGGCGAAGAGGAGACGGGGGGCTCGCCCTCCCTCTTCGCATCGATCGCGATCACTACGCACTGGGCGCCGAAGTGGTCGGAGAGCTCGGTCAGCAGCTGCGGCCGCGCCAGCGCCGCCGAGTTGACCGAGACCTTGTCGGCGCCGGCGTCGAGTACCGCCTGTGCGTCCTTCACGGAGCGAATCCCGCCGCCGATCGTGAAGGGGATGAAAACGTTGTCGGCGGTGCGCCGCGCCAGCTCGACGATCGTCTCCCGCTGTTCGTGCGAGGCGGTGATGTCGAGGAAGACCAGCTCGTCGGCCCCCTCGGCGTCGTAGCGCTCGGCCAGCTCGACCGGGTCGCCGGCGTCGCGCAGACCGACGAAGTTGGTGCCCTTGACGACGCGCCCGGCGTTGACGTCGAGGCAGGGGATGACGCGCTTCAGTGCCATGGCTTCAGGTTAAGGCGGCAATCGCCGCGGCGATGGTGAACTTGCGCTCGTACAGTGCCCGACCGACGATCGCGCCCTCGATGTTCGGCGCGCTCTCCCGGGCGAGCTCTTCCAGGTGCGAGAGCTCGCCGACGCCGCCGGAGGCGATTACCTGAGCCGTCGTCGCGGCGGCGATTTCGTTCAACTGCCTGACCGCTGGGCCTTCCATCGTCCCGTCGACCTCGATCGCGGTGCAGAGGAAGCGCTGGACGCCGCGCTGAGAGAGGTCGGCAACTGCGGCCGCCGCCTCGACATCGCTGGTTTGGGTCCACCCGTGCAGCGAAACCTTGCCGCCGCGGGTGTCGACCGAGACGACCACGCTCTCGCCGTGCTCTGCCAGGGCGGCGTCGAGGAACTGTGGGTCGCGCAGCGCCGCGGTGCCGATCACGACCCGCGCCGCCCCGGCCCCGAGGACGGCGGAGACCGACGCAGCGTCCCGCAGACCACCGCCGACTTGGATCGGACAAGCAACGGACTCGGCGATCCGCCGCACCGCCTCGAGGTTGCGCGGCTCCCCGGCCTTGGCGCCGTCGAGATCGACGACATGAAGGAACTCGGCGCCTTCGTCGGCCCAGCGTCTTGCCGCGTCGACGGGGTCGGAGTCGTACGTCGTCTCGCGCTCGTAGTCGCCCTGCAGCAGGCGCACGGCCTGGCCGCCACGGATGTCGATCGCCGGGTAGAGGATCACGCGCTGTCAGGCGGCTGCAGGCGCTTTGGCGCAGATGCCGGCGAAGTTGGCGAGCAGGCGCAGACCGGCGCTGCTCGACTTCTCGGGATGGAACTGGACACCGAAGACGTTCTCGCGCTCGCCCGCGCAGGCAAAGCGGTTGCCGTACTCGGCGGTCCCCAGCAGGTCCTCGCCCTGCGGCCGCGGCGCGAAGGAGTGGACGAAGTAGAACGGCGTCCCGGACGGGAGCCCCGCGGTCAGGCGCGAGTCGCGCTCCCAGCGCACCGGCGACCAGCCAATGTGCGGGACCTTCAACCCCTCGGCCTCCAGCGCCTCCACCGGCCCCCCCAGCAGCCCCAAGCCGTCGGAGCCGCCGAACTCGGTGGTCGACTCGAACAGCAGCTGCAGGCCGAGGCAGATCCCGAGGATCGGCACCCCGGCCTCGCGGCGCTCGGCGACCAGCTCGTCGAGCCCATACTCGCGGATCCGCTCCATCGCCCGCGGCATCGCCCCGACGCCGGGCAGGATCACCCCGTCGGCCGCCCGCACCTCGTCCGGGTCGCGGCTGATCTTCGCCGTCACGCCGACGTGCTCGAGCGCCTTCTCGGCCGAGCGCAGGTTTCCCATCCCGTAGTCGAGGATCGCGATCCGGGCGCTCATTGGCTCAGCGTTCCCTTGGTCGAGGGCACGCCGCTCTCGTCGGGATCGATCGAGACGGCCACCCGCAGGGCGCGGGCGAAGGCCTTGAACGAGGCCTCGATCATGTGGTGGGCGTTGGTCCCGGAGCGGACCCAGATGTGCAGGGTCAGCTTGGCGCTGTTGGCGACGGCGCGGAAGAACTCCTCGGCCAGCTCGCTGTCGAAGCCGGCGATCGAGACCACCGGCAGGTCAGCGGCGAAGTCGCAGTAGGGGCGACCGGAGATGTCGATCGCGCACTCGGCCAGGGACTCGTCCATCGGCACCAGGGCCGAGCCGTAGCGGCGGATCCCGGCGCGGTCGCCGAGCGCCTCGTCAAGCGCCTGCCCGAAGACGATGCCGACGTCCTCGACCGTGTGGTGGGCGCCCGTCTCCAGGTCGCCGTTGGCCTCGACCTTCAGCCCGATGCGGCCATGGCGCGCCAGTAGATCGAGCATGTGATCGAGGAAGCCAACGCCGGTCTCGGCGCTCGCCTCCCCCCCGTCGAGATCGAGGGAAAGCCGGATCTGGGTCTCGGCGGTCTCGCGCTGCTTTTCGGAAGTGCGGCTCATCAGTTGCTCCTAATCATCGCTGACTCTCCGTGGACGGGGAAGCCCTCGGCGCGAGCGAGGGCGTTGACATAAGGCGCCAGCTCGGTTGCGGCGCCGTCGATCTCGACGTTGGAGATGCGGCGGCGGAAGGCACCGGGGCCGAGCGGGCCCGCGTAGCGGCCGGCGCCACCGGTCGGCAGCACGTGGTTCGAGCCGGCGAGGTAGTCGCCGAAGGCGGTGGCCCCGTGGCGGCCGACGAAGACGCAGCCGGCGGTGGTGACGCGATCGGCGAGCAGCGCCGCGTCGGTCTCCAGCAGCTCCAGGTGCTCGGGCGCATAGGCGTTGGCAAGCGCGATCGCCGCCTCGGTGTCGGGAACTTGCACCAACGCCAGCGGCGCTTCGGTGACGCTGGGGCGGGAAGCCGCTGCCGCTTCGCTGGCCTCAGCGATCGCCTCCAGCACCCGCTCCTCCACGGCGACCGCGACCAGCGGGCTTTCCGGCCCGTGCTCGGCCTGGGCGCAGAGGTCTAGTGCCGCCCACTCAGGGTCGGTGTCATGGCCGGCGATCAGCATCAGCTCCGAGGGCCCGGCGAGCGAGTCGATCCCGACCTGGCCGTAGACGGCGCGCTTTGCCTCGCGCACCCAGGCGTTTCCCGGACCGGCGATGACGTCGACCGGGACGATCGTCTCGGTCCCGTAGGCAAGCGCGAAGATCGCCTGGGCGCCCCCCATCGCGTAGATCTCCTCGACCCCAGAGAGCGCCGCGGCGGCGAGCACCAACGGGTGGACGCGTCCGTCCGGCCCCGGGGGCGAGGCGACCGCGATCCGCTTGACCCCCGCCACCTGCGCCGGGATCGCGCACATCAGGAGCGAGGATGGGTAGGCCGCGCGGCCACCGGGCGCGTAGACCCCCGCCGCCTCGACTGGGACTTCCCGCAGCTTCACCTTCTGCCCGGCGGGCAGTTCGACCGTCCGCTCGGAGCCGATCTGGGCCTCGGCGACCGCGCGGACATTGGCCGCCGCCGCCTCCATCGCCGCGCGCAACTCTGGCTCGACGACGGCGAGAGCGGCCTCGGCGTCGGCGGGATCGACCCGCAGTCCCCCCAGCGCCGCTCCCGGCGCGTCGTAGCGGCTCGTCAGCTCCAGCACCGCCTCGTCCCCCCCGCTCCGAACCTCGCGCTCGATCGGCGTGACATCGACCGCAGGGGCGGCCTCGACCGCCCACTCGCGCAGCTCCTCGGCGGTCTCGAAGGCGCCCCTCCACTCGAAGCTCCGGGTCCTCATCGGCTGACCTGGCGCAGCTTCGCGGTCAGCTCGTCGATCTCGGCGGCGCGCAGTTTGTGGGAGACGCGGTTGGCGACGAAGCGAGCCGTGCACTCGACGATCTCCTCGCGCACCTCGAGTTCGTTCTCTTCCAGGGTGCGGCCGGTGGCGACGAGGTCGACGATGCCGTCGCCGAGCCCGACCAGCGGCGCCAGCTCGACCGAACCCTTGACTTCCACCAGTTCGACCTGACGGCCAGTGGACTCGAAGTAGCGCTCGGCGATCCGCGGGTACTTGGTCGCGATCCGCAACCTCCCCAGTCGCCGCTGCGCTTCCGCCAGGCGGTCGTTGCCGGTACGGGCGGCGAGGACCATGCGGCAGCGGCCATAGCCGAGGTCGAGCAGCTCGTAGACGACGCGGTCGGACTGCTCGAGCAGGACGTCCTTGCCGGTGATGCCGACGTCGGCGGCGCCGGCCTCGACGTAGGTGGGAACGTCGGATGGCCGGACGGTCACCAACGTCACCCCGGAGGTCTCGAAGATCAGCGAGCGGGAGTCGCCACGCAGCTCGGCGGTGTCGATCCCGGCGCCGTCGAGGACGTCGAGCGTTCCCCCGAAGAGGGCGCCGCGGGGAACCGCGATCTTCAGCGCGCTCACGACGGGTCCCTCCCCTGCTCCTGCAGTTGGGCGGTGTGGACGCGCTGCAGGTAGAGGCCGAAACCGGCTGCCGAGAGGTCGAGTCCGAAGCGCTTCATCAGCCCGTCGTAGCGGCCGCCACCGCCGAGGACGTAGCCGAGGGCGGGGTCATAGACCTCGAGGATCGCGCCGCTGTAGTAGCCGAGATCGCGCAGAAGACCGAGGTCGATCTGGACGCGATCGGCGGCTCCGCGCCGCTCCAGCACCTCATAGGTCTCGCCGACCCGGGAAATCGCCCGCTCGACGGCGGAACCGCCGAGCCCACGCGCCTGCTCGAGCACCTCCTTGCCGCCGCGCAGCTGGGTAAGCGCCACACACGTCTCGACCCGCTCGGCGCCAATCCCCGCTTCGGAGAGCTTCTCCTCCAACCCGACGAGGTCATGTGTCGCGAGACTGGCGAGGACTTCGTCCCGCGCCTCCCCCTCGACCCCGAGCTCCTCCAGCAGCTGCCGGTAGAGGTCGGCGTCGCCGAGCCCGATCACGGCTTGTCTCAGGCCAGCGGCGTCGAGCGCTGCCTCGAGCACCTCGATCACCTCGACGGTCCCCTCCGATGCCGGGGCTCCGATCAGCTCGACGCCGGCCTGCTCGAACTCGCGCAGCTGCCCGCTCTGCGGACGGACAGCGCGATAGGCGCTGGCGAGATAGCAAAGGCGATGAGGAGGCTCGCCGTCGGCGTAGCGGCCGGCGACGAGGCGGGCGATCGGCACGGTCATGTCCGAGCGCAAGGCCAAGAGCTCGCCACTCTCGTCGAAGAAGCGGTAGGAGGAGCGGGCGGCACGGCCGTCCCCTCGCGCCATCGTCTCGTCGTACTCGATCGCCGGCGTCGCCACCTCGCCGTAGCCACGCCCCAAGAAGACCTCGAGCAGGGCGTGCTTGAGCCTGCGCAGCTCGCGCATCTCGTCGGGCAGCACGTCCCGCGTTCCCGGTGGAATCGGGTGGATCATCGGCTTGACCTTACGCGGGCGGTGGGAATTCCCCTGCCGAAGGCGTTTTTAGGCAGGGACCTCTGCAGAGACGCGTTCGATCTGGGCGCCGAGGCCGCGCAGGCGCTCGTCGATCTGCTCATAGCCGCGGTCGATCTGGCGGATCTCGCCGATCTCCGAGGTCCCCTCCGCCGCGCAGGCGGCGATGAGCATCGCCATCCCGGCGCGGATGTCGGGGCTGGAGACGCGCTCGCCATGAAGCCGGCTCGGACCGCTGACGATCGCCCTGTGGGGATCGCACAGCGTGATCCGAGCGCCCATCGCGACAAGCTTGTCGACGAAGAAGAGACGGTTCTCGAACATCTTCTCGAAGATCAGGACCTCGCCTTCGGCCTGGGTGGCGAGGGCAAGGGCGATCGAGGTGAGGTCGGCGGGGAACGCCGGCCAGGGGCCGTCCTCGATCTTCGGGATCGCGTCGCCGAGGTCGGCTTCGACCTGCAGGTGCTGGCCGGCCGGGACGAGCATGTCGGTCCCCTCGATTTCCGAGCGCAGACCGAGTCGCTTGAACTGACGCCTGACCATGGTCAGGTCGTCCGGCTCGACGTCGCGGATCCGCAGCTCCCCCCCGGTCGCCGCGGCAAGCGCCATGAAGCTGCCGACCTCGATGTGGTCGGCGCAGATCGTGTGCTCGGCGCCGCCGAGGTTCTCGGCGCCGTGGACGGTCATCACGTTGGAGCCGATCCCCTCGACGCGAGCTCCCATTTTCGCCAGCAGTCGCGCCAGGTCCTGGACGTGCGGCTCGCTGGCGGCATTGGAGATCTGGGTCGGGCCCGGGCAGAGCGCCGCCGCCATCAGCGCGTTCTCGGTCCCCATCACCGAAGGCTCGTCCATGAAGATCTCGCACGCACGCAGACCGGCGGGCGCGGAGAGCTCGATCCAGCGGCTGCCGTCGATGCGGGCGCCGAGGTCCTTGAAGGCGTCGAGATGAGCGTCGAGGCGGCGGCGACCGATGAAGTCGCCCCCGGGCGGCGGCATCTTCGCCTCGCCGAAGCGCGCCAGCAGCGGCCCCGCGAGCAGGAAGGAGGCGCGGATCTGGCGCGAGAGCTCCTCGTCGACGGTGCCACCGGCGACCGCACGGGCGCAGAGGCGGACGCTGTTGTCAGCGACCCAGGCAACCTCGACCCCGAGGTTCTCCAGCAGCGCGATCTGCGCTTCGGTGTCGCGGATCCGCGGCACCCGGTGCAGCAGCACCTCCTCCTCGGTTAGCAGGCAGGCGGCGAGGATCGGCAGCGCCGCGTTCTTGTTGCCGGCGACGGTCAATTCCCCGGCGAGGGGAACGCCGCCCTGGATCACGAACTTCTCCATGGTTCCGGCTAGGGTAACGACCGGCCATGGGGAGACGAGTGAAGATCGCTATCGGCGTGGTCGCGGCGGTGCTGGCGCTGCTCCTCGTCAACATGCTCGTGGTCGACGGCAGGACCGAGAAGGCCGAGGTCACTGAACCTGACGGGCGGATCTTCAAGCTGGCCGACGGAGACCTGCAGGTGGCCGAACACGGCCCGCGGGACGCCTCCCCGATCGTCCTCATCCACTGCTTCAGCTGCGCGATGAACTGGTGGAACGGGGTCGTCCCGCCGTTGGAACGTCGGCACCGGGTGATTACCGTCGATCTACTCGGCCACGGCGGCTCGGAAAAGCCGGGGTCCGGCTATACGCCGCCAAACCAGGCAAAGGTGGTGGCCGAGGCGCTGGAACGGCTCGAAGTCGAAGACGCGACCGTGGTCGGCCACTCCCTTGGCGGGTCAGTAACTGTGGCGCTGTCCGAACAGAGCCCGCAGCTGGTCGGCCGGGCGGTCATCATCGACATGCCTCCCGACAACAGCTACGGCGACCTCGGCTTCGTCGCCGGCCTCGCCTTTCAGCCCCTGATCGGCCAGCTCCTCTGGCAAGTCAAGCCCGACTTCTCCATCCGCAAGGGCCTCGCGGTCGCCTTCGCCCCCGGCTATGACGTTCCCGACGAATTCGTCGAGGACGTCAAGCGGATGACCTACACCTCCTACGACGACTCACCCGGCGGCGTCGACGACTTCCTCGGCGAAGAGGCGCTCGACCAGCGGATGGCGGCCACCGGCAAGCCGCTGATGGTCTTGATGGGCGCCGAGGAGCAGATCGTCAACGACCCGCAGCGCGCCCTCGATCAGTACAAGCAGGCCGTCCCCGGCGCCGAGACCCACCTGATCGCCGGCGCCGGGCACTCCCCCAACGTCGAGCGTCCCGCCCTCGTCGCCAAATTGATCGAGCGCTTCAGCGCCGAAGACCGATGATTTGGCTGTGCAGAGCCAAATTTAGGGTGCCAATGCAACCCCGCTTGCAGTTTCATCAACCCGTCCGAGGGTAGACCTACAGTACGAACCCATGTTCGATTCGAAGACCAAAATCACCGGCCGGCTGACCGACGCCGCCGACCTCCTGATTGACTTCGCAACCCTCGGCGAGTACGGGCTAGAGCCCGTTGGGAGCCCTCGCCAGGGTTGCGCAGACCGTCCGGTTTCGCCGCGTACGCGTGCAGCTCATCGCAGGTCCCAGTGCACCCTGCTTGAAGAAGCTGGATTCCGCGGTCCGCGCCGCGCGAGGCAACTGGGCTAACCAATTACGGTAGCCCCGGCCGCGTGCTGGCGCGATGGCGAGGGCTTGCAGGAGCAAGCCGATCCGGCCACGGCGAGTGGCGCCGCGTAGCAGCGCTACGCAAGCCGCTCGACGGGGCCGTAGCGCGCCGCTACTGAAAGCACGCAGCCCGCGCCAGCTCGTGGCGCGGGCTACACACGAAGAACCGGCGGCGACCTACTCTCCCAGGGGGTTGCCCCCCAAGTACCATCGGCGCTGAGTGGCTTAACTGCTCTGTTCGGAATGGGAAGAGGTGTCTCCCACTCGCTATGCGCCACCGGAAATTTTGCGAGACCGCCCCGGTGGAGCTTGAAAACCGCACAAGACCAGATGGGTAGATAAAAATATCCGTCAAGCCCTCGACCCATTAGTACCGGTCAGCTACGCACATTACTGCGCTTCCACCGCCGGCCTATCAACCTGGTGGTCTACCAGGGGTCTTACTCCCTCAAGGGGATGGGAGAGCTTATCTCGAGGACGGCTTCCCGCTTAGATGCTTTCAGCGGTTATCCGTTCCATGCGTAGCTAATCTGCGATGCCCTTGGCAGGACAACAGATACACCAGAGGCATGTTCATCCCGGTCCTCTCGTACTAGGGATGACTCCTCTCAACTCTCCAACGCCCACAGCAGATAGGGACCGAACTGTCTCACGACGTTCTGAACCCAGCTCGCGTACCGCTTTAATGGGCGAACAGCCCAACCCTTGGGACCTACTCCAGCCCCAGGATGCGACGAGCCGACATCGAGGTGCCAAACCGGTTCGTCGATGTGGACTCTTGGAACCGATAAGCCTGTTATCCCCGGAGTACCTTTTATCCGTTGAGCGACGGCGCTTCCACTTGC